>JAHELS010000115.1:0-6260 GCA_024644085.1 Rhodopirellula sp.
TGAAAAGCTAAGCGCCCGACCAAATCGTCCGAGGATGACGCGACGACGGGCAATTTGGACTTTACGTTCAATTCGGTTCATGTCCGCGATCCTGGATCGTGCTACGGAGTTATCGTTACTTGAAGGCGATTTCGACGGTTTGATGAGAGGTATTTCAACCCCGGCAGGGTTCAGAAATACCGGTATTGGTGTCGTATGATAAGTATAGGGGCCAATCGCCCCAGAGACTGAGGGCGAAAATTCCCTTTTTTGAGCGAGAATTCGATGCTTCGCCGCAATGATTTGCCTGATCCAGACTCTCGAAAAGACGCTGACGTCGTGATTTACGACGGAGAGTGCAATTTCTGTCGCAGCCAGGTCTCCTCTCTCCATCGGCTGGACTGTTGCGGAAATCGACTCACTTTCTTGTCACTTCACGATCCGCGTGTGGGAGAAAGGTACCCCGATTTGACGCATCAGCAATTGATGGAGCAGATGTACGTGATCGATTCACGCGATCGCCGCCATGGGGGCGCCGACGCGGTCAGGTACCTTTCTCGCAGGTTGCCGACACTTTGGATCGCGGCGCCGATCTTGCACATTCCCGGTTCGGCGAGACTGTGGCGTTGGATCTACGCGCAAATCGCCAAGCGTCGTTACCGCCTGGCCGGCAAATCATGTGAAAACGATGCCTGCAGCGTTCATCTTGATTGAACGCGACTGCGTTTAGCCAAACCACTCGACCGCGTTTGTGAACATCGCCATCCCATCGCCGCACTCGGGTTGTTCCTTGCGACGAGTCCAATGCGGATGCTGGGTCGGATCGATGTGCCTTTCGGGATGCGGCATCAAACCGAACACGCGTCCGGAGGCATCACACACGCCGGCAACGTTTGCATCGGCTCCGTTGGGGTTGTCGGGAAACGGCAGAATTTCGTTCTCCACACTCCCCTGCCCTTCACGTGCGTATCGAAGCGCAAGGCGTCCCTGTTGGGCCAACTGCTCGAGGACTGATGCGTGCGCCGCGACAAACTTTCCTTCGGCGTGCGCCATCGGCAAGTACATTCGGTCAACGTCTTTTAGAAATACACAAGGTGTCTGGTCAACGACGAGGTGGACCCAGCGATCCTCGAATCGACCATGATTGTTCCACGTCAACGTGGCAGCGGCGCCGTTTGACTGGGCGACGCCGTCGGTCAACACGCCAAGCCGCATCAACACTTGCATCCCGTTGCAAATCCCCAGCACCAACCGATCGCCATTGCCATGCACGAACGCATCGACCATGCCGGCCAGATGCTGGCGAAGCCGGGTGGCGAGAATTCGGCCGGCCGCAATGTCGTCGCCGTAGCTGAAGCCGCCGGGAATGCAAAGAATCTGGTACCGGTCGGGAAGCGCAGAATTCTCGATCAAACGATTGACGTGCACGCGTTCGGCGATGGCTCCAGCCTGCTCGAAGGCGAACGCAGTTTCCTCGTCGCAATTGGTTCCGGGGGCACGAAGGATCAAAACACGCGGAGAGGGCATTTCCGAATCACTGGGGGCGGCACGTTGCAAATCGCGAAGGTTGTCGCCGCGAGTTTAGACATCGGAGCGAACATTGAGAAGGATGCCGCTTGTTGGATGGTCGGCGGTTCACTGGTCCCGCTCGAGTTTCACTTGCAAGCGGCCGTGCAGCGAATCCCAGCCGACAACGGTGCCCCGGCCCCGCCAGGCTTCTCGGCCCGCGTGCTCGAAATCATCTGCCAACTCGTGGGGCACGTAAAGCACCATCGGTAGCGGAGGATCGACGTAATGGGCCCACACCGCATAGCCATCCTTGTAGACATGCGGGTCGTCGTCACCACCATAGAGCAATCGACGCTCGACCACCGCATCGAGCTCGAACGTCAATCCCGATACTGCTTCGACCAGCGATTCCACCTGGTCACGGTGATCGCGAACTGACCATAGGTGGTTGGCCGTTTCGGCGAACGTGATTCCGTCGTCGTAGAGTTCCGCTTGCCTCGGCGATGCAGCGAGCGGCGTGGAAGCGTCGATCTCGCGAGCAGGGCCGACGACAACCCCGGCATCGTCGGAGACCACCAATTCGCCCGAAGGCACGACGTGAATCGGCAATTCCTTGGTCCAATCGGGCCAGCGGGGAATGTCGACCCGCAACGCGGCACTCCAAATCAACTCGTTGTCATCGAGGTCAACGGTGTAAGGAGCGTTTTCTGGAATCTCGATAGCGAAATTGAAGCGGTGTTCTTTCCCCATTGTCAATGTCGTGGCGGCTTGCAACGTCGTGGTATTCTCGAAAAGGACGTTCTTGTGCGTGGTCCGATTGCTGCCGCTGCCGCTGACGCATTGCTCGCGCGCTTGAAACTGCAATGTGATCCCATTGATGGAGACATTCTTGCGCGGCCGCACGACCAACTCGCCCGTTACCGAGGCACCGGGCGACACATGATCGGCGAGCAACTGATACTCGACGTCACCAAGCAGGTACTTTGGCAGAAAGGAACGAATGAACCAGTAAACGCCGCCGAGCAACGGAAAAGCCAGGAAGATCAACACGAAGGGTCCGGCAGCCATCAGCATCACGATCAAGCCGATCGCGAATCCAAAGAATATGACCAACGCGATGCATCCGAAGATGCCTTTGATCTCAGTCGGACTTCTGGCATCAGTCGCCTGCTCTGGTATCCCTCTGGGCCGCATCACGAACGACTCGGACGCCTTGGGATCGAATCCCCAGGGTATTTTTGCGCGGGCGTCGACGTAGTGATCGATACTCAGGTAATGACCATGGTAGGTGGGGGGCCAATTGGCGACGGGCAATTCAAATCGATACTCGGGGCTCTCGCCCGCTCGCCACTCGCCGGAAAACACGGTTAGCGAACCAGCCGTGCCCGTCGCGATGTTGCCTCGACCATGTGTTCGCCAAACGCTGCTGACTTCGAGACCCTTGCAGCGAACATCCGCGTCAACGTGCACGCGCACGACCCCCGTGATCTTGTCGCCACCGGCAAAATCTTTTCCGGCATCATCGAGTTCAATTGACAAATCGCACTTCGCCATGTTTGGCCACCTGGGTTTGGACTTCCTCGTAGAGGTAGGCTTCGATGCCTCGAATGTCGCTGCCGAATCGCCGAACGAGGCGGCGTGTTTGGGCTAGCGACAACTCGGGCAACGGGCCGTCGGTCAATCTTGACGCCTCGACGCGGCGATTGAGCAATCGGCAAACTAACTCGGGCGTGTTGCCTCGGCCGATTTCCTCGGTGTGAACTGTATAGCGAAATCGCCGCAACAGCCGACCCATGTCTCGATGGGTCGCCAACACAAGCGGCAAACCGGATTGCAGAACGCAGCGTGCAACGCGGCGGGGCAACCGCTGCGCTTCGTCGATTAATACGGGATTGCCTTCGGCGATCGGCGGACAGGGTCCGTCCTGGCTGAGATAGACGTAACTCGCCCTCTGCAATCGATTCGCCAGCGCCAACATCCGCGTCGTTTTTCCGCGACCGCAATCCCCGATCAACTGTACCGCCGAAAAACTTTTGCTCACGCGAGCGGCGATCGCATCGACGTCGACCACTGCCAATTCGGCGCGCTCCTGGCGGGTCAATTCGCCAAACGGGTTGCGGCGAAGATTGCTTCGGGCCCACGGCGATGCACCGCCACGGGCGGACGACGAGAGAATCATTCGATGAGGGGCCCAGGGAGTGATTGAATTGACATAATAGGGGATTGATAGAGGCCGGTCGCAAGGATCAGCGTGGTGGAACTCGCCCTGCGAGTGGGCTCAGTATGATGCACGTTCAAGAATCGCGTGGGCAAGAGACTGAGAATTACGTGCAAGAGTACAACGAATCGTCCGTTGCCGAGGACAGACCGACACATCACCCTTGGCGGGCCTTGCTGCCGCTAACGCTGATCGCAGGCGGCGTGGTTTTGGTAATGAGCGGGTGGAACGTAAGTGACTTTCGTCAATGGCTCAATGCCGCAGGTTCCTGGGCGCCGCTGGTTTTCGTTTTCACAGCGGTGGCCGCGATGACCTTGATGGTTCCCAAGACCGCGGTCTCCGTAACGGCCGGCGTGCTCTTTGGCACCGCGCTGGGTAGCTTTCTGCTGTTGATCGTTGCCGTCATGGCGGCCGCATTGAACTACGCGATCGGCCGCTGGTGGCTGTATGAATCCATCGAGCTGAAGTTGGCGGCCGCGGGACAATCCAACCGCAGCCTTCTGCTCCGCGCCGTTCGCGACATGGCATCCGAGGCCGGTTTACGTTTTCACTTGCTGGTTCGTCTGGCACCGGTTCCGACCACGATGATCAGCTACGCGATGGGGGCCAGCGGCAGTCGGATTGGGCCGTTCCTGTTAGCCGCGGCCATTACCGTGATCCCACAAACGCTTTGGGTTCACGGAGGTACGGCGGTCACCCTGATCGGGCAACCACACAGTGCACCGCTGCAATGGATCGGTCCGATCATTTCTATCCTTGCGGCGATAACGATCAGCGTGCTGATTCCCCCGCTGGCGTTGCAGCGTGTCGAAGCGCTCCGGCGCCGCAGAGAAGCGGCGGGCAAGCGATTGAACGATTTGAATCCCAGGGGAGCAGCTGATTGAAAGCGAGGACACAAAAAATGCCTCGGCGTCCGACCGTCTACGAATCGGGCGTCGACGCGTGGATCGCTGTGATGCTGATGGTCACGCCGGCGATTGCTGCGGTATTGGGCGCCTACATGTTGTGGATTGGCAAAAACGGCGATGCCCTGATTCTGCTTGGTACCGGGGTCACGGTGACCGTGATAACCGTCGCGCTGACGCTTCCCTGTCGGTGCACGATTCTCGACGATGCTTTGTCGATCCGTTGTGGACTCGTCTGTTACCAGGTCCCGTTGGACCAGATCGAGCGGATCGAGCGTTCCAGCACACTGCTGAGTGGACCCGCATTATCAATGCGGCGTGTCCTCGTGATCACCCGAAAGAAACGACATATCCTCTCGCCTCGCGAGCGGGATGAATTCATGGACGATCTCGACAATGCCGTGAAACGGGCGAAAGAATGACGCCGACGCGAGGTCATAACTGCATCAGGCGTAGGCCGAAAGTTGAAATCAGTGATTTCAATGGGCTATAAATCAGCGTCACCCTTCCCTCCCCCCTTCAATGTCACGTGGATTCCATGTCCTTACCCCTCAATCGCCGCACTTTTCTGACTTCGTCCGCTGTCGCGCTGACCGCACCGGCCATCTTGACCAGCAAACGGACTGAGGCGCAGGAGGTGATTGGCGCTGGGGACTTCAAGTTTCGATGCCAACATCTTTTTCCACAGCTGCCGGATCGATTTTCGTGGCAAACCACCCACAACGTCGCGGTCGATCCCGACAACAATTTGTACGTGATCCACGAAGGCAAAGCGAATTTGACCGATCACCCTTCGATCTTCGTGTTTGATTCCGAAGGCAAATTCATCCGCGCATTTGGACACCAGTTTCAAGGGGGTGGTCATGGGCTCGAAGTCAATGTCGAAGAGGGCACGCCATACTTGTACGTCGCGGCGTACCAGCAGGTTAAATCGATTGCGAAACTGACACTCGATGGCGAAATTGTGTGGCAGCAATACGCGCCAACGCAAAGCGGACACTACGCTTCGGGCGAGGCCAGCAACCCTAGAAAGATCTGGGGACGCGACCGGTTCATGCCGACCAATTTTGCGTTCCTTCCCGAAGGCGGCTTTCTTCTGGCCGACGGATATGGTTCCTATTACATCCATCGTTACGACGCCGACGGTAACTGGCTCTCCTGTTTTGGCGGCGTCGGCACCGGTCAAGGATCATTCAATCTGCCTCACGGCCTGTGGATCGATTCGCGCGCAGGCGGCGACAGCGAAATCGTCGTGGCCGACCGCGCCAACAACCAGTTGCAGTTCTTCTCGCTCGAGGGTGAATACAGGAAAACGGTTGATGGATTCGGATTGCCCGCCAACATCGATACCCGCGATGACTTGATGCTCGTACCCGAGCTGGTCGCGCGCGTGTCGCTGCTGGACCGAAACCACAACACCGTGGCCACGATTGGCGACGACCGAGACCGTGTGCTGGCCGACAAAGAGGCCGGCGGTTTCACGATTCGAACGGACGCGAAAAAGTGGCAACAAGGGAAGTTCGTCCATCCGCATGACGCCTGCTTCGATTTGCAAGGCAACATTTATGTCGCCGAGTGGGTCAGCACGGGACGCGTCACAAAGCTGACGCGAGTCTGAGTCTCGCGGCGCGACCTCGCCTGTCATCTTC
>JAHELS010000115.1:6360-16353 GCA_024644085.1 Rhodopirellula sp.
CGCGCCGCGGACATCGCTTTCGTTCCGCGCCGCGGATCTCGTCCAAGCCCTACCCGGCCTACCCGGATCAGACCTTTTTTTGGTTTTTTTCCGCGGCACCTCGCGAAACGGTGACATAGGGTTCAAGCGGAACACCCTCCTTTCCAGGCGGGAAACCGACCTTTTCACCTACTTTCACGCCCCAAAATCGATCCGCCGTGTTGTTGTCCGCCCCACGCAAGGAGCATTCCCCTTGCCGCGGCGACATGTCTCTAGATCGATAAAAAATCAAAGCACAGCTGACTCATGCGACCCGGAAAAAAACGCCGTCGGTTAAGTAAAGCTCGGACGAAATCCAATCGGTCAAGCTCGAGCTCGAATCTTCGCTTGCTGCGGTTTCAAACCCTTGAATCACGGCAATTGCTGGCCGGAGATGTTGGCCTCGATCCGACGCCCCTTGCAGACATCACCGGCATGTGGGTGACGGTCGGAGATCGCGAATACTTCACAAGCGAACAAGCGTCCGTTTCAATCGACATGTACCAGGGCGAAACCCTGCAGGTCACCGGGATTCAATACCGGATGGGCGACACCGCGACTCCCGAAGACGGCGTCGTCGCTTTCGAGTCGTACGTGCGACGCGAGCATGGCGCAGCCGAAATCGGTTCCTACGATTACACCGATGGACGGTTCGGAGATCCGGTCGACGAGACAGTCGCCGGCGGACAGAGCGTGTCGCACCCCGGACTCGATGGGGGCTGGCAATTGGATCTGATCGACAATCGCGTCGCGGTTGTCGCGATCCGCTACTTCGGAAACGAATCGGTTGTCGAAGACCGAATGTACATCGACTTGAATGTTACTCCATCGGTGGAATCCACAGCTTGGACCGAATCAATCTCACCGGTCACCGGGACGTGGGACGTTACCCAGGACGAACTTGCCGGAAACAGCCTCGACGCTGCTGCGGGGTTGACGGTCATCGAAACCGGAACAGTCACCAGCGGACGATACGAAATTGGAGTGAAAGCTAAAACCGTCCAGGAACATACCTTTGCCAACGGCTTTGTCGTCGTCGATTACAAGAACGAAAACGACTTTGTCTACGCTGGATTGCGGTTGACCGATAACCAATGGGTCATCGGTCACTTTGACGGTGCGTTCAACGACCTGGCCACGTTGACCGAGGACATACAACCGCGGCAAGTTTACGACTTGCGAGTTGCAATCGATGGGACCAAAGTGGCGCTCGCGGCCGATGGTGTGATGCGCGTCAAGCATGACTTTGCTCGTCCACTCGACCAGGGTGACGTGGGTCTCGCGAACCAGTACGCCTATACGCATTTCACTGAGTTCCACGTCTTCGACAACTCGGACACACTTGCACCCGAGCCCCAACAAGCGTACGACGAAGCAGTCACGGCAGCGAATCTGGCCAACGAGGCTGCGGCGGCGGCGGCGGATCTCGCCGACCAGACGGCCGCTGCCGGCGATGCCGCAGAAATAAACGCGGTCGCACTCGAATCGGCCAGCGCCCAGGCCGATGCAGCGGTCGCCGAGGCTGTCGCCGCGCACGCTGATGTGACGGCTGCCGTAACCGAATCACTTTCCACCATCGAACTCGCTTCGTCGACAATCGACGCTGCGATGCTCGACCAACAGTCGGCCGCCGACAGCCTCGGATCGCTTACCGTTGCTCTGGCCGATGCAGAGGCCAACGTTGTCGATCTGATCCAACAGCACGAACAAGCATTGCAATCGCTTGGCGATTTGCCGCAGCTGTACGCCGACGCCACGCAAAATGCCGATGCCGCGGTTGCGGCAAGCAACGACGCAGAAGCAACTGCCGCGTCGGCACGTCGCGCTGCCGACGAAGCCGATGCCCTTGTCGAAGCCTCGGCAGACGAAAAGAAATCAATTCGCCGGGCTGTAGAAAAGGCAGCCAGGAAAGCGAATCAGGCAGCGCAGAACGCAGAAGTTGCAGCGCAGGAGGCTGCGGAGATCGCGGCTGCCGCACTCGAAGAGCTTCAGCAAATCAGCGACGAATTGGCTGCCGCTCAATCAGTCGCCGACCAAATCGATCAGAGTCTGAGCGATGCCCAGCAGAGCGTCGCCTCAATCGAGCAATCAATTGATGACACTCGTGTCACGCTCGACGCGGCCACGTTAAGCATTCAAGAGAACCAGGCTGCCCTCGACGCTGCCGAGCTTCAACTTCCCGAACTCCAGGCACAGCAAGACCTGCTGGCCCAGCAGGTGACGGATACATCCGCCGCGGCTGAATCAGCCACCCACGCTGCCGCCGACGCCCGCGCCGAAGCCGACTTCGCCGCCACCGACGCCGAAGCATCCGCCGCCGAAGCACTTCGGCTGAACCAGGAAGCCGACGCAGCCAATCAAGTCCTTGTGGCCGCTGAGCTGGCACTGCAAGAGGCAATCGCCGCAGAGCAAGCAGCGATTGAAAACGGCGACACTTCGCTCGTCTACTCGGTGAATTTCAACAATCAGGATGACGGAGCATTCGAAACGGTTTCTGGTGTCTCGGACCGACTTGCGGGCCAACTTCATCTTTCGCCCGGCGAGAACGGTTTGGCGATAGCAGTCCTCGACCAGTCCGCTCTCCCCGATCGAACGGCCACGCGAATGTACGCAACCGTGCGTGCCGACGCGTTGCCGGGACTCGAAAACAATGGCTTCATTGTCTTTGATTATCACTCCCCCACTGATTTCAAGTTCACCGGTGCCGACGCTACCGGCGATCGCTGGGTGCTCGGTGAGTTCGTCGACGGCCAACGTATCGACGTCGCCGCACTCGACGAAATCATCGGCGAAGGACCGGCTTACGAAATGCAGGCGTGGATCGAGAACAACACGCTGACGCTGCTGGTCGAAGGCCAGCAAAAGCTCCAGCATACTTTTGATGGACCGATCGATGATGGACAGATCGGTGTGGCAACCGAAGGCGCGCAAAGTCGGTTCGACCAGGTCGCCGTGATGCGGCTCTTCGGTGGCGCTGGTGATGCGGGCATCGACACGCCATCGGATCCCGCCTCCACCGACGCTGCGATCAACGAACTTTTCTAAGCTCGAGCGGTGCGGTAGCGGGAGGCGATCGTTTTACGCGGTGGGCAAGGATTGCCAGCCCGACCATGGTCAACAGAATGCCGATCACCAACGGTGCGGTCACCGGCTCGGCAAACAGCAGCACTCCGGCCACTGCCGCGAGCGCAACCTGTGATGCGTTGATCAAGTTCACCGCCACCACCGGAAGTGACTTCAGCGAAAGCGACAGCGCAACGAATGCGGTGAAATTGCAAACGCCTGCCGAGACCATCATCCCCCACTGCTCGGCGGCGATCATTGTCAACGGATCCCATCCCATCCGAATCATCGTGATCGACCACAACGAAACCGTTCCCGTCGCTCCGCTAATCAACATCGTCGCCGGCGCCGACAAACCTCCGGTCAATGTCTGTCGCATCACTACTCCGAACACCGCGTAAGCTGCGCCGGACGCGGCGGCACAAAGGGCACCCATCCATATCGGCAGCGGCGTGGACGATTGCGTGGGCGGTAACGTCGCACCCGGAAGCGACAGCACGATCACCGCGGTGATCAATGTCACCATCGCAGCAATCGTTCGCGGTCGCACCGGCTCGTGAAGCCAAATCCGACCCAACACCGCACTTCCGATGATCAAGACACCGAGCGTGATCGGAACGGACACCGCCAGCCCGATCACTCCGAGCGAAATCTGAAACGCTGCGTTGCCGACCAGTTGCCCCACCAGAGATGCGACGATGAATCTTGGAACCATGCGGGTACTGGTCGCAATGGTTTGTCGCCGATACCACATCCAACCGATAAACGGACCGAGAAAAACCACCGTCGGCGCCGCCTTGACAGCCGATACCAGAAACGGATCGACGCTGATGCAATAACGCAGCGCGACGTTCGCTGCCGTGTACATGATCGCGGCAATCCCGCCGAATACGGAAGCTGCGACGATCCCAAGTGGCGGGCGAAGCGCCGGCAAGGTGACGGTTTCCAGCGCCGGCCCTGGCAAGTCGGCCGGCTGGTCCAGCAGTGGCGCGACGCTCGAGGGCGAAGCCTGCACAGCCACCGCCGTACATTCGCCGTCATCTCCTGGTGTGATTTCGTCCATGCCGGCCAACGACGCAGTGGAGTGGAAAAAGGTTCATTGGAACGGAGGCACGAATCATAGTACAGACGGCGAGCCAACAAGCCAGCGCAAATCCCAAACATCGCGAGCCCGCCTAAGATTCGTCCAAACAAAGGTATTGAACCGCCTCCGACGTAGCGCAGGTCGTCAAGACTTTCAGCGCCAGCGAGTTTGGCCGAAACTCGTGACGACTTGCGCTGCGACGACTGGTTTTGCCGATACTCTCGACGACTTTCGCTACGACAACCGGCGTTGGAAAATTCATTCGGCGTCGTTTTCGAGCATCGACAACCAGACCTCCCGTATCAGGCTTAATTTGCGTTCGACCGATCGGAGAGAAATTCCTAGCTGCTCGGAAATCCGCTGGTTGGTGAATCCTTGCAATCGCAAGCGGGCGACTTGACGCGGCGTTTCATCCGGCAATGCTTCGAACAGCGAACCAATTCGTTCTTCCATGCTCAACAGCACATCCGGCGTCGGATCATCTTGGAAAATCTGATCGATCCCGCGCGTCGTTTCGCCCCCCGGAGCCTGGAAAACTGATTCGCCCCGGACGTCGCGGCCGCCCCGTTTGATCGCCGTTTGGTGACGGATCTGATCAACCGCTTTCATGCGGGCCATCGCCGTGAGGAGTTTCCAGAGATCGTCGCGGCCTTCGAGACGTTCGAATCGTCCCGCTGCGGCTCCCTCGCGAAGGCACTCGAAAACACTCACCGCGACGTCCTCTTCATCGGCGATTCGACGTGGTGCGGCACCAAGCCTGCGCGAGGAAAGATTCACGAGTCGCTCGAAGTATCGTTCCCAAAGGCGCGCGGTGGCATCATCGTGCCCCTGTTTCATTCCTTCGATCCAGTGCGTTACCGATTCATCGAAGGCTGGCATCGTTTCATTCCTGTTCTAGTTACAAGTTGAGTTCAATTCGGGTACCGGCCGCGCCCAGGAGACTACTTCGTGGGAGTTGAAAACGCGACGGTCCGGATCGGGATGCAACAAGTTTTGCACGAGTCGTTGAAACTCATCGCTCGCCGGTACATTCGGCCAATTCGCCGCCGCCGCTCGGAGTTTTTCCTCCTGTAGCACACTGCGATCGTCGCCCGAGAAGAGCCGTCGACCGACCAGCAACTCGTATGCGATGCAGGCCAGCGCATACCAGTCGCTCGATGGACCGACTTTCGACATGGTCAACTGCTCGGGTGACATGTAAGGAGGCGTACCGGCGAAAATCTTTTCCGCATCTTCGAGTCCAAGCAACCGCGAGAGACCGAAATCGGTAATCCGGACGACGCCCGCACTGTCAATCAGCAAATTTGCGGGCTTCAGATCCATGTGCAACACGCCATGTTGGTGGGCATGTGAGAGTCCAACAGCAACTTGACCAACGATTGCACGCGTGGTGGCCTCATCAAGAGGACTATGGTGCTGCATCCATTGCCGAAGATCGCTGCGATCGCACAGATCCATGACGATGAACCGCGTCCGGTACTCCACGAAGTGATCGCGAATTGAAATGATGTTGGGGTGATCGAGCCGCCGCATCAACTCGGCTTCTCGATCGAAACGTGTCACGGTTTCCGGATCGTAAATGAAGCGATAGCGGAGCATCTTGACCGCGCATTTCGCGTCGTCCGCTTCCGATTGCGCCTCGTAAACGACACCCATCGCTCCCCGCCCCAGGCACCGGAGGAATCGATAGCCTCGGAGCGTCTTTCCACACAGCGCGTCGATTGATCGACTGCCCAATCGATCGCTCGTCAATTGACTCAGGCAAACTTCGACCTCGGGGTGGTGACGCCGGACCTCCTCGAAGGCCGGCGGCGATAGATGGAGCAATTCAACATCGGTCTCTGCGATCACATCCGTCGATGCCGCGCGTCCCATGATCATCGATATCTCACCGAAGACCGAACCGGCTTCGCTGTGGTCAATGTGCGGTCCGCCATCGACATCCACGCTCATGACATTGGCCTTTCCGCTAGTCATGAGGAACAGGCCCGTGGACGGTTCCCCGCCGCGGATGATCACCGAGCCGGCCGCCGCCGTAGACAAAGTCAAACGAGCTGCCAGCGTAAGTTTCGCCGCCGAAGAAAGGGCGTCAAAAGTTGGACACTCGATGATCGCGACGAGGGCGGTGCGCCGCGTGCTTTGCGGATTGGCCTGCTCCGTTTCTAATTCGATCCAGAGTGAGCAAAGTTCTTCGTACAATACGTGACGCGACGAGGCTGGTACTTTTTCAAGCCAGATGTTCAGGCCGCCATGGAACTCGTCGTCCGGCTCACCCAGTTCGCCGCGCCTGTACGCCTGCTCGTACTGATCACAGATTTCGTCGATTTCGGCGAGCGCTTTCGCTCTCGAATTCAGCTCCATCGCGTTGCACCTGTGCGGTGTCGAAAGGTCGACGCATTCTCAATCGACGCTAACAGCTTGCCTGCTGACTCAACCCAGCATTATCGGGCAAACGGCCGATGAAATGGCGAAGACCCCCGGCTTGCGGGATGCGTGGACGGTTGTCACGATTCGTACGTGGACAAATGTTGGGCACTGGGTGCTGGGGGATTGGGCGATGATCACTCTGTGTTGGTAACTGGGGCAACTCCATCATGCTTGCACGATTGAAGACGTTTACCCTGCTGGGCATCGAGGCGATGCCGGTCGATGTGGAGGTCGATATTTCGCCCGCAGCGATGCCCAAGACGATCCTGGTAGGGCTGCCTGATGCGGCAGTCAAAGAAAGCACCCACCGCGTCGAACGAGCAATTGTCAACAGCGGCTTTATTCGCCCCCAGGATCGCGTGGTGATCAACCTTGCCCCAGGGGACCTGCCCAAACAAGCGGCTTCGTTCGATCTTCCGGTCGCCCTTGGCGTGCTGGCCGGTAGCGGTCAACTCGCCGCCGAGCGTCTCGAACAGTACGCGATCATCGGCGAACTCGCACTCGAGGGAATGACGCGACCGGTCAAAGGCGCCTTGTCGATCGCCATCGAAGCCGCGAAGAACCAATCGCTGCGCGGAATCGTTGTGCCGGCTGAAAACGCGAACGAGGCAGCCGTGGTCGAACGGCTGGAAGTGATCCCAGTGGAAAGTCTCGCCCAGGCGGTCGCCTTCTTCGCCGGCGAGATCGATGTCCACCCGGCACCGAGTCGCTTGGATCAACTCTTCGAGCAATTCAGCGCCTACGATCTCGATTTCGGTGACGTGCGCGGTCAGGAATCGGCCAAGCGAGCGATGACGCTGGCCGCCGCGGGCAGCCATAATCTGATCATGGTCGGGCCGCCGGGCAGTGGCAAAACGATGCTTGCCAAGCGGGTTCCGACGATCCTGCCGCAACTCAGTGCGCCCGAGTCGATCGAAACGACTCGCATCTACAGTGCACTTGGACAGCTTCCGGCGGGTCAACCGCTGCTTGCCCGACGACCGTTTCGAAGCCCCCATCACACCATCAGTGATGCCGGATTGGTGGGTGGCGGAAACCCGCCGGCGCCAGGCGAAATCAGCAAGGCGCACCACGGCATCCTGTTTCTCGATGAGTTGCCGGAATTCAATCGCAAGACGCTCGAGGTGATGCGTCAACCAATGGAAGACAACGTCGTCACAATTTCACGCGCTTTGCGATCGACGACCTTTCCAGCGGATTTCATGCTGATCGCCGCTGCCAACCCGTGTCCCTGCGGGTATCGAAGCGACCCGAGGCGAAGCTGTAATTGCACGCCACCTCAAATTGAAAAGTACATCGGTAAAATATCTGGACCGCTGATGGACCGTATTGACATCCATATCGAAGTTCCCGCCGTGCCGTTTGAGGAACTTTCGACCTCGTCGGTGTCGGGGACGACGAGTGATCAAATGCGCGAGGACGTTGTTCGAGCTCGTCACCGGCAATGTGATCGATTCGGCGAAGGACAGATTCGCTACAACGCGCAGATGACCAGCCGCCAGGTCCGCAAGTTCTGTGAACTCGACAAGTCGTGCCAACAGATGTTGCGACACAGTGTCGAAGAAATGGGACTCTCGGCACGTGCGCACGACAAAATTCTGCGCGTCTCGCGCACGATCGCCGACGTCGCCGGCGACGAAAGCATCAACGAATTGCATCTGGCCGAGGCAATCGGCTACCGCAGCCTTGACCGAGACCTTTGGATCTAAGCAAATCCGTAGATTTGAGTTGCGTCCGCTTTCCTTATTCGTTCCCTTTTTCATATTCAATCTAAGTGTGCGATTGCGACTGTGGTGATTCGGCAGCAAACAGCTAATCCGATTGCGTAGAGGTCCGCACAATCAATGCCGAGAGCAAGAATGTCTCAAGCAGAATTACTGGGCCTTCTTGTTTCGGTTCTCGGAGACCTGGAGATCTCCCACATGTTGGTCGGATCGCATGCCTCAAGCTTTTACGGCGAGGCTCGCTCGACACACGACGTTGATCTTGTAATCGACTTGGAACCCTCCAAAATCTCAGCTCTCGTCGCACGTTTCGATCCCGATCGATACTACATCTCTGAGACGGCACTCCGAGAAGGGCGGATGGCGAACTTGATCGATACGGTTTCCGGAGACAAGGTCGATTGTTTTATTCTGGGTCCGGATCCGATTGATCAATTGTCGTTCTCTCGACGTCGCATGGAGACGATCATGGGGATGGAGATCGCTTTGGCTTCACCCGAGGATACGATCCTCGCTAAACTGAGGTGGAGCGAGATGAGTGGCGGCTCGAGTCAGCAACAGCACGACGTACGCCAGATCTTCCTACACCAAGGCAAAACGCTCGATATCGCCTACCTGCGAACCCAAGCGACGCAAATTGGGATTCTTTCACCGTTAATGGAGTATCTCGATGCTACCGGAGAAACGTGAACACCAAATCGCGATGGAAACGGAAGCAGGACGCGAGGGCCTTGCGGTCTGGCGACGCGTTGTGAAATCAATGTCCGGCCCGCAGAAAGTGGCCAAGGCGTTTGAACTCACTGAGATGACGCGCCAGATCATGCGGGAAGGTATTCGCCGACAATATCCCGATGCCGATGAATCGGAAGTTAACCAACTCTACGTGGATCGACTTTTGCAATACCACGGCACGTCGATGGCGGAAGTTCGAACAAAGCAGAAACAACAAGCGTCTGCGAGGTCGAGCCAAATGTGATCGATGAAGACGCTGTCGACGCCTTCCCGCAGGGGCTGATTGAATTGCACGACAAACTGAGCAAGTGCCAAAAGCCCGATCCGCTGGCGTGATCATCTTGGATATCGGCCGTGTGGCACTCACATGACCTTGATACGCGTTGTGTATAAATGGGCGTTCTCGATTCCTCCCCCAGTTCGAACCCGCACAACTCAATCCATGAAGAACCCGACGCATTTCCAACTGTACATGGCGGCAATCTGCTGCCTTGTTCTTACCGCCAACGCTCGTGCCGAAGTCCGACTCCCAGGATTCTTTCGCGACCACATGGTTTTGCAACAGGACACCGAGGTCCGTGTTTGGGGTTGGTCCGACAAGGGCGAGACGGTCGAAGTCTCATTGGCCGGACAGACGGTGACGGTCCAGGGCGACGACCAGGGGCGGTGGCACGCGAGTCTTGCCCCGGTCAAAGCGAGCAAGCAACCGCACGTATTGAAGGTCGCCGGTAGCAACACGATCGAAATCAAGGACGTTTTGTTTGGCGAAGTCTGGCTCTGTTCGGGTCAATCCAACATGGAGTGGACGGTCCGCAGCAGCAGTCGTGCGGCCGAAGAAATCCCTGCCGCCAACTACCCGATGATTCGCCACATGAAGGTAGCGCATCGTCCATCCAACACACCGCTGGAGGACATTCAATCCGAGTGGCAGATTTGCTCGCCCGA
>JAHELS010000115.1:16453-19123 GCA_024644085.1 Rhodopirellula sp.
CAGTATGGCACCGAGGACCCCACCATCCTGGCAAGTTTCTGGGAGGCTCAGGCGGCGGTTGAGCAACAGATCCCGAATACCGCGATGGTGGTGATCAATGACATTGCCACTCTTAACGATATACATCCGCCGAATAAGCAGGACGTCGGGCATCGCTTGGCGCTGTTGGCGCTCAAAAATGATTACGGCCGTGACGTGGTCGCGGCGAGCCCGACGATGGACTCGGTCGAAGTGCTCGACGGCAAACTGAGAATCCACTTTCGCGATACCGGCGGCGGCTTGAAAACACGCGACGGAGATCCTCCGTCACATTTCGAGGTGATCGGCGCCGGTTCGCGCGGGTACAAACCGGCCGACGCCACCATCGACGGCGAAGGGGTAATCCTGACCTCGAATGAAGTCAGCAATCCGGTCGCCTTCCGATTTGCATGGCACAAACTGGCCGAGCCGAATCTCGTCGGGGGAACCGGCTTACCGGTCGGCGCGTTCCGCGGCGGTGAGGAACCCGATTTTGAGAGCATGCTTTCGATTGAAGATGATTTTCGATTGGTTTACGACCTCGATCTGAAAAAACTTGGGCGCGATATCAATTATGACGTCGACAACAGTGGCCAGATCGATTCGTTTGACCGCATTGGATACCTCGTCGAACTCAGCTCATCGGACCGCGGTGAAGAGAAGGTCTTTGTCTCGCTGGATGCATTCACAGACGACGTCAACAAAATTGGGATTCCCGCGGCCGTCACGAACGCCAGTTTTCAGCAAACAATCGAGTCATTGTCCGTTCATTCCAACACAGACAATGTCACCAGCGGCGAAAACATCAAAACCGCGAACATCGAATTCTGGCCGAACAACTATGCACCGACGAACAAGGCCGGTGTAGCGGGCGCGTCAAACGCCATCTTCGACTTTGGCGATCAACCGGGCCCGCCGGTCGACGGATACGGATCGATGCAAATCCATAACTTCGGCGCGGGGCAGACGTTGTTCGCAATCAATCACTGGAGTGCCGGCGCCGCGGCCGACATCGGCATCGGCAACAGCCCGGGAGAGAATCGTGATTGGACGTTCACGGGAAATGCACGCACCTATTCATCCGCGCGGCTGAGGGTTTACGTGGGAACGAAATAGCGGCTCACCCGAACTTCAATTTCATCACGAACGACTCCCACTCGCGTTTGAACGCGGCCATGTCGTCGACGCCGAGCGTTTCCTGGAGTGTCTTGTAACCGGTCGGATCTGATTTCTGATTGGCGACAAAATCGTGATAGAACTTTTCCAGCAGCCCGTGCTGCTGAAGGTAATAGCACAGGTACCGTGCCTGTGAGTAGTTCGTGCCCGGATCGGCGCGATAAAACTGGTGCGTCGTCGTGGAACAGAGGGTGCCGAAGGAGGGGACCTCGTCGCGCTCGATAGCCTGCTTCAAGCCTGCGAGTCGCCAATTGGTCAGGCCAACGATCTTGTCACCGCGCGAACTGCTCTGTTCATAAAGCGAACCAAGACCTTCGTTGAACCATGCCGGACATTCAGGGAAATTCGCTTCCATGAATGGATGGACGATCTCGTGCACGAGTGTTCCGCCCCCGGTCGCAATGTTCATTACCAGCGCGCCATCGCTCGAGGAATAGTAGCCATAGGGTGTTGACGGTGATTCACCGAACAATCGCAACGCGTTGGCTTCGTAGCTGGATTTATCTTTGAATAGCCAGACGTCGAGGATCTGGTTGGGATCTTCGGAGAAATATTGGGCCTTCAACCGTCGCGTCGCCCATCGAATCGTTTTCTCGGATCGACTTTCGAGCACCTCGGGCTGCTCATCGCCGATGACAACGAACGGATGCTCGATCCGAACATTGAAATCGCTTCCGGGCAAACGATCTTTCAGACGCCTGATGTGCTGGGCGTAATCGGCCGCGGTGAACTTGTCCGAGGGTGACATGACCGGTGCTTGTTTCATCCGCATGGAAAAACGGATCAGCAGCCACGTGTCGGTGTCATACTTCAGCGGCCACAGTTTCATCAATTCACTTCGCGGCATGCGCCGGTACGCGCCGTTTCGCGCCGCCGGTTCGTGATAGATGATCTCGTCTTTCGACTCGTCATAACCGAGAACCAATCGAAAGTGCTCGGTCGCCTCGACACCGTCGCTCGTGCGCATGCAGACGATAGAAGCAACGTCATCGCGAAGGTCCGCCAACATCGTTTGCCAAAGGTTCTCGATGTGAGTCGCGTGCTGCGCCGCGGGAATACGATGCCAAATGGGACCGGTATCAAAACCAATGCGACGCAGCGCCGTGGCGAGTTCCGGCGTGTAACAGCCTCGCCCCAAAGTCGGATCGAGGCCCGACGCATCAAAGACGGCGTCCTGGTCCGCCTCGACACCAAGCTTCCGCAGCCAGCCGGCCGCGCATGCCTCGCCACAAAAATCGGGTTTCTGCATGACGTGCGGAACATCGCGAATCAAAACCACCGTGTCCGAATGGTGCTCGCGACAATCCGCCCAAGATGAGGCGAAAAGAACCACACCAGCCATTGTCGCAATCCGAACCATCGAGCGACTCCTCGATTCGATAAGAAAAAACCAGTTCATGATCCGCCTCCGTTTATAAGCCATGCGTGCGTCCCGCGACAACGCTTTCAAGCGACCGGCTCGACGCACTGAGGATC
>JAHELS010000010.1 GCA_024644085.1 Rhodopirellula sp.
TCGAATTTGACGCTGTGATTCTGCCCGAACTCGACAGCCTTCTGACGCGTCAATCAGGTCATTGTGTCGCGGACGTGAAGGAGATCGGCGAACCTCCCGAGGCATTAACCCGCTACCTGAACCACAGGTCCTGGCATTTTCTCACCAAGGACTGGCAGCGGGCTTTCGGCGAACAAGCCGCCGGCAACATGACCGAATCACTTTGCCTGATGTACGTTGCAATGACGCGGGCGCGACAAGCTCTGCACGTCGTCATTCAGCCACCAAAGAAAAATGACTTTGAATTACGAACTCCTTCTGCGCTGCTCTATCACGCACTTCGATGCACGGCAGACCCAACCGACGGTGGAGTGACGCTGCATGAACATGGTGATCCGAGCTGGCACGCCGGCACGCGCAAGGAAACGCCAACGACGGCGAAGGAGCCTCCGCCGCAAATCGCAATCCAGTTTCGACCGGTCCCGACCGTTCCCCATCGCAATCAATCGTAATCGTTTTTTTCCGAGATCCGGAATCCAACCTTGACGCTTCGAAGAATTCTCCACGCCGCCGACATTCATCTCGACAGCCCGCTGCAGAAGCTGGGCACTTACGAGCATGCGCCGGTGCAGCGGATTCGCAACGCGTCGCGGCGTGCCCTCGAGAACATGGTCCGCCTGGCGATTGACCAGTCGGTCGACCTCGTGGTGATCGCAGGAGATCTCTACGACGGCGATTGGCCCGACCAGAACACGGGGTTATTCTTCGTTGCCCAGGCGGGCAAGCTGGTCAAGGCGGGCATTCCGATTGTCGTGATCCGCGGAAATCACGACGCGGCCAACGTCATGACGTCATCGTTGCCGCTACCGAAAAACCCGGACGGAAGCGACATCATGATGCGATCCGATGCCGTCGACTTGCGGCGTTTCGAATCGATCGGGATTGCAGTCCACGGGCGATCATTCCGAACTCGGGCCGAATCCGAGAATCTCGCAGCCGATTATCCAACGCCTCTCAATGGGATGTTCAACCTCGGATTGCTTCACACCAGCTTGACTGGCGCCGAAGGGCATGCCCCCTACGCACCTTGCACTCCGGCGCAACTTGCGGACAAACGGTATGACTATTGGGCACTGGGACATGTTCATGCCCGCGGCCATCACGGTTTCGAGGGTGCCGCGCCGGTTGTTTTCAGCGGCAATATTCAAGGGCGGCACGTGCGGGAAACGGGCCCGAAAGGTTGCGTGATTGTCGAAGTCGATGGCCGAAACCAATGCACGCACTCATTTCATGAACTCGACGTCGTCCGGTGGCAGAATTGCGAGATCGATGTTTCGGCGATGCATCACCTCGACGAAGTGGTCGATGCCTATCAAGCATCACTTGCCCATTCGCTCGATCAGGTCGGCGATAGGTTGCTCGTCATGCGTGTGGGATTAACAGGGATCGCGTCGCTGCACGATCAACTGCACCAGCACTCAAACCAGTTGGCTGCATCGCTTCGGGCAATCGCACTCAGCCATGGTGGCGACCGAACCTGGCTCGAAGGCTTGAAGATTCATACGGCGCCCCCATCGGGCAAACCAACGATTGGTCTCGACGGGCCGATGGCGAGTCTCGCGGCTGTGGTGGCGCAATTGCGTGGTGATGACGCCGCAAACGAGTTGGTCGGACAGGAGCTGCGCAGCCTGGTTAAGAAGCTTCCGCCGGAAGTGACTGCCGGATCGACGCCTCTTCCTTTGGACGACCCGCAATGGATTGGCGAATTGATTGAGTCATCGGCAGCGGATGTGATCGGTCGACTTCAAACGGAAGGAACCGACTGATGATCATCGAGCGACTGGACTTACGAGCGTTCGGCAAGTTCACTGATTTTTCAATCGACCTTTCGGCCGCTCCGCAACGGTTTCACCTGGTCTATGGTGCTAACGAATCTGGCAAGTCGACGTCGCTTCGCGCGATCACATCGCTGTTATTCGGGATGCCGCACGCGGCAGAAGACAACTACCGTCATACCAATGCTCAACTACGTGTGGGCGGATTGCTGACCGATGAATCGGGGAATCGCCTGGAATGTGTTCGGCGGCGTGGCCGCAAGGCAACCCTTCGTGACGGCAATGACGACGAAGTCGTTGACGAAACCATCATCGAAGAAATGCTTGGCGGCATCAATCGCGAGACGTTTCTGACTCGATTTGGACTTTCACATGCCGAGCTCAAAGCGGGAGGCGCCGCCGTCCTTGAGGGCCAGGGTGACCTTGGCCAGATCCTCTTCGCCGCTGGTGCCGGGATCGGCAAGCTGCGCGAGATCGAGGCTGAACTCGATCAATCAAGCAACAGTCTGTTCAACCCGCGCGGTACAAAAGCGGCGATCAACGTCGCAATCCGTGAATTGGATGAGAAGCGGAGTCAGCTGCGGCAAGCCCAGATTCCCCCCGCTGAATACTCGCAGCTGGGCGAGAAGATCCAAACCAAGCGTGCCGAATCGGAAAGCATCAACGAGGCGATTCAGTCCTGTGCGATTGAACTCGATCGGCTTCGCAACTACCAACATGCCGCGCCCAAGTTGCCGCAATGGCGAAAGACCATTGAATCACTCGCGGAAGTTGCCACCGCACCCGTCCTTGATGACGCCTTTTCCGAACGACGACGCCAAGCCCTTTCCGACCGCGACGTCGCGGCCAGCCGTCAAAAGGAAATCGAAACGAGAATCGCTGAGTTAAAGGCGAAACTCGAATCGACGCCCGCCGATGACGTGGTGATTACCCACGAGTCCGAGATTCAATCCGTATTCCAGCAGGTCGCGGCACGCGACAAGGCCGATCGAGATCGTATTGGTCTGATAAGGACCCAAAAAAATCTCGACCGCAAAATGACCGATTTGTTACGTCAACTTTCGATCGAAATCACAGGTAACGACGACGACGAACGGTTTGCCCAAATCGAGGAAGCAGTCGAACGATTGCAAGTCAGCGAATCACGTCGCGC
Organism: Rhodopirellula sp.; assembly: GCA_024644085.1. Lineage (GTDB taxonomy): Bacteria > Planctomycetota > Planctomycetia > Pirellulales > Pirellulaceae > Rubripirellula. The sequence goes on from JAHELS010000010.1 coordinate 2,968, forward strand.
GAGGATCCGCCAACTTGTCGCGTCACGTGATCGGTTGGTGGGAAACCGGAATGATGCGAGTGATGCCATCGTGACGACGAAACGGCGTCTGGCGGAAATCAGTGCGGAATTGGAATCGATGGGGACCTCTGCCGATACCGCTACGCTCGCCGCCGCAATCGATGCGGTCGGAAACCCGCAAGCGATTCTGGAAACGTTCGCACAACAACAGGAGAACTGTGCTCAACTGCGCCAACGGTGCAGCGACTTTCTCGAGCGACTTGCCGGATTCAACGGCACGATCGAACAAGCGGCCAAACTTCAAACGCCCACAACGTCGATCATCGAACGACTCACCCGTGCTCTCCGGCAAACCAGTGCAGAGGTCTCCCGCTGTGAAGAGCGTGTGCAGACTTTGCAGGTACAGCGTGGGGAGATCGACCGGCAGATTCGCGACGAGGAAGCGCAGCGGACGCTGCCAACACTCACGGAGCTTCAAAACGCTCGCGAGCTTCGTGATCAATCCATCAACCGCATCGAAGAGTTAGCACGCCGCGGCGGTGATGTGTCAGCTACGATCGAAGAATTGCGCGAAATCGTCCGCACAACCGATGGATTGGCTGATACGATTCGCGCTCACCATGAAAAAGTTCACCTGCGACAAACCCTTGCCGCTCGTCTCGCGAGAATAGATGTCGAAATCGCGGAGGCCGAAACGTCCCACTCCACGGCGAAGGACGACGCGGACAAAGCATGGGATCAGTGGGTTTCCGCCTGGGAGGCATGCGATGTGGTGGCGGACCAACCAGAGCGGATGCAGCGATGGATTGCCGACCACGAGCAATTGTGCGAAGCGCACGCGCGTTTTCGCGAAGAAGAACTACGGCTCGAGCAGGCTCGGTCGCGCGTCGAGCGTGCTTCGACTCGACTGCGCGGCGTTCTCGCACCGACCCGCTCCAAACAACCGGTCGCCACAGCGGAATCGTATCAGGCCGGACTTTTCGACGATCCACCTGAAATGGATCTGATCGCCGCGTACCAATCCGCTGTCGAAATGCGCAGCGATCGGGAGCGAAGCCGTCGCGAGTACGAGACGCTGTGTCGAAAGCGTGACGAACTTTCCGCTGACCTGCCCGAAGCCGAGACCCGCCTCGAGGCAGCGCAGACGGCCGTGGAAGAATGGCGCGAGGAATGGCAACGTATCACAGAGTCGTTTGCCGCCGGCGATCGAGTCAGCGGCGGCGAAGTGTTGTTGATGCTCGATCAAATTTCTGAACTCTGCAGCAAAAAACGTGAACGAGATATTCTCACCACGCGAATCAGTTCGATCGGCGAAGACGAAGCATCCTTCGCCGATCGAGTCAACCGGTTGGTCGCCGCGACGAACCAGGACATCAAAGACGACTTGCCGGCAACCGCTATCGCGCAGACGCTCTATCAACGCCTGCAGGCAGAGCGTGCAGGACTTAAATCGCGCGAATCGATTGCTGAACAGATCGAAGCAAACAAACAGCGGCTACTCGAAATCGGGGCGCAACGAACCGCAAGTGAGGTAACACTCGAGCAATTGTGCCTCGAAGCGGGCTGCGATGGTACCGATGCCTTACCCGTGATTGAGCAGGCATCCCGTCGACGACTGGAACTGCAAACAGCATTACAGAATCTCGAAAACCAACTTTCGATTCTGGCCGGCGACCAACGGCTCGAAGAGTTCATCCAGTCAGCCGGTGAACAGAAAGCGGCGATCCTGGACGTCGAAACCGGGCAAAAGGAAGCCGAGTTGCAGCAGTTGCGTGATCGAAAGTCCGTCGCGGACCAGGAACTCGGCGCGTTGCAGCATGAATTGGCCCGGATCGACGGCGGCGGACGGGCGTCGGATTTGATTCAATCGATTCAGTTCACAGTCGGAAAGATCAGCCAGGACGTGGAAACGTATGCGCGGACAAGAATCGCCGCGCTGTTGTTAAGACGCGCTGTTGATCATTACCGCAAGGAGAATCAAAGCCCGGTGCTGGCGCACGCCAATCGATATTTCTCATTGTTGACGTGTGGTGAGTACCGGGAACTCAAGACTGACTACGATGCCAAGGGAAAAACGGCGCTGTACGGCGTCCACTGTGACGGATCGTCAGTGCCCGGCCCTTCCATGAGCGACGGAACGGCTGACGCACTCTATCTCGCGCTTCGGTTGGCAAGCCTCGAACACCAAATGAGTCACGGAAAATCGATTCCGATGATCATTGATGATTGCCTCGTTCAACTCGATGATCGCAGGTGCTCCGCTGCACTGAAAGCCCTCAGTGAGTTGTCACGAAAAACTCAAGTGATCCTGTTCACCCACCACAGGCACCTGATCGACCTCGCCGCACAGAGCCTCGCCGACGGCGAAGTTCATGTTCACGAGCTGGAAAGCCGCTGAGCGCAACGTAGGATGGCTTTACGCTTCGACTCGAAACACCGATGATTGTTTCCACGAGGCGCTAGTTTGGTGTTGCGCCAAGAGACGCACGATGGGCGAGTCGTAGGCCGGACCGAGCTTGGCGAGTTCCGGCGATCACCCAAATCAACGCCGGAACTCGCCAAGCTCGTTCCGGCCTACGCAGCTGAGCTCTGTCTCGCATTTGCAGCCCTGCGCGTTTGGGCGGACACGGGTGAATCCCTGTCAATAGGCTTCTTTTGACTTGATGCCGCTGCGGTCATTATTGAACAGGCCTTCAAGATTGTCTTGTTGTTCTCTCTGGAACAGACCGTTCTGATTGAACAGATTGTCTCTCAGGATGCTCTTGCCCATCGCCTTGCTTGGCTTCGGCGCGGGTTGCGCTTCGGCCGCATTCTGCTCATCAAAGGATTCCTCAACGTCGGTTGGTTCCGGAAGAATTCCTTGCAGCGGAACATCGCCTCGGTAAAACGCGTATCGGTCGGAATCGCTGACGGCGATCACCGTGCTGGTTCCCTGAATGTCATCGGCAATGAACAAACCCCGCAAATCGGTATCACCGGAAACAAAATCTTCATTCGCAGCACCGATCACCTTCACATGCACGTCGTTGACGAATTGGTCGTCGGATGAATTCTTCACGCTCACGCGAACGCGGCCGGAGGTGGCGTCCTCCTGGACCGACAACTCCAACGGGCTGATTAGCGCCAGACCTGAGGTGTAAAGGTTTTCGCCACGACAGACGATCAAGTAAGCACCCTCTTCCTTGAGCGGCAAATCGAGTTCGCGGGTCCGATCGCGAAAATCCTTGCCGTCGCCGAGCTTCACTGTTTCCTCGTGGTAGGGCTTGATTCCCGCCAGGTTGATGGCGGTGATTTGATCGAGATTCCGTTGCATCAATCCGAATTTCATCAGATCGATTCGGTAGACCTTGATCGCAGCCTCGGCGATGTTACGGAATTTCAACTCGACTTTCTTCGCCTCGTCGGGCTTGATTGCTGTCACTTCGTCGAGCGAAATCTCCTGGCGACTGAAAAATCGAATCGCTTCGGCCGCATCGACAAATCTTTCTCGCACCTTTGTGTACTCGGCGATCGCGTTGGCGGCATTCCCGAGACTGTGATAGATCTGGCCCATGATATAGATCGCCTCCCATCGGTTGTCGGCGGTGCGGACACCGCCCGTCTCCGGGACGGGGAACGTCGCTTCGGCAACTTTACGGCACATCTCCAGGGCCTGTTCAGGCCGTTGCAATTCAAAGTGACTGTAGCCGATCATGTACCAAAACGAATCAAGCAGCCGGCTATTTGGGTACCGCTGGGCGTACTTCTCGCTTCGCGTGATCGCGGCATCGTATTTCTCGAGATCGATCAGTGCGGTTGCCAGAGCAAAGCTTGCCTGGTCATCAGCGGGGTCTTCCGGCCAGGTCGTGATGAAATGATCCAACATTTCGATCGCGCCACGAATGAGGTGAACTCGCGTCAGCCCGGTGGCTTTTAGCTTCTCGTCATCATTGGACGTCGGAGCGCGCCGGTAGGTCTCCTGGGCCAACGCGTACGTGGCTGTCGCGACGTACGATTCCGCCGGGTAATCTCGCAACAATCGCTCCATCGCCTGCACGCCGCGGATGAATTCACCGCGTGCATTCAAGAACCCGGCAACTTGACTCTCACGCTCGAAACTTCCCTCGACGGTCGCCCGATAGACAAGGTAGCCCCGCTCGTATTCGCCGATTTCACGATATGACTTGGCAACACTCAGAATGTTTTCGAAGCTTAACTCGACATCGGGAAGTTTTTCCTTCAACACCTCGAAATAGTTCACGGTGTCACCGTGATCATTTTTCGTCAGCGACGAAAGGAACAACCACCGCACGGTGTTTTTGAACTTATCGGCATCGAGTCGCCAATTCTCGTAGAGTTCAGTCAGGTGCGAGTGGGCCGCCGAGTGGTCTCCTTTCGCGAATTGTTTTTCTCCGAGGTAATACAACTCATCCGGAGTTAACTTGTATTCATCGGCCGTCTTCGATCCCGATGGCAATACGTCGATCTGCTTGACCTTCGAGACGGCGAACTTTGACGGCTCATAGAAACTCCGCAGAATCGATTGCGCAGCGCGATAAGTTCCTGGGACGTAGCCGAGTAACGTGTATCGAATGTCACTGGGGTATCGCTGGGCACCGATGTAAAACGTGATTTGCCCCGGTTGAATCTCAAAACGCTCGAAACCTCCAGTGACCGAACCGTCGAGCACCGAGCACCCGGCGGGGATTGGCTCGGTCAGAACCAGATAATCGTATTGCTCGCCTGCCCGCGAGGTGACCTCGTGCCGGCGGGGAAAGAGCGTCACCTCGCCCCTTTCGCCCACGGGGATCTGGGTCAACGGATTGGCGAACGATCGGTAGCTGCCGTTGACAACATTGAAGCCTCTCGGCACGGTTCTACCGTCGAAAATCTGCTGCGCGGGCTCGTATCGCCGGGAAACTGTCCAGGTTTTGGTCGTGCTGGTGATCTTGTCAGCGGCGACAAAGCCGGTCAACACGGCCGAGTAGCTGAACGTCGCCCGGCCGTCCAATTGGAATTCGATACGTTGAGGCTCCTCGCTGCGGAGTACTTCAGCAGGGATCTCAATCCGCCGGCTTCCATCCTTTGCCGGATCAATCGTCAACGTTTCAATCTCTTGATCATTCACGGCAACGGTCAGCGTGTACTTTTCTGACTCGTGCTGCGCTCGCGAGTGCCAACTCGCCAGCGCGGCGATCGCCGGACCATTGGACTTTTCAACGGGCCACCGCGATCCGACACGCGCCGACATCAACGACTTGGCCAACTTGGAAACGTCAGGGTGATTCGGACGAACTTCCTGCAGTGCAAGCAGGTACATCGCTTGCAACTCGGCGGGGTTACGCATCCAGGGAACGACGGGCAAGCCTCCGGAGACGGACGGCTTCGCGTCGTCGACCGGAATCTTGATCAGATCGATCAAGTCGTTTGCCATCTCGGCATGATTCATTGCTGCGAGTGTCAACGCCAGGTACGTCAACCCTGAGGGACTCAATCGGTTACGCTCACGATACAATCGGTTGGCGAACGCAAAGTCCCCGCATCGAGACAGCGCCATTGCGTGCAGCAGAATTGTTTGTCGTTCCAGATCACTTTGCGTTGCAGATGCAAATGACGATTGCAAGAATGCCTTGCCCTTGTCGTAGGGTTCCGAGGCCACAGCGAAACCGGCGTTTCGTGCCGCACTGAGTGCCCACATCACCCTCGACGTCAGGTACGCGTCGGCATCGCCACCCTGGGACGTTCCAGTCCAGGCCCAACCTCCGTCCTCGCGCTGGGCGGAAATCAATTGTGTGACCGACGACGAAATTCGTCCCGTCAACGCCTGGGCCTCAGGCGTGTCGGCGTTTCGCCCCTGGCCGATCATCTTTAGCAGGCTGACGCCACCGATCACGTCCGACACGCTCCGCTCGATCGGGCTGGCGGTGGGGAGGCCGCACCGAAAGATCGGAAAATAGCCGCCCGTGACACTCTCCAGGAGCGAACGATTGATACTTGCTCCGATCAAGATTTCAAGGGATTCACCTTCGGCCTGTAACTCCTGGTCAAGCTGTAGCATCGCAAGCGTACTTTGCGACGACGCCCCACTGGCGGTCGCGTAGACGGGGAACCCATAGGGTCGCACATCGACGCTGCGCGTTGTTTTGTCGGTCACGTCATCGCCACCGGACACGTTCAATTCAAACACGGCCTGGTCGGCCTCGTCGATCTCGGTTTCAAAAACCAGATTGCTGATGCCCGGCCCCTCAACCTCAATCTTTTTGGATTGCTCAATCGTTTTTTCGCCGAGAGTTATTTTCAACTTCACATCGAGGGTCCTCGCACCGTCGAGCGAGTTGTGGATTTCAACCGGCACTTTGGCCCGATCGCCCACTGTGAAAGCAAGCGGAAGTTTCATTTGTCCAAACAGGTCTTTTTTGGTGATCAGATCGGCGACGGTTTGTCCCGCGAGCGTTTCGCCGTTGATCCCTTTGGATCGCAAACGCCACGCAGTCGAGCGAGCCGGCATCGTGATCGTGACGGTCGCTTTGCCAGAGTCATCGGTTACGATCGTGGGGTCCCAGAACGCGGTTTCGGCATGGGCCATTTCCGGCAGGATCAACAGGCCCTCCTCGCGGGCGAGCCGTTCCAGCTCCTTGCCGCCGCTCGCCTTGACCGCAAGCAGCCGGCCGCTTCCGGTAAGGGCATTGATCGTGACATCTTCGCCCAGGCGATGGTCCGCAATCGCGGACGAATCCCAGAGCTGCGTGGGCGTTGAAATCGAGTCGAGCCATTGGCGATTGACTTTCGTCGCCCACGATCCGCTCGTCGCGCCTCCCCATGGACCCATCGCCCCGGGGCCAGGTCCGGATACGGACGGATTCGGAACGCCGAGTTGCGCAGAATACCCGATCGTGACGGACTGACCTGATTGTGCCGCGCTCGGTTGCGGCACAAGCACCGAATACATCTGCGTAACGTTTTCTGTGTAAGGCACCTGGACCTCACGACCGTCGCGAATCTCGGTTCGATATCGCACGATGGGAACCGTGCGGGTCCGCTGCTCGACCCGCACGCCCGCGGTCGACTGTCGCCCCAACTGGAGCGACTGTTGCTGCTGCATCTCCTGCTGCATTCTGAACGCCATGTCGAACCCGGTTTGCGCCCCGTTGACCGCGTAGGAATCGAACTGCATATCATTCGATGGCGTAAGCCGCTCCAACGTCCGTTCGGCCAATCCGTCACCGTTGCTATCGAACAGGAATTCATCCGAGACAACCACGCCTCCGGCGACGATGCCACTGGCAACGTCGGGTTCCATTTCAGCTAGTGCCCGAACCTCGCGTTCCAGCGTCGCGCGACGATCCGCCTCGGCGAGCAAGAATTGACTCACGCCACGTGTCGACGGCTGATACCGGAACGTACAACTGGTTGATTGACGCACAGCGGTGGTTCGATGCCCGGCGCCGAAATACGTTTCAATTGCCCCTTGCACGTCGCTGAATGCACTCAGCAAGTTCGCTTGCACAAGTGCCAGCGAAAGTTCGGCCTGGACCGGTTCCCCTTGCGAGTCGGTCACCTCGATTTCGACGACGAGGTCTTCGCCCGGAGCGATTTCATTCTGGTTGGGTTTCAGCGTCACGCGCAGTTTCTGCGAAACCCGAAACTCGCTTTGAGCGGTATGAAATTCGTTTCGCTGCATCACTGCGACGGACAGATAAAAATTGGGCGCGAAGGCAGATTCCATGGGAATCCCCAGTGAATTGTCTCCCGTCTTCAAATTGACAATTCGGTGTCCGAGTACCGACGCGCCCTCGAAGGTCACCAATGCCAACGCAGGCTGTTCGCGCCAATGAAGATTGATCGTCGCTTCCTCGCCCACCTTGTAAGTCAGCCGATCGGCGAGGATTCGCAATCGTGTTGAATCCTTATCACCCGATATGTGAATCTGTTTTTCACCGCTGACATCATTACCAAACCGATCGACGCCCGTAGCGCGGATAGTGAAGAACCCTCCTTCATCCAGTTTCAACGTTACGCGAGCCTGGCCGCTATCTGCGTCGGTCTTTTCTTCGCGAGTTTCAACCAGCTTTTCACCCTGACGACCTGCGGCCAAGGTTTGTTTGAACACTTCAATTTTCAAATCCGTTTCGACGGGATTTCCGGCCGGATCGGCAACGCTGAACAGCGTCTCAAACGATTCGCCGTTGATAAAAACATCGCGTAGCGATGACGCGGTAACCGCAAACCCACGCGTCGCAAGGAAGACCGTATTCGACGCGTTTAACCCGCGTTCCGGGTACTGGACGTTCAATTGCAACGTTTGGGACTCACTGAATCGCTGCGTGTCAATCTCAACGGAAATCTTCCCTTCGTCGTCTGTCTTCGCAGTCACCAATTCGCTGTCGGGACCAAATCTGTACTGGATGGTCTCGCCGACCAGCGGAGTCCCGTAGTAGTACTTCAGCTCAATTTTCCCCTTCACTTTCTCGCCCCGATAATAGACCTCCTTTTCCAAGTCGATCCCGATTTGCACCGGTTCGAGCTTGTACTCGGTGACTTGAAAACGGGTCTCAAAAGACAACGCACCGACTTTGTCCGACTGGCCGGCCGACGGCCGGTGTAGATGCACGCGGTAGTCCCCCTGCACCGCAGACTTGGGCAATTGGAGATTGCCGGCTACCGTTCCATAAGCGTTAAGCGTCACGTCGCGCGTTTGCAACCGCCGACCGCGGGCGTCGTAGACGTCAAGCTTGAACTTTTCGCCGGGCTTGAACGTCAAGCGATCCTGTTGGACCCATCGAACGATCCCCTTGATGTTGACCAATTGACCACCGCGATACGCTGGCCGATCGGTGTACAGGTAACCACGGGGGTTCAATCCAGCGGCAAAGTCGAGTCCATTGAGGTTGTTAACGGTCGATGCAACGTGTCCCTCGTGCACTGCGAAGATGCGGAGGTCGTCAACGCTTTTCAATTGATCGTAGTTCTTTTTCAAAACTCCATCTTCACCGGTCAATTCCTCGGCGAATACGCTGGCCCCGTCGCTGATCAGCACACTGACTCCCTGCGCCGGCTTCTCCTCGCGCATGTTTTCAACGAACAAAAAAAGTTCGTTACGCGACGATTTGACAATCATGTCCAAATCGCTGACCACGACCATCGTCGTGGCCTCGAGTTTTTCGCTCGCCACGGTGACGGCTGTTACACCGGGACCGTCGATCGGCAATTCGATATCTCCTTCAATCTGCTTGTACTCTTCGTAGCCGTCGACCTCATGCTCGAATTGCTCGTCCGGATCAATCAATGCGATATCAAGCGTCTCAACACCGCTGGCCAAATGCATTTTTCGGAAATAGTCCGTCATGTCGACTCGGTACGCCTTCACACTGACTTTCTCGAGATTACGCGTCGTCAGCTTGATGCGCGGCTTTTCGTCGCTGCGGAACTTTCGTTCTGTGACCAACCGAAGCTGCGGGGAGGTCAACCGTGCGATTCGAGCTTTTGCACGATCGGCGAAGCTTCCTTTCACCTTCTTGTAAGCCTCGAGTGCCTCGGTCAGGTTCCCCAGACGATCCTCGAGTGTGACGCCAATCTTGTAGGATGCATCTGATGCCTCGTTACGCCCTGGATACTTGCTGACGACTCGCCGCCAATCGACGATCGCTTCCTCGAACAATTGTTTGCTGTGGTCGGATAGTTCAACCGTCTGGGCCGATTCACCTTCTTCCAATGCGGCATTCACCTGATCGTTGTAATCCTCGAGCGCCTCGGCGTATTTCATCTGTCCAAAACGAAGCAGCACGGACGGAGCACGCGGATCGAGCGGATATTTGTTCAAGAACGTTTGCCATATCTTGCGAGCTGTGTCGTAGTTCTTGCGGACCAACGAGTGTTGGCCTTCCGCGAATTCGGTATCGACTATCCAAGTCTGAACTTCCGGCCACTTCGGATCGGTAGGATGCTGAGCAAGAAACTCGTTCCATGCAGCGATCGCTTCGTCAAACATCTCCTGCTTGAGGTACTCCTGGCCAAGCATCTGACGGGCCGTTGGAATTTGTTTTGAGTCAGCGTACTTGGGGTTTTCGATCAACGCCTTGAGACGCTCGACCGACTGGCGATGGCGGCCATGTTGCGAATAACCTTGTGCGATTTCGAGTTCGGCTTGCGGCGCCAACTCGTGATCAGCGCGATTCGCCAGAAACTTTTCAGCTGCGGCGACTGCCAGTTCGAGGTCTCCGATCGACCCGGGCTGAGGCAAACCGTAGGTGTGTGCGAGCCGGTATTGGGCACGTGCCAGCAACGAATCGATTTCATCCGATTCGTTAGCTTCCTCGCGATCACTCCACCGCCGCAAAAAGTCTTGCCACGTTTTACGTGCTTTCGCTCGCTGCGCGGCGCTGAGCTGTACCGCCCCGAGTCGGTAATGCGCTTCGGCTTGAATGTTCGTCGGCGCAGGGGTGCCCGACTCAGGCGAGTCGCCGGTGTGCTGTTTGATAAACTGGCCGTACGACGCAATGGCATCCTCGTTCTGGTTCATCTCCTCCTGGCACCGAGCGATCCGGAATTCGATTTTCTGGCGAAGGATGATCGTTGGGCCGAGTTTTAATGCTTCGGTGTAATACGCGAGCGACTGTTGATAATCGGGCTGCCGTTTCCCGGTCGGATCGTCCGCAGGCAGTCCCTCGAAATAGCGGTCGGCAAATTCGAGATAGATTTCTGCCAGTTCGTCTTTGCGATCACGTGAAAGAAGTCGCTCGGCCTCATCCGCGTAAATCTCGCCCGCTTTGATGTATTGGCGACGCAATACGTAGACGTGCGCGCGTCCGAAGCGTGACCGGCTGATCCAATCGCTATCGGGATGATCTCGCTCGAGAATTTCGAGTGTCTTGATCGCATCGTCATACTTTTCGGCTTCGGTCAACGCGATGCCCTGGAGGTAACGCAAATAGTCGGGGGCGATCACACCGCCGTCGGCCAGCGCCGTCTCGATCAGTTTGACCGCGTCGGCGTAGGACCGCGACTGCATCGCATCGTGAATTGCCGGATCAATCTCCGGCAAAGATGTCACTTCGACGGTCGCAGCCTCGGCGACTTCATCCGGTTCGTTCGCGAAGATCACTCCCGGGGTGGTCGCCAAGAACCAAATGAGTAACGAAGACGCGAAAACATCAAGGCAGTACTTCATTGCGGGCAACATGGTTTTCCCTCTCGAGGAGACCTGGGACGACCCTTCGTGCACAGGCTGGAGCGCGGGTATATTGGAACGATTCTACACGACCGCGAGCGGCGACTCGGAGATGAAGCGCCCGTTCGCACCGTGTCCGATGGCGGCGCGGCACAGCATCGGCGTGAACCTATCTCGACATCACCTGTACGACCGCAGACTTCATTCGTTAGCCTGTTTCCTCGCAATCCAGCGAAATACTTCATTGCATTGGAATGCTCGTGTCCGACTCCTTTCTCGATGCGGCGATCGAAGAAGCTCGTCAAGGACGTGCTGAGGGGGGAATTCCGATCGGGTCGGTGCTTGTGATGGGAGGCGAGATCATTGCCCGCGGTTACAACCGTCGGGTTCAAAGTGGAAGCGCGATTCGTCACGCCGAGATGGATTGCCTCGAAAACGCAGGGCGATTGACAGCGAGCGACTATCGCCAATGCACCCTCTATTCGACACTTTCGCCTTGCGACATGTGCAGCGGCGCCGTGCTGCTTTATTCGATCCCTCGAATTGTAGTTGGCGAAAACACCACCTTCCGCGGACCCGAGGATTACCTGCGGTCACGTGGTATCGATTTAGTGATACTCGACGATCCGCGGTGCGTTGCCTTGATGAAACAATTCATCGAAGAAAACCGTTCTCTGTGGAATGAGGACATTGGTGTCTGAGCCGGGAAACACAAGTTTGCAATCACACTCACGTTCCGAAACGATTCGGTGCACTGGATGCAAACGTCCCGCGGAATTTTGTTTCTGCTCGGATATCCCCGAAATCGACAATCAAACGGAAATTGTGATTCTCCAGCATCGGCGAGAGCAATTCCACGCGATGAACACGGCGCGCATTGTCGCTCAATCGCTACGGCGATGCCAATTGATCGCACAGCATACGGACAAATTGGCAGAGCGTTTTGCGGAAATACCGCTGTCGAAAAAGGTCGGGCTGCTTTTCCCCGGGCCTGAGGCTCAGCTCTTGTCGGAATTGAACGAGGAGGATCATCCGGATCAATTGATTATTCTGGACGGAACCTGGAGCCATGCGAAAACGTTATTCCGCGATTTGCCCCGATTGAAGCAACTTCCCCGATACCGCCTGGATCCCGCGTCACCGAGTCGTTATCGAATACGCCGTGAACCAAACGCGGAAGCGTTGTCCACGCTCGAAGCGACGGTGGCTGCGCTACGAGAACTCGAATCAACCGCTGGACTCGATCGTCTTCTCAACGTGTTCGATCAAATGATCGATGACCAGATCGAGCACCCAAAATCGAATTGGCGAAAGAACGGCCGAAGACGGCGCGGAGCGTCCAATATTCCACGCGCGGTTTCCAGCGACCTTGACAACCTTGTCGTCGCGTACGGCGAACAACGGCGCGGCGGTCCGGAATTTGACGACAACAGTCCCCGGATACCGGTCTATTGGGTCGCCAGGCGGTTGGGCGACGGCAGCACTTTCCGCTGCGCGATCAAGCCCAACACGATCCTCGACAGCGACTTTCTTTCTCAGATGCGATTGAGTGCGGATCACTTTCACAATGCTGTATCGATCGAACAGTTCCGACGTCGATGGAACGATTTCTTGCGCCCAAGTGATATCGTGACTGTCTACCACCCGAGTACCGCGCGGATGATCGACAACGTCGATCCGGGATCCACCCCACCGGTGATCCTCAAATCAGTCAAGGTTGCGCCTCGCGGAAATCTTGACGACGTTGTTCGATCGCTTGGTATTGAGATTGACAATAACGGACCGTCGCGGGCGGATGAACGGCTCGCGTGTGCAATCGGACTCGTTCACTATCTTCATGAGCTTCCGGAATTGCCCCCAGGCCCAAGCGTCTAGGCCAGCACTTCCGGGACGACGCGGCCGTGCACATCAGTCAAACGAAAATCCCGTCCGGCATAACGATAGGTCAATCGTTTGTGGTCGTAACCGAGCAGCCTCAGAATCGTGGCGTGCAGGTCATGCACGTGAACCCTGTTTTCAACCGCCTGGAATCCGAGCTCGTCGGTGGCGCCGACCGCCTGGCCACCTTTGACGCCACCACCGGCCATCCAGCAGGTGAAGCCGTAATGGTTATGGTCGCGTCCATTCATTTTTCCCTGGTTGGATCCTTCTTTGGGCATCTCGACCACCGGAGTGCGACCAAACTCGCCTCCCCACAGCACCAGCGTTTCCTCCAGCAATCCGATGCGTTTTAAATCGGTCAACAGCGCACCAATTGGCTGATCAACACCCGAGGCGACTTCGCGATGCCGCTCGGCCAGATCATCGTGGTTATCCCAAGGCTGTCCGGCCCCCGTGTAGAGTTGCACAAAGCGAACACCCCGTTGGACCAATCGGCGGGCGATCAAAGCCTGCCGCGCAAATGCACCCTTTCCGTATAGCTCTCGAGTTTCGGTTGGTTCGCGTGAAATATCGAACGCTTCGGCCGCTTCACTTTGCATGCGGTACGCCAACTCAAAGGACTCGATACGAGACTCGAGCCGTTGGTCGTGTGGCCGTTGCTCACGGTGCCCGCGATTGAGCTCGGCGAGAAAATCGAGTTGCTGGCGTTGATCATCCCGTGCAACGCCGGTGCTGCGAATATTGTCGATCAATTGTTCGACTCGTTCGCCGCTGGAATCGACATAGGTCGCCTGGTATTTTCCGGGCAAGAAAGCATTCTGCCAATTCTGGGATTCCTTGATTGGATAGCCGCCCGGACACATCGTCACAAAGGAAGGTAGATTTTCGTTTTCGGTCCCCAATCCGTAGGTGACCCATGATCCCATGCTGGGACGCACCAGCCGCGATTCCCCGGTATTCATCAACATCAGCGACGGCTCGTGATTGGGCACGTCCGCGTGCATCGATCGAATCACACAGATATCGTCGATGTGCTGGGCCGTGTGCGCAAACAATTCGCTGACGGGCAACCCGCAGTTACCGTACGGCCGAAAATTGTACGGTGATTTCATTACGTTCCCGGTGGGACGCTCGGTGCGAAGGTTTTTCGTGGGTGCCGATTTACCATCGAGGCGTGACAGGGTTTCCTTGGGATCAAACGTGTCGACATGACTGGGGCCCCCGTTCATGAATAAATGGATCACATGTTTGGCCTTGGCCGGAAAGTGCAAAGGAACTTCCCCGCCGGCATGTGCGTCCTGTGAGAGCAGGTCGTTGAGCGCGAGCGCACCAAAGCCGACACCGCAGGTGCGGAGCAATTCGCGTCTCGAAACAGGCATGGTTTTCATCACGGTCTTTTGTCTTCGTTATTGATCGTCAATCGACGAACGCAAACTCGTTGCTCATGAATAACGTTTGGGCCAACTGTGCAAGTCGGTCGAGCGGCTGGTTCGAATCTGGATCGAACGGCCCGCTGAAGTGCTTTGTCGATTCGGTTTCGATCACCTGTCCGTCTTCGCCAACAAGCTGGATACTGGCCCGCCAATAAAAAGTATCAAATGAACTCGAACCGCCCGGACTGGCAACCAGCTCTACGTATTCTCCTTTCCCGACTCTTCCGGTCACAGGCCCGTAGGGCCGATTATTCTTCTTTTGTGTTTCCGAGAACCGCCGCTCGCCCGCGACCAGGATTGATGCGCGAACGCCATCCCCATCTTCGCTGCGATGCCCCATTTGTCCGCGTATCTGGACCCTGCCATCAAAGGGAGCGGTGAAGCGGCGAACGACGGCCATCTTCGATTCATTGGGCGTATGACCATTCTCGCCGCCGAGGTACGCGTGGCCGAAAGGTGCGGAGGTCGGAAAGTCTTCGGCAACCTGCCAGCGACCCTCCTTGAAGACCGCAAACGGAACAAATTCCAAAACCCGATCCCGATCATCAATCGTCGCAGTGCCGTACGACCAAAGCGAGCGAGGATCGATGATCTCCCCGGACGCTCCCAGGGGCAACTGCAGGAATGCGACCGCCGCGGCTGCCTCACGCGCAGAAGGATCGCGACCAAGCACCTGTCGAAAAACCTCCGGCGCCAATCGTGCCGGCTCGTCTGACGGCGTGTTTCTGCGAACGAGCTTTGCTGCGCGTCGCGCCAACTCGAGCATTTGATGATCGTTCAAGAGGAACAGGGCCTGTTGCGGAACCGTTGTGAAATAGCGTCCGGGTGAGTGTGCATCGGGATTGGCGAAATCAAACGTGCGAAAGAGCGACGGCAGGTTTTGGCGATCGATCCTCGCGTATACCGTGCGGCGTGGGTTGGGCGTATCCAACGTGATCTCGACCGGTGCCCCTCCGAGACTTTGGTCGAGATAACCGGAAACATGAAAAATGGAATCTCGCAAGGATTCAAAATCACGACGTTTGCGATTGGCTCGAGCGAGAAACAGGTTATCGGGATCGTTCTTAATCGAATCCGGGCTTGATTCAGCCGTCTGGCGATAGATTCGCGTCAACACGATTCTTCGCACGATCCGTTTAACACTCCAGTGCCGCGAAAACTCTAACGCCAGATCATCAAGCACCTCGGCAACCGCGGGTGGATCGGTACGAAAACCAAAGTCGCTTGGCGTATCGACCAACGACTTGCCGACCAGATCCCGCCACAATCGATTGACCATCACGCGCGCGGTCAAAGGATTATCAGGCGCGGTGATGCGATGGACCAATTCCCAGCGGCCGCTTCCGTCAGTAAATCGCGGCTCATCCGGCTTGCGGAGTGCGGTCAGGAATTGACGTGGTGCGATAGGTCCGTGGTTTCCGATCTGACCGCGGATCAATACCGGGCTATCGATCGGATTCTTTTTGTCGACCATCATCAGCGGGCTGGCACCGTCCTCCGGCTGTTCGCTGCTGAAAATGATCCCACCCATCGAGTAATAATCGCTCGACGGAATCGGATCGAACTTGTGGTCGTGGCAGCGGGCACAAGTGACTGTCATCCCAAGCAAACCTCGTGTGATGACGTCGATCCGATCGTCGATCGTGTCAAGCGGATTAAGAAACCTGCGACCGAGCGTCAGGAATCCCATCGCATCGAGATTGCCTTGCTCGTTGGCGGGGTCCGTTCGATCACCAGCCAACTGATGACGTAACATTTCGTCGTAAGGCATGTCGTCAGCGAAGGCGCGGATCGTCCAATCGCGGTACCGCTCGCTGCCTTTGAACACTCGTTCCTTGCCCGCCAGGGCATAACCGACGGTATCCGCATAACGCGCGACATCAAGCCAATGTCTGCCAAAGCGATGTCCGAATTCGGGGGATGCCAGCAGCCGATCGACCAGACGCACGTACGCATCCGTCCGGTCCGATTCGACAAAACTTTGAACCTCGTCATGCGTGGGCGGCAGCCCGGTCAGGTCGAAGTACAGCCGGCGAATCAAAACTTCGCGTGATGCGATCGGATTCGGACCGATACCATGTTCCGAAGCCCGATGCTCGGCAAATGCGTCGATTGGATCGCGTGCGCTCGAACCGATCAACAAGGGTGGCACCACGACCTTGGGCGCATTGAATGCCCAATGGCTCGCGGGATCCCTTTCAAGCGGCGACTCCGAAATCGGCTCGGAATGGACATCCGATTCACGAGGATCCGGCGCTCCCATTTCGATCCAACGCCGCAACACTTCGATCGATGCTTCGTCGAGCTTTCCCGTCGGCGGCATCTGCAGTTCAGGATCGTCATAAAGCACAGCCCGCATCAACAAGCTATTTTCGGGATCACCGGGAACAAGGAGGCGACCTCGCGATCCGCCCTCGGCAACCGCCGCTGCGGTATCGATTCGCAGGTCACCCGATTGCTCCTGCGACCAATGGCACTCGTAACACTGCTCGATCAGAAGCGGACGCACCTTCGATTCGAAAAACTCGAGTTGTTCAGACGTCGGCGGCGCATCGGCCAAACTGAATCGGCACGCAAGAACGATTGATAGCAACCAAAAGGTCAACCGACCTGGATTGTGGCGATCGATGGTCACGTTTGCAGATACTCGCGAAAACCAGGCGGGGAGCAGCGAAGTGCCCAAGGCGGGGTTGCGGACAATCACCGCGATCGAGGCAGCCGCCAGGATGTATCGGGGATTCAAGTTGTCCCGAATCACAACGAAGGCGGGTGCCCATCTCCCCAGCATACCTCAGGTTGCCCTGAAACCAAATCGCACGAGCGAGGGGGCGTCGGTCCCGCGCATCGAAGAATCCGAATGATTCCTCACGGACTTCGCTTGTGAACAATCGGGAAAGTTTCTTAGAAGAGGGATTGCCAGTCGACAGGCGGGACAACCCAATCGGCTGCACTCTCAAATACCCTTCAAGGAAGGGGGTTGTGATGAGACACAAGGATCGCCTTTTCCCTACGCGGTTGGTCGACGCCAACAGCGGCATGCTCTCCCTCTCATCCGACGGCAGCGTCGACTGGTCCCGGGCGCTAAGGCTCGCTGAGTTCGCCTTTCGCGATGGTATTCGCCAGGCTGTTCTGATGGCGGATCAATCCTGCGCCGGCGCGGTTCGTCGGCGCATGCGACATTTCACAAGTCTTCTCGCTCAACACCACCTTCCGATCGAAGTCACCGCTGGGATCGAACTAGGCTTGCAAAGCGACTTGTTTGATCAGGCTGTTCGCACGTCGACCGTGATCGGCGGTCCCTTGCGCCGCTACGTCTTTCTTCGCATCGCGCGGGACAACATTCTGCCGATCGCTCCGGTTGTTGACGCCCTGAAACGAATGAAGCTGGTCGCGGTCCTGTTGTCTCCGGAACGATGTCCGCGTTTTCGCGAGAATTCGTCGGAGTTGCAGGAGATTGTTTCCGGCGGCGGGTTGATCCAGTTTTCTGCGTCGAGTCTGGTCGACCAAACCGACCGTGCCCGAATCAGGTTTTGTCGCCAGTCGGTACGAAAGGGGCATTGCCATTTTGTGGCAAGCGAATCGGGGCGTCACCACGACATTCCTGTCTCGCTGAAGGAAGCCTACCTTACGATCGTTGGATGGGGCGGCACCACGATCGCCGATACGATCTGCCACCGGAATCCGAGCCGACTCTTTGCCGGCGAAAAGGTCGAATCGACTTCAAAGCCACAAAGCCTCTTCAGGGTTTTTTCACGGGCTGCCTGAACGCATCAGTTTGCAACGCGTTTCTCGCGGAGCACCGCTGCGGTGCGACTTTGATTGACCTTTTCGACTTCGGCAGGCGTTCCGGTTGCAACAACTTTGCCTCCCTCGTCGGCCGCACCAGGACCCAGATCGATCAGGTAGTCAGCCGCCTGCATCAACATGGCATTGTGCTCAACCACGATCAATGCGTGCCCATCGGCAAGCAAGGCGTCAAAACAGTCAACAAGTCGAATGATGTCCGCGAAATGCAATCCAGTCGTCGGCTCATCCAGGATGAACAGCGTCCTCCGCCGCGAGGCCGACGCAAGAAAAGCGGCGAGCTTCAATCGCTGTCCTTCACCGCTGGAAAGGGTCGTCGCGGGCTGGCCAAGCTTGATGTACTGGAGCCCGACGTCGACCATTCGTTTCAACCTTTCACGAACCTTGTCGTGGCCGCGAAAGAACGCGTAGGCTTCTTGGACCGTCATGTCCAGCACTTCGGCGATCGATCGGTCGCGGTAGTGGATATTGAGGATTTCATCTCGATAGCGGGTACCCCGACATTCCGGGCATTGCATCGAAACGTCGGCGAGGAATTGCATGTCGATCTGCAACACACCGGCCCCTTCGCAATTCCGGCATTGCCCCTTGTCGCTGTTGAAGCTGAAGTGTCCCGGACCGTAGTTTCGTGTCCGAGCGTCGACCGTTTCTGCAAAAACCTTGCGAATCGGATCAAACGCCTTGACGTAGGTAACCGGAGCGCTGCGCGGACTGCGGCTGATCGGCGACTGGTCAATCAGCATGCAATCGTCGATCTGGCTGAGACCCGAAATCGACTTGAACGGCAGCGGCTTGGCGGTCTCGCCACTTTTTCGCTGGCGGATGGCTCCGTACAGCGTGTCCTGAACCAGTGAACTCTTTCCGCTACCGGAGACTCCGGTCACCAAACAAAGCAGACCGAGCGGAAACTCAACGTCAATGTCTTGCAGATTGTGTCCGCTTGCTCCTTTTAACGTGATGAATCCTCGAGGTTTCCGCGGCTCGCGGTCACGAAGGGTCCAACCCCGCTCGCCCGTCAAAAACTGTCCGGTCAAGCTTTCCTTATTTGCAAGCAGCTCGCTCGGCGTTCCCTCGAACATGATTCGACCACCGGATGTACCGGCGGCCGGTCCGACCTCGATGACATGGTCGGCCAACGTGATCATTGTTTCGTCATGCTCGACGACGATCACCGTATTACCACGGTCACGCAATCCAACGATCGTGTGTGATAACCGCTCAACGTCGACCGGATGCAGGCCTGCGGTCGGTTCGTCAAGCACGTAAAGCATATTGACAAGGCTGCTGCCGAGAGCGGACGTGAGCGCGACTCGCTGGACTTCACCACCGGAAAGCGTTCGAAGGGTTCGATCAAGTTGAAGATACCCGAGCCCGACATTCTGCAGGTAGCCGATGCGATCCCGGATTTGCGAGAGTGGTTCGGCGGCGATCCGCGATTCCCGTTTCTCAAGGCGAAGTGCGGCGAAAAATGATTCGGCATGATCCGCCTGCATTGCCAAAACGTCCGCGATGCTTTTTCCATCGACCCGGTAGGCAAGAGCCTCTGGTTTGAATCGTTTTCCCCCACATTCATTGCACGGACGATAGCTGCGAAAACGGGAAGCAAAAATGCGAACGTGCATCTTGTATTTTTTTCGCTCGAGCCAGGCAAAAAAACCGTCAAGGCCTCCGAAATTTCGTTCCGGGACACCTTTTTGAATCAGGCGTAAATGCTTTTTCTTTAACTTTCGAAAGGGCACATCGACCGGGATTTCATAGTCGTCGGCGAGTTCCAATAATTCGTCGAGCTCGTGTTCGTACGCCGGTGTTCTCCAGGGTGCAATTGCTCCCTCGGCGAGCGAAAGTGATTTGTCGGGAACGACCAAATCCATGTCGATGTCGACGATGTCTCCGAACCCTTCACATGTTGGACAGGCACCGAGCGGGTTGTTGAAATTAAACAGCCTCGGTACTGGCTCGTGATAATCGATGTCACAACGGTCGCAGCGCCGATCACGGCTGACGACACGGTGCCGCCATCTGCGTGAATCGATCTCGACGGTTTTGTCTTCGCTTTCGCCGACTTCATCGATCGATGTCAACACAACGGCTCGACCATGCCCCTCGCTCATCGCGTTTTCCAGCGAGTCGGTCAATCGCGATAATTCTGCATCGCTTGAGACGCGGTCGACGACCACGATGACCTCGATCCCCTTGCGGGTGACCTTACGGGCAAGGTTCGACCGGTCGCTGTCGGACAGATGAAAAGTTTCGCCGCCCGCGATCAACCTCAGGTAGCCTTCCTGTTGGAGCCCGAGCAAGATCTCGCTGGCCGCCTTGCGACTGGGCAACCAAACGGGAAACCCAATCATCGATCGGCTTTCCAGCGGTAACGCCATCATTGCTTCGGCAACGACCGCCGGGTCATCCCTTTGCACTCTCTGGCCGCATTGGTAGCACAACAGCTCCGCGGCCTTGGAGAAAAGCAGCCGCAAATGGTCGGCAATCTCCGTTGCTGTCCCAACGGTACTGCGATTGGTTTTCGACCCGCCTGCCCTTGTCACAGCAATGGCGGGTGGAATTCCTTCGATCTCATCACAATCAGGTTTGTCCAGACGCTGCAAGAACTGACGTGTGTAGGCCGAAAAACTCTCGATGTAACATCGCTGCCCTTCGGCATAAAGAGTATCCAATGCAAGCGAAGTCTTGCCGCTGCCCGAGAGCCCGCAGATCGCGACGAGTTTTCCTCGTGGAATATCGACGTCGACATTCTGCAGGTTGTGGACCCGACAGCCGCGGACCGAGATAACTTCACCGCTCAATGCGTTTCCTTCAAAATTCCCGTCCAGACGCTGTCGATCCGAGCTCGGATTCAATTGATCGCCTTGACCGATCCCAAGTCTATTTCGATCGCACCATCCAAGGCAATCCGACGGCGCCTTGCTGGCTCGGTTGCGAGTGTCGAGGACAACCGCAACGATATAGCAACGTTTCGCGTGGCGTACATTTTTCGCTTGTCTCGCCGCCCAGCCGGTTTGCTTCCTGTTTTCTCGAAACGATCGCCCGATGACAACTTCCGACAAGCAAAGAATCGACGAACTACGTGATCAGATTCGCCGGTTGGACCATTTGTATTACGTCGAAGCGAGCCCGGAAGTTTCAGATCTCGAGTACGACCGCTTGCTCGAAGAACTCAAGCGACTCGAAGACGAGCATCCCCAATTGCGAACCTCCGATTCGCCGACGCAGCGTGTCGGCGATGCTCCTGTGCCACACCTGAACCAGGTTGCGCATACGGTTTCGATGCTGTCGATTGACAACACTTACAGCCGCGAGGAATTGCAGGCCTACCTCGATCGGACTGAAAAAATCCTCGAGGGCGAGTTGATTGATTGGGTCATGGAATACAAAATCGACGGTGTCGCCGCATCGGTCCGCTACGAGGACGGGATGATGGCGCTGGCACTGACTCGTGGCAACGGTGAAGTCGGCGACGACATCACTCATAACATCCGTACCGTACGCGACCTGCCGCTCAGGTTGGTGGGGAATAAGGCACCCTCGGTCCTCGAGGTTCGCGGCGAAGTCTACATGACCAACGCCGATTTGGCCGATCTCAACCTCCGCCAAATCGAATCGGGCTCGGACCCGTTCAAAAACACTCGCAACGTGACCGCCGGGACAATCCGCTTGCTTGATCCGTCCATTGCGGCGGAGCGGAACCTACGTTTCTTCTGCCACGGCGTGGGTGAAACAACGGGGCTGGCGGCAACCAATCACATCGATTTTCTTGCCGAGGTTGGCGCGATGGGAATCCCGCCGACGCCCGAAGTAAAACTACTCAAAGGATCTGGCGCCGTGATGAAAGCAGTCGCTGCGCTGGAACAGGAAATCCCCGACCTGCCCTTCGAGGTGGACGGAATCGTCTTCAAGGTCAACAACTTTGACCAGCGGAATCGACTCGGTGTCCGGAGTAAAAGTCCGAGGTGGTTGATCGCCTACAAATTCGAAAAGTATGAGGCGGTGACGCGTCTGGAGTCGATCAGTGTGCAAGTCGGCAAGACGGGCACAATCACACCGGTCGCAAACCTGGAACCGGTGGACATCGCCGACACGACCGTATCGCGCGCGTCGCTTCACAATGCCGACGAAATCGAGCGGCTCGACGTCCGTGAAGGTGATGTCGTCGTCGTGGAAAAAGCCGGCAAAATCATCCCGAAAGTTGTGCGAGTCGAAAAGCACGAACGAAAAGCTGACCTTCCCGTTTGGAAATTCCCAACCCATTGTCCTCAGTGCCAAACCGAATTGGTGCGCGACCAAGGGGGTGTCTACATCCGATGCCCCAGCCCCTCATGCCCGGCACAGCTGCGTCAAAGGTTGATTTATTTTGGTAGCCGCACGGGAATGGACATTGACGGCCTGGGCGAAGAGGTCGTGGACCTGTTGCTCGAACGGGATGTCGTTTCCAGCTACGCCGATTTGTATCGGTTGACCGTCGACCAGGTCGCAAGCCTGAATTGGCTCAAACAGCGTAAGGGCAAGGACGGCCAAATGATCGATGTGCAAGTTGGTCGTCGCAATGCCGAAAACCTGATCAAGGGAATCGAGGCGAGCCGCGACCGCGGTCTGGCGCGAGTTTTGTCGTCCATTTCGATTCGACATGTCGGACCGCGCGTCGCCCAGTTGATCACGCGGGAGTATCCGACGATCGAGAGCCTGATGGAGGCAAGTGTGGATGATCTCGCAGCAATCCACGAAATCGGAGAGGCGATCGCCGAAAGCGTTCACGAGTTTTGCCACAGTGACTACGGGCGAGAGACGCTCATGGAGCTCGCCGACGTTGGCGTTGATCTGAAGCAACCCGATGCCGATTCACCCCGTGACGCGAGTCCGCTGGCCGGAAAATCGATCGTCGTCACCGGAACGCTCCAGCACTTTAAACGGGACGAGATCAAGGATCTGATCGAAAAACTTGGCGGGAGAGCTTCGAGCAGCGTCAGCAAGAAGACCGATTTTGTTGTCGCCGGAGAAAAGGCGGGCAGCAAGTTGACCAAGGCGAACGATCTCGGCGTCGAAGTGATCAGCGAGGAAGAATTTCGCCATCGGATCGAATCCTCGATGTGACTCCTGGATCCGAACACCGATGCAAGCGGCGTTCGTCTACATTTCGTTGCGGGCTTCGTCGAACGCGTTGACCAATGCCGCAACCACGTCAAGGTTCGAGACAATTCCAACCGGCTTGTCCTGTTCCAATACCGGCATTACGTGCAAGTGAGCGTCCGTCATCGCACGGGCGGCCGTGATCAATGGTGCCTCCGGCAAGATCGACTGGAATTCGCGCGTCATGCAATCTGAGACGTAGTCGTAGGAACGGGGCTCGGCAAGAATCCCGTTGCTGTGTTCGACCAACTCGTGCGGCTGGCCCTCGGATTGGCAATACTTATCGTTACGTTTCACGAAATCGGTTGCGGTAATCATGCCAACGCATTTGCCCGTATCATCCACGACCGGAGCCGAATGGAGCGCGTGCCGCGCGAAAAGATGTGAGACTTCCGCCATGCTCGCAGAGGCATTGACGGTGACCGGTTCGGTCGTCATCACATCGCCCACCGTCAATGACAGAATGCGATCGAACATTTCATGCATTGGCCATCCCTCCTAGGAAGCGCCGGCCATCGTACTCGATTCACCCGCATCACCCTTGTGCAATCCTTCGATTTTTCGGTTGCGGGTGATCCAGACACCGCAGGTGGCGTGACGCAGCACGTAGCGCGATACGCTTCCCAGCAGCGCTCGCGCGAGTGTCGACCGACCGGTGTCACCCATCACGATAAAGTCGCTGTGTTGCTTTTCGGTGTAGCGAACCAAACCTTCGGCGATGTGATCGTAATCGACGATCTCGTCGCGGACGGTGCCAACACGTTTGGCCAATTGGTCTTTGGCAAGCTGAAGAGCTTTTTTCGCCTCACGTTGCAATGATTCCGGATTGAATCCAAAGTCAGGGTCAAAGACCGGGTTGTAACCCGCCACCGCGACGAGCGTAATTTCGGTGTGTGCACCCCAGTCAAATTCAAGCAATTCCTCCAGCGCCGCCTGTGAAGCGCCGGAGCCGTCATAGGCGAGCGCCACCTTCAACGTATGATCCGCCTCATCCCGCAATCCAGTCTCCCGGACCACGAGCACACTGCACGGCGCATGCGTCGCAACGTAGTCGCTTGTGCTGCCCAGCAGTATTCGATCAATTTGTGAATGCCCTTTCGCGCCTACGACAACCAGATCCGCGTGCATCTTTCTGGCACACTCAACGATCTGTTCCTGTGCCCGCCCTTCGAGTATCGAACAGTGAATGGTCGCGTTGGCGCCGGTGAACATCTCGCGGATCTTCGACTGTTCACGCTCTGCGAACTCTCGATCCTGCGCGGCAATCTCATCCATGAAATTCTTGGTCGGCGAATGAAACGGCGCGAGGGGTGGTGCAATCACCGTCACAATCGTCAGTTCAAGTTTGTCATCATGTGGCAACCGCGATAATAACCATGCCGCCTGCTCAGAACATTTTGAACCGTCCGTCGCCAGTAGAATCTTCATCGCGATCCTCCTTTGTAAGGCCTCTCAAGCCGCGCCCGGATGCGACCATGGGTTCGATGCCGCAACAGCGATGCCAAACTGCAAAGGGAGCCTGAGAAGCGAGGAAAGAGAGGCCGGCCATGTGCAGATATGCACGCCGAGACTTCGGCGTGTGCTGTCGGGCACAATGACGGCGGGGGGGAGCCGGCGTCCCGCGGCGAGTCGTAACCGCGGGCCAGATCCGGCTGATGATCTGTTTGTCGAAGGATGTATTGTTATCGGCGGCGCGCTTGCGATCCTGAGGCGATCTGGCTCAAGCGGAGACTTCGATGCGATTGATGACTTGCGTTCCGGGAGCGACCGTGCGCACCGTTTCCTGTGCCAGTTGTTTGTGATAGTAGCTGCGTACCGAACCACTGAGTTCGATCGCCTTGTCGCTACAGCTTTGCACGTGAACCTGGCGGAGGTCGCGAATCGAACTACCAGCCAACATTTCGATCGCCGCTTGCTCCACATCGTTCAAGGTTGTTTCCATCATCGCTTCGTTCCTTTGTTCTTTGCGAGGCAACTGGGGCGACATCTGCAGCGGAGAAAGATGTTCGACGTCGGCCCTGCCGTGCATCGAACGCCGAAGTATCTCACAATTGCCGAAAAGTGCCTACGCGAATTCCTCCGAAGCGCGTGCGCGGCGCCGTTGGATTGCTAGCGAATCGGATCGCCGACGCTCGCGGTGAGTGGCGGCTGTAACGATTCTTCGGGATTGGCGGGTGAGAAGTCGCCGTTGCTGCAGTTTCTGTAGCGGTCAATTGATCGCGAGTTGACAGTCATTGGCGGCGCCCTATATCCCGCTAGGCAACGATTCTCGATCGCGCCAAGCAAGGATCCTTGCGACGTGCGGTCGGATTTTCGCGACGTGCAGTCGGGTTTTCCGCGACGCGCAGTCGGATTTTCCGCGACCGGCGTTGTGGCCAGGGGCGGAGCAGTCCAGCGTCCGAAGACCGATAAGAAAGGGTAATTCGCAAATGTTATGGCTCGATATCGCAATTGCGTTCAGCTGTGGAGGTGGGGGACTCGTCTGCGGCTGGATCATGCATGCGATTGGCGGGTTCGGAAATTACCGGTTGGTCAAGCAGGCGGCGGCCAGCATCTCACAGCCCGAAGTGCACGACGAGGTCAGCCAGGAGCGTGTCTCGGAGGTCGCCGATCGCTTGAAGGAGTACGCGGTCTCGATGGCAGCCGACGTTGATGCGCACCAGACAAAGGTCCAGGCGGTCAATAACAGTCTGATTGAATGCAGCGATGCGTCGCCCGAGGCGGTCGCCAAGGCGGTCAATCAATTGATCGAGGCCAACGAGGCAATGCAGATGCAATTGCAGCAGGCCCAGGACCAGATTCACGAGCAATCCGTGCAGATCGAGTCAGCCGAGCGGCGGGCATTCACCGATGCGATGACCCGGATTCCCAATCGCGGGGCCTTCGACAAGCACCTCAAACATCGCCATTCGCTTGGTCCGATCCAGGCGGGGACGCTGGCGCTGCTCGATGTCGACCACTTCAAGAAGTTCAATGACGTGTACGGACACCGTGCCGGTGACGAGGTGCTCAAGGTTGTCGCAAGTATCCTTCATTCGCGACTGCAGTCGTTCGGTCTTGTTGCTCGCTACGGAGGTGAAGAATTCGCAGTGATTCTGGACGATTGTCCGATTGAAGAGGCCAAGAAACACGTTGATGTCGTCCGTGCAGCGATTGGTGAACGGGACATCCAGTTTGAGGACAAGCGTCTTCGCGTCACTGCTTCAGGCGGGGTCGCCGAGTTGATGCATGGCGAAACGATTGAAGAGTGGTTGCAGCGTGCCGATGACGGACTGTACCAATCCAAGGAAGCAGGGCGAAACTGCGGACATTGGATGGAGGGAACAACGGCACATCTGATCGAGATCGCTCCAGATACGAATGTTTCGGCAACGTCCGCGTCGACAGCGCACGCGAGTGACGATGAGACCGCGTCGAACGAAGCTGGGGACGAATCGGCAGAAACGAAAAAAGCGGATGCCAACGCCTTCGCATATCTCCCTGACAGCGAAACACTTGGAATCGCCTTTTCAGAAATCCGCGGCCGGACCCAATCGGCGGTTTCCATCTATGTAATGGCAATCCAGTGTGCCGATGATGCTAGCGACAGTGCGATGCGATCGTTGTTGCAAGTCGTGCGTGCATCAATGCGTTCGGTCGACCGGATCGGCTGCGATGACAACTCCACGCTATTGATCTGCATGCCGAGTGTCGACCAAGCCACAGCGCTCGAACGTGGACGCCAGATCTGTCGATCGGCGCAGGCGATCGGCTTCGGAAAGGATGAATCCGGGGAGCACCAGGTCAGCGTGGGTATCGTCGAAGCGGCCCCGAATGAAAAATTCGCTCACGCCGTTTCACGGGCGACTGACACGGCGCAGCAGTGCCGAACCGACGAAGAATCCCCTGTTTGTCTTTCCGGTTTTGAAACAGCGGTGTAGTTGCGATCCGATGTGATCGCCCATTGAAAGTCGCGTGAAACACCGAGATCAGGAATTTCCAACTTCCTGCCTGAATCCGCCTTGACCGCAAGAAAAGCTAGATCCTATCCTCCCACACGTGTTGAGGGTTTGGAAACAAACACTGAGCATTTGGCATTCGAGAGCGATGTGGTCCTGCACTGGTAATCATTTTTTTTGGTTGCTGCGGACACCGCGCAACGTAGTGTCGCATGGAAGCGACTCCAACAGCGTTGACATCAATCTCGAATGTTGTGTTCGACGAGATTCAGCAAGGAAGCTAAACCCCGTCGAACTCCAAACCACCGGCTCCCGGAACTGAAGCGCGTCGTCCTCCGCCCCCCTAGGACAACGTACTTTCCGGGAGCTTTTTTTATGCGCCAGCGTCATTCGTCATCTTTGGGAAGGGCCTCTTGGGTTGTCTCAGCCGGCTCGGCCGGTTCCTCGCAATCAGCCGCGGTGTTGGCACGCGGGCGGAGCACAAAACGGTAGCCGGCGTCACGAATCGTCAGCAGGTGGACCGGCGAGCTCGAATCGGGCTCGATGATCTTTCTCAGCCGAGCGATGAATTGGTCCACCGCACGGGTCTGAAGATTTCCCGAAAGGTTCCAGACTTCGGTCAATAACTCGTTGCGGCTGATCACGCGGTCCTGGTTTTCAACAAAATACTTCAACAGTTTAAGTTCTTTGGGGGTCATACGTACGACTTTCCCCGATACGGTTGCTTCGTGCGTCTCGAAATTCACCTCGACATTGCCAAACGCCGTTTGCGAGACATGTTCACGCTGCCGCTTTGGGGTTTCAACTACGGTTCGCCCGTTGGACTGAAGCAGGTTTTTGATTCGGCTCAATAATTCGTCGAGCTCGAAGGGTTTGCTCATGTACTGGCTCGTCCCCACGTCGAAACCGCGCGTGCGATCTTCGGCAAGCGTCCGTGCGGAAAGCATCAAGATCGGGACCGTCATCCCCGCATCACGGATGGTTTCACATACCGTGTAGCCGCTCATTCCGGGGAGCATCAGGTCCAGGACGACCAAGTCAATCGAATCAGCCGACGAATTGATCAGACGCAACGCAGTAGGCCCGTCCTCAACCAGCGTGACTCGATAATTCTCGGCCTCGAGGTTGTACTTGATGCCGACTCCGAGATGTTTTTCGTCTTCAACAACAAGAATATGAGGACGCATGACTATCTGTTCATCAATGATTGAAAAACTAAGTGGCGGTGGTTTGCGGCACGACGCCGCTTAGCGTCACCTCGAACTCCGTGCCGGAACCGTTTTCCCGGTCACTGACGCGGATCGAGCCACTGATGGTTCGAATCACATTGCGTACCAGGTGCAAGCCGAGACCGGTTCCGGGAGTACTTCGTTCCAGTTCGTTCCCGAGCCGGATGAATCGGCCGAATACCTTCTTCCTCTGATTGGCCGGGATTCCGGCACCGTTGTCAATGATGGAAACCGCGACTTTGTCGTCTGAGAGAGCACGAACGCGAACCTCGACCTGCGCTGGCGATCCGCCATACTTTACCGCGTTGTCGATCAAGTTTCGGAACAAAATCTCCAACTGAACGAGCTGGCTGCGAATCGTGACCTCAGGGCAATCGATTTGGACCGTGTCGCTCGGCAACCGGTACCGCACACACGTTGCCGAAGCACATTGCCTCAACAACTCATCGAGTCGGACGGATTCTTCCTCGACCTGTTCGATTCCCCGCTCGAGCCGCGCCGCGTCGAGCAGATGATTGATCAGAAGGTCAAGTCGTTCGACATCCTCCAACATGATGCGATGAAAATCCTCTCTTTGCTGCTCGTCCACGCTGTGACGCGTCATCGTCTGTAGATAAAGCTTCAGCGAGGCGATCGGGCTTTTCAATTCATGCGTTACCGCGTCGATAAAATTTGATTGCCGGCGATTGAGGTTGAATGCCTTGACCGTCAAAGTCAGATAGGCGATCACGCCGGCGAAGACCCCCGCGAGAAGGACGGCGCCGGTCGCCAGGATGGCCCAGTAAACGGCGGTCGACCCGATGTTCCCGGTCGCGGCGAGGACGTTCCCCAAAACCCAGATGGCCGCCAGCACGACCACCAGCAGGATCATGACGACGCCCAGCGTGATCGGGGCTCGAAGTGTCAGAGAACGTCGTTCCGACATGGCGATTTCGCGAACGTGGATCGGATTTTTCGGCGACCAGTACATTATGACCAGTTTTTTCGATCGGCCGGGATTGCGAGCTAACGCGTGCAACTGGCAAGCGTTTTCGCACGCGACGACATGCGGGGCATCGACGAACTGCGTCGAATTCGGCCGATCTGGACGTGACGATGACTGGACAACCCGTAATAATGGACCAGAGGTAGTTTACCTTCCCTTCAGAACGCGGCTTGGAGAATTGGCGATGAGCGCCGAGACCAGGACAAGACGTTTTTCCGAGCGAACGATCCGCCAGGTTCGGCTGGATTGTAATCGTGCCATGGTGCGCGCCCGTTTTTGTCCCGACCGCAGCGACGTCGTTCAACTTCGTTGCATTGACGACCGTCCCGAAACCGAGGACACGTTCGGGAATCAACTCTGGTATTTCGAGGGACTGGGCGTCGACGAACAGGGACGTCGGCACAGCATCTACGGCGTGGTTGAATACTCCCTTCAATTTGGCTTGCACGACCTGGTCGAGGACGGAGTGTTTGACTCCGAGCACCAGCGCGAGCGGTTCCGGCACCTCTACGAGCGCGAAGTTCATCCTCCAACCTGGCGACATCCGGCCCACCGGTGGCTTGCGGCGGGACTCGTCGCTGTGACTGCGATTTGGATCGCTTATCTACTGACGCGATCATTGGCCGCGTGAGTTCCACGTCGACAGCAGAAGCGGAGGACGGGTGCAGCGACGGCGCGATTGTGGACGTTCGCGGAATTCGAAAGAGCTACGGCGGTTGGTCCCCCCTGGGGAAGCGCCAGGTCAACGCGCTACGCGGTGTTTCCCTCCAGGCTGACAAAGGTGAAGTGTTCGGTTTGCTCGGACCCAATGGAGCCGGAAAGACCACTCTCATCAAGATTCTGCTTGGAGTCGTTAAGCCAAGTGACGGTTCCGCATCGTTGTTCGGTGAATCCGTTGGCAGCACCGCTGCACGGCGCCGCGTCGGATACTTGCCGGAATCCCTGAGAGTCGATCGTCATCATACGGCGCGATCGGCCCTGAAGTTCTACGGTCGACTTAGCGGCATGGCGTCGCGCGATATCGCTCGCCGGAGCGACGAGTTACTTGACCTGGTCGGTCTGCAAGGACGTGATCGCGAGTCGGTGCGAAGGTTCAGCAAGGGGATGTACCAACGGTTGGGGCTGGCCCAGGCGCTAATGCATGATCCCGATTTGCTCGTACTCGATGAACCGACCGACGGTCTCGACCCGGTTGGTCGCAGCGAAGTCCGGAAAGTGATCGAGCGGCTTCGGGACGCTGGAAAAACGATTTTTCTCAACAGCCACATCCTCCAGGAGGTGGAGATGGTCTGCACCCGTGTCGCCATCCTCGCCGCCGGAGAAATTCGCGGGACAGGCACGATCGAGCAACTCGCCCACGAAACCGAGGCGGAACAGGTGACATTCGAATTGGCGTGCCCCGCGGGGACCGATACCGATGAGTCCCACGATCAATTAACAGCGATATTCAGCGCCGTGGAGGAGTGCGAGTTCAAGGTTACACCGATCAACCTTGAAGGCCGAACGCATCGTGTTGTGGCGATGATGCCCGAACAACACCGAGTGGATGAAACCGTCGACCGATTGCGGGCCTCGGGCGTTTCGATCGTGCGATTGGAGGTCAAGCGACCCACGCTCGAAGACACATTCATGAAGCTCGTCGGGGACACGGAGGTCAACCTGTAATGCAGCCGTACATCGCGGTCATTCGAGATTCCTTCCACGCTGCGCTTTCGTCGCGGATATTGTGGGTCGCGTTTCTCGCAATCTGGTTACTGCTTGGCGCTCTGGCGCCGATTGGATACCGCGAAGACTTTACAACGACGTTTCGTGGCCAGGATTTCCACAATGGCACCCGCATGAAGGCGATGCTCGCGCGGGGACTGGTTGACCCGAGCGCGGACAACACGCCGGTGGGCCGGCTTGCCGCGGCCATGCCCGAGGACTTGCGAAGGCAGTTGCAACGGGTCGGCGAAGGGGACGAAGTGAGGATTCGGCTCAGCGTCCTGGCGGATGCATTGAACGACCGGCTTGACGACGAGAGTTGGTATGACGCCCAAGCGTGGCAATCAACCCTGCGGTTAAAGGAGTTGCGTGAACTCGACGATTTGCCGGACGGTGAACTGAATGATTCGATGCGCCGCAGACGCGCCCGGTTGCGAATCGAAGCAGCCCTTCCGGGAGTATTTGAAACCCGGGCGTCGCGTTCGATCATGTTGACATACGCGGGACTCGATTTTCCGGCAAATCTTGCGGTCGATAAGACTCAGTTTTCCACGCTGATCAATCAATGGGTCATTCCGGTGATCATTGACTGGCTGCTCGGTTTCGCGCTGGTCTTTCTCGGGATATTGGTAACCGCGTCGATCATTCCCGACATGCTGCAGCCTGGTTCGTTGCATCTATTGCTTAGCAAGCCGGTTTCGCGAAGCATGCTGTTGCTGAGCAAATTCGTGGGAGGATGCGCATTTGTTTTTCTTTGCGTCGTTCAATTGATCGTTGGCCTGTACCTGGTGGCCGGGTTGCGTCTCGATGTGTGGAACATTCGTCTGCTTTGGTGCATTCCCGTTTCGGTGTTTCTGTTCGCGGTTTTCTACAGTGTCTCGACCGTGGCGGGGTTGCGTTGGCGATCCCCGATTCTGGCGATCGGGCTCACGATGATTTTCGGTACGATTTGCCTGGTGGTTGGAATTGTCGGCGGTTTTTTTGACGGATTGGTGACGCGCCCCGACCAGATCCAGGGTCTGGCTGTTGCGGGTGACTCGCTATTCGGCTCCACGCGCGGCGGCGGGCTGGTCAGGCTCGACCGCGACGAGAACCGGTGGGTGGAGGTTTTCGAGAGCGACGCAATGAGTCCCGATCGTGTGCTGCCACCGATCAAGCTGAACGATACGACGATTGCGACAGCCCGCGTGCGTGGTGGCCGATTCAATCCCTTCGGGTCCGGGGCACTGGACATGCTCGTGTTGAACGAGACCGACGACTGGAACCCGGAACCGAGCTTGCGTTTGCCTGCTGCAACGTCATGGCTGTTCAGCGCCGGCGATTCGGTGCTGGCGATGAACACGGGCGAGTTGGCGATCACCAGCCGGAAAAGCATTCTCGAGGCGGCGGGCCAACCCACCGACGACGACGCGGAAGAGGACGAGTCCGAAGAAACCGATTGGTTGGCGAAATTAACGAACATGATGGGGGGCGTAACGAGCGGTTTCACGTCCGTGTTACCAGAGCGAATGGCGATTACCCCGCCGCGGGCCGTGATCGTCGATACCGATGGGAAGTGGCTTGGGGCGCTCAGCCGCGGACGCCTGGTCAGGTTGGAACGAACCGAGAGCCCGGGCGAACGTTGGACGCTCACCGCTGAACGCCCTCTCGAGGGCGAAGCCTCTCTGCGCGGGGTGCTCGCCCGAAGCCTTGATGATCTGTTGGTCGCCCGCGCTGAAGAGCCGATCCAGCTGTTCAACTCCGAGACCCTCGAACCAACCGGGCAGATCGAATTGCCCGCGTCACTGTTGCCCACCTCTGCGGTCGGTCTGGGAGAAAGCGGACGTTTTGCATTGGTGACAAGTGACGGGCGCTGTCGAATCGTCGAACGTGGTGAATCGAAAGAATGGCGCATTGGCGGCCCACTTGCGATTCGTGAAGTCGAATCCTCGTTTTACGAGCGCGATTCGAACCGCTTGATGGTCGTACACCACATCGACCGCGTCGACGTACTCAGCGCGGACGATCTGACGATGATCGAGCAAATTCGACCATCACTTTCGCGGTGGCGACTGGTCAACCGCTACGCGATCACTCCGCTGCGATTGATCATTCCCCAAACCGGCGAGCTTGGAGAAACGATCGCCGCGATGGTCAGTGGAAAGTCGGCGCTCTCCTTTGATGACGGAACCGAAGAGGGCGAGCTGGTTCGATACGACATCATCCGGCCGGTGGCCAGCTGTGCCACGTTTATCACCGTGATGTTGCTGATCGGCTGCGTTTATTTTTCGACGCGCGACTTTTGATTTCCATGTCCGAGGAGCCGCGCGGTGCTCGTTTTCTTACGGCCTGCCGATGCAGTAAAGAACGTGACGGCTGCGCAGTAGCAGTGAATCCCCAGCCGGCACGGGGCTTGCCACAGTGAACGGCTCCGAATCACTGACTTTGTTTTCCGCGACCATGCGAGGCTCGGGGTCGTCCAACGGTCCAATCACAAAGGTCGTCGCATCCTCGGATGTAACGTACAGATGATTGCCGGCGACCAAAGGCGAACTGCTGAACCCGATACGTGATTTCGGCAGCTGGACTTCCCAAAGTGTCTTCCCGGTTGTGATATCGAGACAACTCACGTTGCCCCTGGCCGTCTTGTCACCGACAACGTAGACGCGTCCGCGATCAGCAGCCGGAGTTGGAACATCGCTGCCAATGTCATCTCGCATCCAAGCGATTGCGGCTTTCCCTTTGCCACCGGCGAGTTCGTTCACACGCACGGCGGTGATCGTTGCGCCGCGTGCGTAGGGACAAACGATCACGTCGCCCTCGGCGACCGGTGACGCAATCGAACGAAAAAACTTGTCGCCGGCCGGGTTGAAACCGCCAAGCCGTGCAAGCTCGCGTCCGTCATTTTGATCGTGGAACGTCAGATGATCGGCCCCCATCACGGCGATCGCAGCTTTGCCGTCGACACTTACCGCGATCGGCGTCGAGTAGCTTTGCGCGGCCTCCTCGGGCGCGTCGAGCATTCGATCGGTTTTCCACAGCTCCTCGCCGGTCTCTTTGTGCAGGCCGACGACGTAGCTCGGACCGGACTGCATCACGGCTACGACGACCGCTTCGGCAGTCAACGTGGGCGAGGAACCAAGATCCCACCACAACGTATCCTCACCGTACAGCTTCTGAAGATTCCTGTGCCATCTCACCTTTCCGTTGCGGTCAACGCACGCCAGATCACCACTGCGAAAATAAGCGTAGACAGAATCGCCATCGATGACCGGCGACGGATTGCTTCCACTTCCCTTGCGATGCTTTCCGCCGGTATCGCTTCCCAGTGGCGTGTCCCACAAGACCGCACCGTCGCGAAGATCGACGGCAAGAAGCACGTTCTTTCCGTCGATTCCCGATGTCAGAAACGCCACGCTTTGATCCACGACCGGCGTGCTACCGCCATTACCGGGCAACTTCATTTTCCAGGCGATCCCCGATTCCTCGGACCACTCGATCGGATACCTGTCGCCCGCCGCAACGCCGTTCTGGGCCGGCCCGCGCCACTGGGGCCAAGTGTCCTTTGCCAGAGACACAGAAGTAGCCAAAATGATCGCAACGGAGGGGAAAAGAATGGACAACAGCAGTTTTTGCATGGCCGAAGATTACTCCGTGAATCGCGTTTCGATAGGCGTATGTACATCCGCCTTGCTAAAATCGTACCTGTACCGACTGACACGCTGGAGTCGGCAGGTCGTCCAATTGTGGCGTCGAAGGGCCGACGTCGCCAGCACACCTTGGTCTATCCACTTGAAGCACGCCATCCTCCCCAACGCATCGATCCTGTCTGTGGTGATCCTGGTCACCATGACCGGGCCCCTACCCGCGCCGGCCCAGCGAGCGGATTCGGCGGCTGATTCCGCGGCAACCGAGGATTCGCTCGACCGATTGTCACGACGCACCTATTCCAGTCGCCATCAGGCAACGCTGGAGATGTGGAGGCAGCGTGAGCTGACACGTGACCAGGTTCAGCGCGCCGCCAATGATCCCGACCCCGAAGTTTCAGGTCGCGCCAAGTGGATCCTGCGTCAGTGGCGGCGGGGTTCGTTGCCCGACACTCCGCCCGAAATCTCACGTCTATTGAACCGAACCGACGGGCCCATTGCTGCGGAACGGTTGCTCGAAGAAGGCCAATTCACCGCGGCCGTGGTCGCGGTCGAAGAGTCTGCTGGAACGATTGAAGGGGACTCGATTGAAAAGCGCATTACGACCGCGCTGAGACGGCGGTTTCCGATTTATGTGCGCCATGCGATCGCCAGCGAGTCGTTGCCGGACCTTTTGCACCTGATCGATCTTGTCGCCGATTCGAAGGAGATGGCTCTCTGTCGCGTTCAGTTGATGCAGCAGATGGGAATCGAATTGGATCATGACAGGCTACTTCCCAGTTCGGCGGCGACCTGGTCGGAAGTCGATCGACAGCGGGCGATGGTGCTGTTGCTGATGATTCTCGGTAAGTCCGACGAGGCGATCGAAATCGCACGAAACAGTGTGGACGAGGAATTGTTGCGCAAGTGCCGAATGCTTGCGGCGCAGTGGCCGGAATTGGCGCGTGAGACCGCGTCGGCAGCCCGGGACGCGGAGCCGGCCAGTTATGAACACGCGTGGCTGTGGACGCTCGCGATGATGGCGGCCGACCGGGCACAAGACGCCACGCTGTTTGCGGAATCGGCACGCGAGCTTTCGTCGGTGACCGATTCCGCCGCACCCCTTGCGGGTAACGATCCGGGTGCGGAATTGCGATGGAAATGCCTTGCGATCCACGGCCAAGTGGACGCGGCGTTTTCCATTGTCGATCAAACGAGCCCCGATTCGTCCGCATCGATGGCGATCGATGCCGCGAGGGCGGAGCGGGCGTTTGAGGTTCTGGGCTATTCGCTCGAGCGCATCGACAGCGATTGGCAACAGTGGGTCGATGATGCGATTATTCGACAACAAGAGAACACCGCGAGCGAATTGTCACTCGAGGTCCGGGGAATGCTCGCACTGATTCAATGTCTGATCGCAATCGGTCGCGACGACGCGGCCTACCAGATTGCCGAGAGAATGTGCGAGAGCGACGTGAACGTCGCTTCGTTGCGACTACGTGAATTTGTGCTCTCGAGTCTCTCGATGACAAAGCGATCGGATTGGGTCATTGACCTGGCCCTCGCAGAGCGAGAAAAGACTCTCTCCGCGACCAGTCAGAGTACGATTTCACGCACGTTGACCGATGCCGATGCGATCACGCTTGAAATCGTAATGCAATCGCTCGCCGCACTGTTTCCTACCGAGACGCTCGAGCAACGTCTCAGTGCCGCGTGTCAATTACTCGACGGCAACTTGCCGCAGCGATTTGATCCTGACACCGATTTTCGCCGATTCTACGAGTACGTTACCCGCCCAAGGCCCACACGACTGTCACGAGGACGTGGCACAGGCGGACCAAGGATTCTCGCGAATCTGAATATCGTCCGAATGTTGGCGCGGCATGGCGAAGCAGAGCTTGCCGCAAATTGCTTGAAACAGCTGGCACAGACGGGCGACTTGAATGCGGTTTTCCATCTCGCTGAACAGGAATTGGATGGGGGCCAGGCCGAAACGTCGAGGGAGCTGTTCGAGACGGTGTTCCGATCCGTTTCCGCACAGGGACGAACCGGCGGAAGACTCGGCGGCAACGACGATGTTGCAACGGCCGTGAAAGCGTTGATCGGATCGTGGACGGTTGCCCGACGAATCGGTGACGAACAATGGAGCGGGG
Source organism: Rhodopirellula sp. (assembly GCA_024644085.1). Classification (GTDB taxonomy): domain Bacteria; phylum Planctomycetota; class Planctomycetia; order Pirellulales; family Pirellulaceae; genus Rubripirellula. The sequence continues at coordinate 39,985 of JAHELS010000010.1, forward strand.
AGCTCGAGCGGGAAATCCGGCTGGCACTTTGTTCCCCGTCAACCGAACTGCGAAGCTCAGTGGCAAGTTACCTTGGCGAGAGGGGCGATGCGCTCTTGGCCATGGAAGCCTACGAAATCCTGTTGCCGCTGCACGTTTTCGGCACGGTTGAGAACACAGGACTCTACGACATCGCGCGAAGTTATGCGCTGCTCGCGAGAGAGTCGAACGTTGAGGAAGCGGCACGCTGGTTCGATCTGGCGATCTGCGGCACACTCGCGTCCATGAATTATCGGCCTGGCGCCTACGTCACGCTACCCTTGTACGTGAAACGTTGGTCAGTCGAAGGCGCGATCAAACGGGGCGTCACCGACGAAATCGCCCGCCATATCGACCGAATCCTTGAACTTGATCCGCTCGATATTGATTTCGCCGAAAACATGCTGCCGCAAATACGCGAAGCGGGCATGGGCGAGCTCGCAGATCGAACACTCAATCGCATGATCGATCGCGGGATCCAACACGCCGCGTCATTCCCGTTCGACGCCATGACGTGTAACAACGTCGCCTGGGCAGCCGCAATGAACGACTCAAGGCTCGACGAAGCGTTGCGTTTGTCCGAATTGGCGGTCTACGTAGAACCCGAAAGCGCCGTCTATCGCGACACTCTGGCGGAGGTTCTGTTCCGGCTGGGCCGAAAAGAAGAAGCCTTGCAAATCGAGAAGGCGTGTCTTCTCGACGACCCAAGCCAATGGCATCTGCATGAGCAGGTTCGCAAGTACACCGAGGCACTGCAGCAAGACGATCCTCAGAACAATTGACGCGCTAAAAGCGGAAGTGTATGCCGTGGTGGTGGTGACGCGCCGGCGGTCGGTGGTAATAGATTCGCGGCGGTGCGTAATGTGGTACGACGTAGTGCTCTTCGACGATCACAGGACTGGGCCGGACAACGGGTGAGGGGGCGCGAGCGACCCGCTGCGCCCCGGTCGGTGCCTGTTGCATCGCAGTGATCACCGCCTCGCTGACGCCTTGCTGGTGCAACGAGATGATATCTGGAACTTGCAGCGTCCGTTGGACGCCACGCTGGTTGATTTGGTTAATGATCACCGCGTCGCCAAGGCCGCTTCGGCTCATTGAAATGGCGTCGGTCGGCGAGACTGCTGTTTGAGTCTGAGCAACCTGTTGATGCTGGTAATACAGTTGCTGTTGCTGATGGTAGGCGGCTTCCTTATCGGCAGCGTTGCCAAGCAAACCGCCCGTAACGGCGCCGACGACACCACCGATCGCAGCACCCGCACCCGCCTCGCCGTTGTTATCACCGATCAAGCCTCCGGCAACAGCGCCCGCAAGCCCACCAAGGGTCGCACCACGCTGCGTGTTAGGACGCGGCGAATAAACCTGAGCGTCCGCGATTGTCGGCGCGAGGCAAATAAGCGCGAGCGTAAGGTACAGAATTCTTTGAGTTGGCATCGAGTCGACACTCCGCAGGTGGATCAAGGCTCGGTCGTATCGGAAGACCGATTCAGGCCTATCTGTTAGTGAGAATCAGCCCCGCAGGGCAATCCCACTTCGACCGCGGCGCGGTATCGGGTGGCCACGTTTTCGCCACGAAAAACGCGACACGGGCCGATTTGCCATCATTTTTTTCGAACTTAGCGACTGAATGTGACCACATTTGGGCCCATGATGGCAGAGATGGCCCGGACGAAGTCTTGAGCACCGTCAAACTCTCGATAGACGCTGGCAAATCGGATGTAGGCAACCTCGTCCAGTTTTGCCAGGTGCCTCATCACGATGTCGCCCACCTCGGAAGAATTCACTTCGGAATCAAAGTTTGCGTACACATCAGCTTCGATATCCTGCACAACCCGTTCGATGGTCGCGCTCGGGATCGGGCGTTTGCTGCAGGCACGTTCGATTCCGCGGCGAATTTTTTCGCGATCAAAAGGCTCGCGAGTCTCGTCGCTTTTTACGACACGAACGCTCAGCTTTTCGATTTTTTCCGCCGTGGCAAACCGTCGCTGACAGGAATTGCAAACCCGTTTTCGGCGAACCATGTAACCGCCTTCGGCGGCGCGCGTGTCGAGTACCCGATCATTGTCAACATGGCAGTACGGGCAACGCATGGCAAACCTGAGAAATGACGGCCAATTGCAAAGAGGGTATATTATCGGCGCTGTCGTCCATCGCCGCAACCGTCGACTTTGCCGGACCGTGCCGTCGTGTCTCGAAACGATCACAGCTAATTCGATCCACACACCAAGGAATCTCAAGCAATGTCGACTGACCGCCAAAGTAACGTAGAATCCGATCCACAAGCAACTCAAGCCTCCCACCACGGAGATGAATCTGCCGCGGCGCAGTTCCGCAAGCAGGTGACGGGCAAGCGAGAGAATCTTGATGACTACGACGAGGAGGCGGAACTATGGAGCGGTGGGTACAGCCCTAAAGCAATGATTGGTATGTGGGTGTTGATGGCAATCGTCTCGCTCGCGCTGCTCTTGCTTCCGCTCCTGGCTCCGGTGGGATTTCCGATCGCGGCAGGGCTGATCTTGGTGATTTGGCTGCTGGGCGGCTTACGTTATGCGTGGAAGCGTCTCGGCTACCACTATCAGTTGACCAGCCAGCGTTTCGTCCACCAGACCGGGGTTTTGACGCGTCAGACCGACAGGATTGAGGTCATCGATATCGACGACGTCAGTTTTTCGCAGGGTCCTGTGCAACGCATGTTCGGTGTGGGTACGATTGTATTGAGCAGCAGTGACCAGTCGCACCCGTCTTTGTCTATGATTGGAATTGACAAAGTCAAAGAAGTTGCGGGGTTGATCGACGATGTTCGCCGCAAAGAGCGTCGTCAACGAAGCCTGCATATCGAAGCGATCTAAAACACAAGCCGCACGATCGTCACATCGGTTATTCGTCGAGGCATGCCGTGACTCAATGGTTCATACAGGTGAACGACGAGGACGAGCAGGAACTTGGGCCATTCCGCCCAAGCGAGTTGTTGAAGAAAGTGCGAGATGGTGAAGTGACACCGGAAACCGTTCTGCGCAAAGACAATTCTGCTTGGTTCTCAGCGTCGGAGGTGGGCGGCTTGTTTGAAGCCGCAATGCGGCCAACGATTCAGTACTTCTGCCCGCAGTGCGACACGGAAGTGGGCGAACCACCTGTGGTTTGCGCTTACTGCGGACGCGAGATTTACAAGGCGGTCACCAAGATCACTGAAAACACGATCTCAGACGGCCGCCAGTCACTGAGCGAACAGGCTGGGAATTCTGTGAAAAAGTGGCTGAACAAGAAACGTGTCAGCAAGCCGAAAGAGCCCGAATAGCCGCAGCGATGCTCGACTCCTTTGACTCCGCACTACCTAGTACCGAAGTTGAGCACCCAGAGAGAGTCCGGTGAACAAGATGTCGTCATCGATGTTTGTGTTCTGGCCGGTGGCGGGTGTTAACGTCGGACCAAATTGTTCGGTCGCATTGGCGACGTTGGCGATGTACCAAAGTTCGGTCCCGGCACGCACCGACAAACACTCACTGAAGTGATACCGAATCCCGGAACTCAACTCGAACACCCCTGCGAGGTCCTCGTCATCTCCCGAGTTGGAAAGCTGTAGATTGCCGTCGTTGACCAGCGCGACGTCCGATTCGGCAAAATTGACGAACGCTCCCAGACGAGCGCGAAAATCGCTGTAGCCGTGCTTGCAAATGGGATACAGCAGGTCCATTCCAACCTGGACGCCGTAGAGTTTGTTTTCGGCGGAGCTGCGCAGCAGGCCTGTTTCCGTCGCAGTTTGGCTGGTGTAGTTGAACAGTTCGTCGTAGTCGATGTAGCGTGTTCCGAACAACAACTTTGCGACATCCCATCCAACGAGTGTCTTGTTCGCCTCCACGCTCCAGTATTCTGCTTCGTGAAATTGGCTCTGGAACGTCGCATTGTTGAAGGCGGAAATGTTAGCGGCCGTGAATGGTGCACCCGGCGTCAACTGCGTATTGATTCCACCACCAACATCTGTCACCGATCCCGCACGGTCCCATTCAAACAACCCGGTAAAACCCAATTCGCACCCGTGTACACAATCGGGAACGAGCCCGAGGGTGATTCGCCCGGCCCACTCGTATTCGAATCCCTGCATCCGGAAATCCGCGCTCGTCGTGAAGGACTCATTGCCTCCGCGTTCCATGTACAGGGCTTCGGCAAGGACATATCCGAAGGGCTCGCAGGGAGCACAAGGATTGACCCACGTCGAGCCGCAATCGCCGCGACATGAACGCCCGCATCCGCTACGACAATATCCGACCTGTGCGACGGTTCCCGCTTCGACCTCACCCGCATCCGCGGCAGTGCGAAAGGCCGCTGTTTTGACAACTCGGTAAGACTGGTCTCCGTGCGTGATGAGCCCGCTGCGGATATTGCCTCCTTGCAGGTTTTCATCGACGCTCACGTCACCGACCGATTGCGACTGCGCAAGGGCTGAACCTTCTGTGGCGAGAGCGAAGGATACCGCCGCGCAAACGGTGGACAAGCAGAGAAACAGTTGACGGCACGACATGTTTCCGCGGATGCTCGGCAGAGTCGAATGGATCTTCATGATCGAACCTCGTTAACGCACGCGGAGCTCGAACCGCGATAATGATCGAAAGGAAATATTTGGAGGTAATTCTGTTATCGAACCACTAGTTCGTCTTGAACCGGCAGCAGACAGGTCTTTCGTACCATCCGCATGATTTGCCGTGCCGACTCTTCGCTATCACATTGCCCGCTCGCGATCAGTTTTCCGTGCTGCAATCGAACGCGGACATCACATTTCGGAAATGTTTTTTGAATCGAATGATTCAGAATCTGGGCCTTGTCGCCGACGCCGGTACCCGTGGCCTCGACGGTGTCATTGACATGTATCTCAAAGGCGCGCATTCGGGTCGGTTGGACTTTGTCGTCCGTGTCCGCCCAAACGACGAGCCTGGTGACTCCATTTCCCGTTCCAATCAGCTTGAGCTGATTCGGTCCCGACGCAAACGCCTGACAGATTTCCTCGTCCGCGATCTCAACGCGGCGAACTTCGCCGCCCAGCGTTAATGACCGAACTTGAGCCCGGCTCATATACAGCGGTGTAAGTTTGACATGGTCTCGCGGAGCCGTCGGCGTGAGCACGGGGGCCTGCACCGTATGAACCGGAGCTGCAGGGCGCACCATGGACTGAGTCGAATTGGAGGAAAGTTCGATCGGGACGCGCGTGACCGCGACCGGAGGTCGATAACGTTTTGCTTTTGCAGGTTTCGGCTCGACAATACCGGCAACCATAGGCCGGGATCGGTGGATCGAAATCGGAGCCTGTTCGTTATTCCCGACGACCGAATCAATCGGCTGAAGAGGAGCAGACTCAAAATCCTCCGTGATGGCCACCGCGTCAAGGCGAATGGGCTCGACGACATCCAGGCCTATCGGGGCCTCGCTTTCGGCGTCGGTCATGGCAATGTTGGCCTGGCCGGATCGCACCGGCGAGCGTCCCGGAAGGGCAGGCAATTCACCGGCGAAATCATCTTCAAAAGGTTCGTTTTCCGCACCAAGGCCGTCACCCGAATCGACCGGTGCAAGCTTGATGTCTTCCGCGACGCCGACCAAGGGCTTGGCGGCGCCCGAGTCGGAGGCGAGCGAAGATTCCTTCATCGTGTTCGGTTGGGAATTCTTCGGCATGACTTCGCTGACGACATTTGCGCCTTCGACATGGTATTCAATACGCTTCCGTTCAAACTTGATCGACTCGGCTGGCTGGCCAATCGGCGCTGGGTTGGAAGCGGATGTTTTGCTGTTTTCGTTCGAACTTGATTGATCCGTTAGTGAGAACGAAAACGAGTCGCCACTTTCGTACACAATGACGGGCGCCTCGTGGGGCGCGGGATTGGCGGAGACCGGCGACGCAATCGCGGGATCGGCCGGCGGCGACACTTCCAACGTCGCGTCGACGTAGGTCGGAATTGTCTCGGCTCGGAGGGCAGGGTGTGGGATGACTTGCGGCGTTACAACCGCCATGGGAACCAACGGCTTTGGTGGTACCAGAATGATCGAACTTCCAGTCTGCGACTTGTGATCGATCGCAGGCTGATTGACAGCGGTGTCAACGAATGAGTTCGGCGTGGGCGGCGAGGGTGCCGACCCGTCGTTTTCGATGACGGCATCGACGAGGTTCGAGTTGGAGTGGTGGGCCGATCCAATCAGAGGATTGTTTCGAATCCTCGGCTGCATCACCGGCTCAATCGTCATCACGGGCGGTCGGGCCAGCGGCACGCGTCCACCCTCAACCGACTGTAACCCGATCGCCGCGCCAATCGGCATCAGACGGATCGACGGGAGCTTGTCGCCGGACGCGAGCGATATCGGCTCGGATTCGTGCGTAGAACCAGTTTCACAAAACGGATTGCTCTTGATCTGATCCGTATTCGCGGTTTGCTGCAGGGGAAGAGGCGGCATGAGGCGCATGCCGCCGCTCATCGGCCCCTCCGCCGTCACCGACGGGCCGGTGGCAACCAGGAATGCGACCAGAGCACGACGGGCCTGTCGCGACCGTTTTGTCGGTGTTTTACGAGGATTACGCATGCCGCATCCGTGCCGAACAATCAGGTTTGATGCGCCCCCAACGACACACCAGACGACGTGCGCATTGCCGCGCTAGAACGTCGGATGCTTCATGTATCGGATTCGCTTTGGTGAGACATTAACGATTCTCACGCTTACCACACCTGTATCGGTCTTACCGTCTGTCAGGGTTGTGAGCCCTCCGATCCGCCTGAGTGTCGACGCCGATTGATTTCAAATGCAATGACTGCGGCCGACACCGATACGTTCAAGCTGTCGACACGTCCCGACATCGGAATCGCTACTCCTTCAACCGGCGCATCACCCAATTTTTGCCATCGGTTGCCCAGCCCGTCCTTCTCGCTTCCCAAGACCAGTGCGAGAGGACCGTCCAAATCAGCCCTCCACAACGGAGTCGACGATTCGACCCTGGCAGCGATCACACGGATCGAATTTGCTTCCAAAAACTGCGCCAATTCCGACTCCGATCCAGTCGCTGTGGGGATGTGAAACACGCAGCCGAGGCTGCTGCGAATTGCATTGGGGCTCAATGGGTCATGCGATTCACAAAGCAGCACAGCATCGACCCCTGCGGCATCCGCGCATCGGAAGACGGCACCCACATTGCCCGGCTTTTCGATCCGGTCGAGCACCAGAATCAGCGGCGATGGAGGCAGCGAAAGCCGGCTCAGCATTTGGGCGGGCTGCTGGAATTCCGCGACCACGCCGCGCGGAGACTGCCCATAGGAAATCTTGTCCATGATCGCATCGGACACCCGCTGGGACTTATTCAAACGATCAGCCGTGCTGAGTACTCGGTGGATAACAGGATCGTCCACGGGACCAGGCTCTGTCGCGGAATCGGCTACATAAACGCCGCACAGTGTTAATCCTCCGTCAATCGCGGCCGCGGTTTCCCGCCAACCGTCTACGATGACTCGACCCGCTTTTCGCCGCAGACGATTGTCCCGCATGCGTTGCAGATGGCGGACTTTCGGATTCGCACCGCTGCGCAGTATGACGGGCTTAGACTCGCTCATTGATTGTCTCTATGATCTGGTTCGCACGACCGAGGGCATGTGACGACCCTGAGCGGCACCTCCCGCTGTAAACGTCAATCCTACGAAGCCAACCAGGTTGAACATAGTATGAGTGATCCCGTCCGATGCCACGAGGTCGCGTCACGAAAAGACAAGCGCGCGTTCGAGCAACTCGAACGTGACCTGTATCGCGATGATCCGAACTGGATTCCCCCGATCTGGCAGGTGCGACGCGAGATGGTTGGATTCAAGCCCCATCCGTTCTACCTGGATGCCGACCGATGCGCTTTTCTGGCGCGCCGCGGAGACCGTGTTGTCGGGCGCGTGTTAGCGATTGTTAATCACGCACACAATCGTCGCTACGACGAAAAAAGGGGGTTCTTTGGGTTCTTTGAGTGCGAGGATGATGTCCAAGTGAGTAACGACTTACTTGCATCCGCATCACGGTGGTTGCGGGATCAGGGAATGACCGACGTTCGTGGACCGGTTCATCCAAGCTTGAATTACGAGGTTGGACTCCTGGTCGATGGCTTTGACTCGCCCCCGACTTTTCTGATCCCGCACAATCGCAACTACTACGGCCGTTTGATCGAAGCCTTCGGGTTTACGAAAACACAGGACCTTTACAGCTACGATGCGCATATCGATATCATCCACGATCTCGATCCAAAGCTGAAGTTCGTGATCGACGAGGCTACCCGGCGGTTCAACGTGAAGTGCCGGCCGATCGACCGGAGCCGATTTGCACAGGACGTTCGCTCCTTCCTGGAGATCTACAACCAATCACTGCAACAAACCTGGGGCTACGTTCCAATGAGCGCGGCGGAGATTGACCACCAGAGCAAAGGGCTGAAGCATCTGATCGTGCCGGAATTGACGAGCATTGCCGAAATCGACGGACGGCCCGTCGGAGCCGGTTTTGGCCTGCTTGATTTCAATCAACTGATCAAAAAAATCGACGGCAGACTTTTCCCCTTTGGCTGGCTCACCCTGCTCACACAAAAGCGAAAGATCAATCGACTTCGGCTGATCAGCACCAATGTGTTGCCGGAATACCAGAAATGGGGACTGGGCCTCGTCACGCTTTCGCGAATTCTTCCCGATGCGATCGATTTCGGAATCGAAATTGGGGAGTTTTCGTGGGTGCTGGAAAGCAATTCACTTTCGCGCGGCACCATCGAGCGAGGCGGAGCCACGCGGACAAAAACCCATCGAATCTACGACCGAACACTGAGTGATCTCGGATAAACGATCTAGCGCCTGTTCATCGGCATGATCTCGAATCATAATTTTTCTTTCGGATCGTCATTCCTTCCCCAGTTTTCTCATGCCACGCAGCAACGTCGTAATCACCGGTTGTGGCGTTGTCTCGTCGATCGGGATTGGCCGCGACCAATTCTTTCGTGGGCTGCTGGAGAAAATGTCGGGCATCGTATCGCTTTCAAAGCGAACCGACGGAGGCGCAACACCTGGGGCATCGCGTGATCCAGCAGGCGTTTGGATCGGGGGTCCGATCGTAGATTTTGACGCCAAACAATATGTCCGCCCCCGAAAAGCACTCAAGGTTATGTGCCGCGAAATCCAGACTGGATACGCCGCGTCACAACTGGCGATCGACGACGCGGGGCTCGCCGAGTGCTTCCCCGCCTCGGCCGAGGGCGAGGTACGCCCCGAAGATGTCGGCACCGTCTTCGGCAGCGAAATGTTTTACGGACCACCATCGGAAATGGAGGATGCGATCCGAGCATGCATCCGCGCCGATGGGAGTGTGGACGGGTCACAGTTCGGCAACATCGCAATGAAAAAGGTGTTGCCGCTATGGATGCTGAAGTACTTGCCCAACATGCCCGCGTGCCATGTCGGCATCGCCCTGGGTGCCCACGGTCCCAATAACTCTTTGATTCTCGGTGACATTTCCGCACACGCGGCGATGATCGAAGCTGCTTCGTGTATCGAGCGAGGCATTGCCAAGGTGATGATTACCGGCGCTACCGGCACACGGATCAATACGACGCGGATCAACTATCGTGGAGACCTGCCGATTCCCGAAGTCGTGCAGCCGCTCGCGGAGAGTTCGCGTCCCCATGATCCGACGTCCAAAGGAGTTGTCGGCGGTGAAGGAGCGGCATCAATGGTTCTCGAACACGCCGAGAACGCGGCGCAACGCGGCGCAAAACCGATTGCGCGACTGGTGGCTTATTCCTCGCGGTTTATCCCCTCGCCAGGAATGTCCACCGCGCTACGCTCGCCATCGATCGACCGAGGTCCGATCCGCGGATCTTCCGCCGCAATTCGCGGCGCGATCGAATCGGTAATCGAGGACGCCGGTATTTCAGCCGGCGAGATTGGACTGGTCATGAGCCATGCGATGGGTGACCCGGTCATCGATGCCGCCGAGCGTGAAGCATTGCGATCGACAATTCGGCGTGCACCGCTTGTTGCGACAATCGCTTCACTGGGTCACACTGGCGCGGCGAGCGGCGCTATCGATCTCGCGGTCGCTGCAATCGCTTTGGCGGAAAAGACGATCCCTCCGACTCTCTGTTTCGATGAGTCCCGGGTCGATGTTCCCTTTTTGTCGGCACCCCGACCGTTGACCGCGGCGAACGTGCTGTGCCTCTCGCATACGCCCGAAGGAGCGGCCATCGCCGCGATTCTACGCGGATCCTGATTTTGATCGCGGCTCTATGCAATCAACTCGTGGATGACTTCGCCACCAAATTGTGACAGTTGCTTGTACCGTCCGCCGTGAAAATAGGTCAGCTTGTTGTCGTCGAGTCCCAACAGGTGCAACAGTGTTACGTGGACATCACGGATCGGGTGCACGCACTCGACTGCCTTCGCGCCGATCTCGTCGGTACCGCCGACCATCGTTCCTTTGCGCGTGCCGCCGCCGGCAAACCACATGTTCATTGCGTCCACGTTATGCCCACGGCCGAGTGCCGTGACACCGCCTCGGTAATTGTTGTCGGGTGTACGTCCAAATTCGCCCGTCCATACGACAAGCGTTTCATCAAGTAACCCACGACGACGCAAATCCTTGATCAAGGCTGCGATCGGCTGGTCCACACTCTTGATCCGCGAGGAATGTCCTCGCTCGAGATAATCGTGGCTGTCCCAGCCCCCCGAGAACACCTGGACAAAACGCACACCTGCCTCGACAAGCTTGCGTGCCATCAGACACTGTTTGCCGAAATCGCCCGTTTCCTTGCCTTCCACCCCGTACATGTCCAACGTTTCCTGCGACTCGGAACGAAGGTCAACTATTCCCGGGACTTCGGACTGCATACGAAACGCGAGTTCGTAACTCTCCATTCGCGCCGCCAAATCACGGTGCTCGGGATGATCGTCAAGATGAGCCTGATTGAGCCTGGCCAATTCATCCAGTGCGCGACGCTGGTGAGCACGCGTGCGATGCGGTGCCGGGCTCAGATCGAGTATGGGTGATCCCTGCGAACGCAGCTTCGTACCCTGATAGTAAGCCGGCAGGAACCCGTTGCTCCAGTTGGTCGAACCGGCTTGCGGGGCCGCCAATTCCGTCATCACGACGAACCCCGGAAGGTTCTGGTTCTCTGAACCCAGACCATAGGTCATCCATGAACCAACCGCCGGGTCGCCGCCCAAACGGCTGCCGGTATTCATGTGCAGCAGCGCTTCGGGATGATTCAACGACTCAGCCTGGCAACCTCGGTAAACACACAATTCGTCCGCGACTTCGGGATCGGCCATGTGGACGAACTGGTCGCACATGTCGATTCCTGATTCGCCCACCTTGCGGGATGTGAAGGGGCTTCCGACGTAAAAACGCTTGCCAGTCGCGAGGCCCTCGGTGCGCTTTGATTCGGTCTTGTGAAGGCGATCGAGTTCCGGCTTGGGATCAAACGTGTCGACCTGGCTCGGACCTCCCTCCATGAACAGCATGATCACGGCTTTCGCCTTGGCCGGATGCATGGGCGGCTTTGGCGAAAGGGGGCCGGACGCAGCTGCTGCAGCAGCGACACCCTCACCGGCCAACATATCAGTCAACGCGAGTGCGCCCAGCGACGACCCCAAACCATAAAGAAATTGACGGCGGCTCGCCGGCATGCGATGCGAAGGTGAGTGAGTTGACATTTTTTCTCATCCCGTAAAACGAAGCACGGAAGAAAATTCATTCTAACGTGCGGGGTGGTTTTTCTAGTAGATGTAAGTGAATTCGTTCGTATTAAAAAGCAGCAAGCACATGTCGGCCAGCGCCCGCGTTTGGGCGTCAACCGCCCAGGGCTTCGCATCCGGAACGTAATCCTCGAAGACCGGAAGAATCTCGGTGTACTCGAACGGCTTTCCGGAAAACTCCTCAACCAGAGATCGTGTGACCTCCGTCGGGTATTCGGTCTCGACCGGCTTGTGTTCTTGATGATGTTGAACCATCTGTTCGACATACACGCGCATCCGCTGGCGCTCATCGTCCGACGCAGCACGGCCGAGAACAGATTGGAAAGCACGGTCAATTTGCTCAGGCAAATTCCCACCCTCATCCTGGATTCGCGCCGCCATCGCGATCGATCGATCAGACATCACATCGCTGTTAAGCAACGTGAAGGCCTGAGGCGAGACGGCGGCGGAATCGCGGAACTCGCACGAATCGTTCGGATTTGGCTGGTTCATGACCTCGAGGAACGGATCGGCTTGCCCGCGAACCCGATAGGCGTAAATCGTACGACGATTACGTTCCTCGGGCGTCCGTGAGGGCTGGTGCGCCGGTGCGATCGAAAACTGGATCATCCGGGGCTGGAGCGCGACTTCCATGTTGATCTCGGGCATGATCGGCAATCCGCCAATTTGCCGATTCAATTCCCCGGTCGCTGCCAACACCGCGTCACGATACTCCTCGGCCGTAAGTCGCCGCGGCAGGAACCTCGCGAGCAATTTGTTGTCGGGATCAACAGTTTCCACCGCTTCAAGGTCTGCGTGCGCCGTGCTCCGCTTGTAAGCGTCGGACATCATGATCCGTTTGTGCATCCGCTTGATCTTCCATCCCCCATCGATGAAATCGCGAGTTAGCCAATCCAGCAATTCAGGATGTGTCGGGGATGCGCCCTTGGCACCGAAGTTGTTTGCGGTGCGCACGATGCCGTTTCCGAAATGATGTTGCCACAAACGATTGACCAACGAGCGGGCAGTCAACGGGTTATCCGGATGTGCGATCCAGTTTGCCAAAGAGAGTCGACGTCCATTGAGATCTGTTGTCAGGGCGTATGGATCGTCTGTTGGTGCACCTTCGACCGGCAATCCAGTCGCGCTCAAAACGCCCGGTGTCACCTTATCGCCTGTTGCCGTCAGGGCGCCTCCGGTCAAAATGAATGATTCCGGTCTCCAATCTGTGTCGATCTCATTGGGCTTACGAAGTTTTCGGTCGTTTTGCCAGAGATCAGGCCCGTTGAAAACGCTTTGCGCAAGCGGCTGGAATCTTTCCTTGCGGCGATTCCAGATCCATTCGTCCTGTTCGCGAACTTTCAACCGACCTTGCTCCATCTCGGACAGCCCCGAGTGACGCTCGGGTTTCTGATCATCCGGATCTCCCTTCCGCGCGTTGTTGTTTTTGTAAGGAAGCCCGCGCTGCTCGTACCACTGCTTCGCCGCCGCCTCGCGTTTTGCGACCAGGGCATCTCGCTTGCCGAGTGCGTATTGATGCAGCTCCTCGACCCTTTCCGCCTCGGACTCGAATCGATTTCGGTTCTCACTCGGCAAGAAGTCTGCGGGGATTTCAGCAGGCTGGGTGGCCGAGAGAGCCGCATAGAACCGGTAGTAATCCTGGGTCGGTATCGGATCAAATTTGTGGTCGTGGCACTTGCAACACCGCATGGGGATCGACAGGAAAGATTGCCCGATCGAATGCACGACGTCGTCACGATAAATCTGGCGCGCCTCCTCCTGCGGGACCATCGCCGTGCCCCATGGTCCCATGCGAAGAAACCCGGTCGCCACAATCGCCTCGGGATCCTCAGGACTCAGCTCGTCACCAGCGATTTGTTCTTTCACAAACAAGTCATAGGGTTTGTCATCGTTGAGCGAGCGGATCACGTAATCGCGATAACGCCACGCGTTGCTCCGTTCGTAATCGTTTGAAAATCCTGCTGTGTCGGCGTAACGGACGACGTCCAGCCAGTGTTGTGCCCAGCGTTCGCCGTAGTGCGGACTCTCCAGCAGCCGATCGATCAAATCGCTCCATGCTTTGTCGGAATCCTGTTCCCAATGCCCAAGGAATTCATCGATCTCGTGTGGCGTCGGCGGAAGCCCGGTGAGATCCAGCGTTGCACGGCGAATCAATTGACGCGGAGTTGCCAATTCTGCGGGGCGGATTTTGGCTTCATCAAGTCTCGCGTTGATGAATTGGTCAACCGCATCAAACTCAAACGACTGGCGAAGCGGTTGGAAGGCCCAAATCTCCTCTTTCTGATAACGACGATAGGTCCACTGGTCCGCCAGACCACCGCTGGTCGCGACCAAAACCCCGAATTCGTTTTCCCGGACCTTGCGTTCGTTACTGACAATGCGTTGTTGTGTCGCTTCGTCGGGCCAGGGTGCCCCCGCCTTGATCCAACGCTTGATCCACCGTACTTGCTCGTCGGTCAATCGATCGTTTTCCTTCGGCGGCATCTCGAGTCCCTCCCAAGTCACCGCATGAAAGAAAGGACTCTCTTCGGGGTTGCCGGGAATGATCGCCGATTCCTCGGACTCACCACCACGAATGATCACCTCGCGCGTGCGGACATCGTATTCACCCTTGATGTCATCCGGATCACCGCCATGACAGGCATAACACTTTTCACGGAGCACCGGCAAAACTTTGAGGGTAAAGTGCCGAGCTTCGCGCCGCTGGAGATTGATCGGTTTATCGGCCGATGCGGGTTCGTCGGCCGTTGCCGCTAGCGGCACACAGCTCGTCGCCAACAAGGCGACCATCGACAATCGAATCAAGTTCACTGCTGAATACCTCTGCAAAACGTTCATATCAGGGATTTCCCAACTCGTAAATTTCAGCGATCTCGTCGGCAGTGAGGGCCGCGGAAAAAATCGTGAATTCATCAATACAGCCATTCAGGTTTCGGATTGCGAAGTGTTCGTCCGGTTTCGTAGGAACCGACCAATTGCCGATCGATGCCATTCCAATTCGCGTCGTTTCAACGAGTTGATGATCGGGAATCGACTCTCGGCTCAGCAGCTTGCCATTCAAATAGTGTGTTGTCGTTTTCGAATCGACATCGTAAGCGGTTGCTAAATGAAGCCACTTACCACTGAGGGTCGGATTCCAAAACGGCGGTGAGAGTGCCACTTTGTGTTGGGGGCCTCCCTGTTGACGGCTGACGCGAACCGAAAAGAACAACTGTCCTGTATCGAGGATCTGCCAATGCGGCTCACCTCGCTGGTAATTGTCCGTCAGGAACAACGAATTGTACCAACGATCGAGACTGTCAATTTTAACCCAACAGGCAAAGGTCAACGAGCCAAACTCGCCCGGGATGTTGACGCGAACCCGGTCTCCGGGGTGCTTGAATTCCAGGGCACCTTTCCCCGGCCAACGTCCCGCTACACGCTGCGCGCCGACGATCGCTCCGTCAAGTTCTCGATTTTCGGGAATCATGGACGATTGGAGCTTGCGCTGCCACCGGTCCGTCTGATCCACCGCATAGTACGCAATCAATCGATCATCCTCGCGCAATTGTCGGGAATACTCCCGCCACCCGCTGAATCGGGAATCGGTCTGGTTGCGGGCACGATCATCGAGCGCCGCGAGGTCGACGTAATCGTCAGGAGCGATCTGTGTCTCACTCAATGATCCTGATTCATGCGCGTAGCCCTGGCCGGCCCTGACAAGCTGGGTTTTCTGATTGGATCGATGGAGCTCAACTTCACCGTCGAAAACCTGGACGTCGGAACCCTCGGGCGAAACCGACACTCCGAATTCCGTTCCCAGATCGACAACCTTCATGCCATCCACGTCGATCTCGAATCCGCGCGCCGCCGGCGGCACTTGAGCCCGCAGACGACCACTCATGAAGCTGGCGGAAGTCGACGAAATCAACTCCAATTCCGCCGGGCCTTCGAGCACCACGGACGCCCCACAAAAGAATTCAATCTGCGCGTAACCCGACTTCAGATTCAATCGTTGTGGCGTCAATGCATCGCCAACTTCGACCGCCGATCTCGAATCGTCCCACGTGGCGTCGACCAATCGTGTGACCAGGGCAATTCCCCGAGATGTAGGCTCTTGGTCGATCATGACTTCGCCGGTGTTCCCCTGCTGGACCACCTCGGCGTCCGTTTCAAGTTCCAGATAGGCCCATCTTATCGCGATCGCAAAAAATGCAATGGAAGCCGCGATCGCCAATGCTCGTGTCCAGGTGAAACGGTGTGCCGCCGCAGCAAGCGTGTTTCCCGGCACTTGAGTACGCGGCACTTGAGAACGCGGCACTACAGTCGGTGGACCTGAATCGTCGATCGGAAGTGAGCCTGATTCCATCGTCAACGCGGCATTGAGCATCTGCCACTGTACGTAACGAGAACGCGCATCGGCACTTGTGCGAAGGGAATCACGCAACTCACGGACCTGCTCGTCACTGGGCAAACCGTCGGCCAAATCTTCCAAGAGCGATTCGAACTCGTGCCGGTCTTCTCTCATCGCTCAGCTCTCGGCCATCTGGCGTTCAATGCAATCCCCAAGCGATCGACGAATTCGCAGCAGCGCGACCTTCACCGCGCTGGTTGTCTTGCCAAGTGACTCGGCCAACTTGTCGATCGGGGTGGAGTGGAAGTATCGCTGCTGCACGAGCTCCTGGTGCTCCGGCGTCAACTTTGACATGCAGCGCCGCAAAGCATGACGAACCGCCTCGAAACGTTCGGCTTGCTGCTCAGTCTCATCCGCCAGCAATTCCACCAGCTCGGAATCAAGAAGACATTTTTCCCGCCCACGGTCTCGTACATGCGCCAAGATCTGGAAGCGGGCGATGGCAAACGCCCACGGCAAAAAGGCCTGGCCCGCTCGGAATTCGCCCCTCTTTCGCCACAAAACCAAATTCGTCTCCTGCAGGACGTCCGACGCCCGGGCATGATCTCCCAGCATCGAAAAGACATAGCCGTAAAGCCGGTTCTGGTGCTCGGCGATGTGCTGGACGAGCAACTCGGTTTGATCGATCTCCGCCATCTTTGCTCCGGTCTACGTGTAATTACCGGCTCCCGGCGAAGGGTTACTACTAAACCGGGAAATACGTCCAATTTTCTTCTTTCCCCCGGCGTTGCCCGCCATCGAAATCTGAAAGGACCGGCGAGCTGTGAAAATCATTCCAACGTGAGAACAATTTTTCCTGCCAACTCGCCGCTACTTTCGAGTGTCGAAGCCTCCTGCATCCGGTGAGCCTCGGCGACCTGGTCGAGTGGCAGCGTGATGGAAACGTTGGCTCTCAGCGTCCCCTTTGCGAGCCAGTGATTGATGTCATCGGCGGCGCTCCGCATTTCGACCGGCGTGGCCTTGAACATGACGAAGCCGTGCAGCGAGCATTCCTTGACATAGAAGGGGCCCACCGGAAAGACGGGCCGGGCATCGCGTCCGGCCATCAAGATCATCCGGCCACGACCGGCCATGAGTTCGACCGCGAGATCGAAATCCGGCTCGCGGCGCGTTTCCCAAAAGACGTTGACGCCCTTCGGTGCCGACTCTCTTACGACCTCCTCGATCGACTCGTCATTGTAGTTGATGACGACGTCGGCTCCCAATTCGCGGACCCGCTGGCACTTGGCCTCCGATCCGGCGGTCGCGATAACGGTCGCACCTGCCAGCTTGGCCATCTGAACTACCATCGAGCCAACTCCGCCACTCCCTCCGATCACCAGGATCGTTTCCCCCGCCTGTAATCTCGCTTCACGAAACAAACCAAGGTGCGCCGTCACCGCGACAAGCCCGGCGGCCGCACCATCGGCATACGAGACCGCGTCAGGCAGCGGGAAGCACCACTCTTCGGCGACGGCGATTTTTTCTGCAAATGTACCCTGGCGTCCCAGCAATCCCTGGTTCGTACACCAAACGCGATCGCCGACGTGGCAGTGATGCACTCCATCGCCGATCGCAACGACCACGCCGGCGGCATCGCATCCGAGGATATAGGGCTGCGGAGTTTCAAAGACAATGGCTCCGCTACGGACGTAGGTGTCGATCGGGTTGACGGCAACAGCGTGGACTTGAATCAGGACCTCGCCTGGCCCGGGAACCGGGTCCGGAATATCGCCGACCACGATCACGTCGGGAGCCCCAGTTTGTTCGATGAACGCAGCTTTCATTGCGATACCCAGCCCATGACAAGAAGCCAGTGACGAGACTCACCAGCCAACGGACGACAGTAATCAAGCAATGTTATAGTCGACGCCGGTCGCATTGGACGACGGGGGATCATCGTCTTTCCTTGACGGTGGCCGACACACTGGGGTCATCCGCGCGAACGCCACGAATCGCGTTGCAATTCCTCGAGGATCTCTTTCGGCGGCATCAGATCGATCGCATCACGGTCGCTTTCGGGCTTTTCAAGGTATCGCTCCAACAAAGTCGATTCTTCGCGCTTGAAGGGAGATTTTCGACGCACGGCCTCTGAAGCCCAAACCTGCAACGTCGCGGTCTCCTTCAACGGATCACTGGCTGCGACGAGACCCAGAATATCCAATGCCGATGAAGGCAAGACGAGTCGAATCGACTCGAGTTCGCCGGGTTGCAGCGGCGACAAAGGTTCGCCGCCTCCCGGGGGACGAGAAAACCCGAATCGCCGACCGCTTCGTGATTCGCCGCTGAATACGATGGCAGCGATCGTGCCATACTCCGAATTGTCAGATCCCCCGAAACCTTTGAAACGTTCTACCTGGCGGATGGTTGGCTCGTCGCCGGCTTCAATCCGCTGGCTGACGATTTGCCGAAGAGCGAAGTAAATCCAATCAATCGTTTCCTCATCAAGCTGCAGACTCGAACGTCTGGTGATCGAGATTCGCGTTTGCTCGATGGCATCGTCGATCGCATCACGTCGCACTTTGCCTACGCCAGACTCGATTTGATCACGTAACTCGGTCGACAGGTTTTCACGCCAAATTGCATAAGCCTGCATCGTCTGCAACAGCGTCTCCGCATCCGACTGGAGGGCGACCGCATCCGCTGTACGGCGGATGCGATCGCGATTGGCATCATCCATCCGCGCGAATCGATCCCACCGCGAATCAAGCTGCGCGATCGTCACGATCGGCAATTGTTGAATCTGCGACTCGCGATCCTCAATCGGCATCGATTGAACATCCGCGATCGAAACATTTTGGATATCGCCGATTTCACTTGCCGCGGATACCATCGCGGACCAATCGGAATCAGCCGACAACTCTCGCATGAGCGTCAGGTCACTTCCATGGTTGTAGGCATCGAGGTGTTCGACGATGGCGAGATCTCGCAGTTGCCGATCGTACTCTTGCGATCTCATCGTCGCAGCGACGACGAACGAAGCGACAATCCCCGCGATCGAAATCGCCCCGACCAGGAGCGGCAATCTCAAGCGACTCCAAACCGTTTCCGTGGAAGGCTCGTTCTGGATGATATCTGCGACCGCCAACTCGAGCGTCGATTCGACAAGCTTCAAGCTCGGTGCTGGATCGGGAAGGTCATCGAGCAAATCCCATCCCGACTGCAATTCCTGCAATCGTTTTCGCAGAACAGAATCCTCCATCAAGCGATTTTCGAGTTCGTCACGACTCTTGCGGTCAAGTTCTCCATCAAGGTAGGCGACCAGTAATTCGTCGTCGGGGCCCAAAGGGGTATCGTCGGGAACCGTGGCTGTACTCATTGCTCGACCTCGCGTCTCTTCGTATCCGCGGTGTCGATCTCCGAAGGAAGAATCCCTGCGTCGATGTAGGGCTGCAGAATCTCGCGGAGATTGACACGCGCGCGGCTGAGCAACGACTTGACCGCTTTTGTACTAAGATTCATCGTTTCGCCGATTTCGACGTAGCTCATGTTCTCGAACCGCGAAAGCATCAATGCCATTCTTTGTCTCTCACTCAAAGCCGCTACCGCGGCTCGCACCACTTC
>JAHELS010000116.1 GCA_024644085.1 Rhodopirellula sp.
ACGTTGACGGCGATCAAAACGCAGACATCATCGCGAGCGGCGGCCTTACGGGAAGTGGGGATCATATTTACGTCTTACTCGGAAACGGTGCCGGCGGATTCGCTCCCGCCTTGCGCTTCGCTGTCGGCCAAGAACCTCAAGGTCTGGCGTTTGGCGATCTGAACTTGGACGGAGCAACCGACATCGTTTCGGCTCAAATCACAAGCCGAGATGTCTCGGTGCTGCTCAACCAACGTCCGCCTGCCGGCAATGGCGGTGAAGGGGAATCGCCACCCGATGCATTGGTCATTGTCGATCGCAGATCTTTCGACGAGCAAGTCGTCGATTCGCTGCTGGCCAGCGAGCCTGCCTGGTGGGATCCGTTTGCTTAATAAAACAACCGGCTGCTTCGGGCCGCTGGAGGCTATTGGCGCCTGGCAGATGCCGACGACCATTCGACCTTGCAAAGGCTGCACAATCGGGAACCGGGCGTGGCCCTTCTGCTCCCCGGCGAAGCGCTCGGACCCGGCTGGCCTGACGGGCTGCGGGCCTGCACTCACTTTCCTGTGCAAGAACCTGCTGGGGACAGCGAATTCATCCCTGAGACCTTCAAGAGGCTTCCATCGTCGCCGCAGGCTCGACCAACACGGCATCGACGATTGGCTTGGGGCGTCGCCGCGGGCCGTTGAGCAGCGTACCGATCGGTGTGTAACGCACAAACAGTTGATAGCTGAGCAATAACAGGCCGCTGGTCGCGACACAGATGATCGTGAACTTGGCGAGGGAGTTGATTTCCCAGCTTCGGACGACGGCCTGGGCAACGATGATCAGCGGCAGGTGGGCGAGGTACAGCCAATAGGACGAGTCGGATACGTATCGCATCGTCTTGCTTTCACGTGACATCAGGCTTCGAAACAAACCCATCATTCCGAATGTCATCAACCAGACATAGACGACCTGAAGAGTGACGGCGATGGCACGCTGGTGCGCGGGATCAATCCAACCGCCAGCGAACCCGAATCCGCCGTGCGTGAGATCGTAGCCCATGGGAAAAACCACCAGCAGCGAGATCGGAATGGTCAACGGCCAGCAGCGACCGACACGGCCTTCGTGATCGTTGCCGTCAAAATAGAGTGCGCCGAAGAAGAAAAAGATGGCGTAGTAGAACAACACGTGCGGCATCGGCATGATCCCGGCCGACGTATCAGGACCAAACGTTGGATAAAGCAAACCCATCATCGATTGCGGCAAGATCGTCAACGGAATCAACCACGCGTATCGCAGCGGTGAAACCACAAGCCACTTTGGTGGCGTCCACGCTGTGCGATTCATCACCCATGCATACAGGGCAAACGCGGCAACCAACCAGCAAAGAAATGCCAGAAACCAGAGGTGATGAAAAAATGGAAACAGCATCAGCAGCATGAAAAGTCCGCCCAAGCCTTCCTCGGTACGCGCTCGTTCACCTTTTTTCGTCGACAGGCTGTCCGGTTGCAGGATGCCGGCGATTTCCTCGCGTCCCGATTCGACTTTGACTCGGTCGATATCGACCTTGTTGATTTCAGCAACGATTGACGTTGTAATCCAATCGGTATCCAGCAAATCGGCGGCCGTATTTCCTTTTGAGTCTCTCGCCGCGATGTCAGCACCCTGATCGATCAGCACGCGGACCGAGTCGGCTCGGCCGAATAACACCGCACTGTGAATCGGCATGCTGCCGTCACGATTGCTCATGTTGACGTCGGCACCACTGGCGATAAGCAACTCAACGGTTTCGACCTGTCCGTGCCGGGCGGCCATCGTCAACGGTGTCGATCCGGTGGCCGGATCGTGTTGGTCGAGTGACGCTCCCGTGGTCATCAGCTGCGTGATGACTTCGAGATTGCCATGTTTTGCCGCGGTCCAAAGATTCGATTCGACCGACCCCGATTCCGTCTTTGAGATCGGCGCGGGCGGTGCGGTGATTCCGGCCGCGATGCTGACAATCCAGACCGCGGGAACGAAAGTGAACATGCCAATCAGCAACGGAAGCAGGATCCGTTTCACGCGGTGTTCCAATAACGCCTGTAGCCCCCGCTTTCGCCAAAGCATTGCGGTAAAGAAGCCGCTGATCAGGAAGAACAGCGGCATGCGGAATCCATGCACCGCTGCCATGAAGACTCCGAAGGCCTCGTGCTGACGAGAATCCTGGACGGGCCAGGCGCCTTCGGGAAGTGGCATGTAGGCCAGCGCGCCGTGCAGCGCGATCCCCAACAACATCGCAATCGCGCGAAGGGCATCGAGGTCATGTCGGCGGGGAATCGATGCGTTCATCGCAGACTCCGGAAAATAATAGCGAGGTGATTCGGTTCCGACCGTAATTCGTCGCTCTCGCGATCGCTTGGCATCGCTTCGGGATCGATGCGTATCGCGGTCATTCGTGCCGGAGCGCTTCGATCGGATTCATGTAGGCCGCCCGCCGGGCCGGATAGACTCCGAACACCAGCCCAACGCCGAGCGAAATGAATACCGATAGCAGGACCGACCAGAGTGCGATGCGCGGTTCGAGGTTGTAGACGATTGGCGGGAGCATTTCGGGGTCCAACGTCGACACGACCGATCGAAGCGTACGAAAAATGGGACCGCACATCAGCCCAAACACCACGCCGAGCAAACCGCCACTGCCGGTCAGCACGAGTGTTTCGGTCAGGAACTGCTGGATGATGTCGCTGCGTTTGGCCCCCAGGGCCCGACGGATTCCGATCTCGCGAGTTCTCTCGGTGACCGTCGCCAACATGATGTTCATGATGCCGATTCCACCGACCAGCAGCGAAATCCCGGCGATGACGACCAACAACACATTGAACATCGCTCTGGTCCGTTCCGCCTGGCGAAGGAGCTCTTTGGGGACGACGACGGCATAGTCTTCCCGGGTGTGATACTTTTTCAGCAGTGCTTCGATGATCGCAGCCGTTTCGTCGACTTCTTCGAGGCTGTTGACCGAGAGTGTAATCTGCGTCAGTTCAACGATTTCGCCGGTAAAATTAAAACCTTCGCCGGCGCGAATCATGATCTGGTCGCCCACGCGATGGCGAAACGTCTCCAGAGGAATGTAGGCATCAAACGCGTAGTCGCGGGCCTCGAGGCTGCCTCCGATCGCGGCCGCCGCCGCGCGGGGTTTTGTCTGGCCGATGACGGTGTAGACGTCGCTCTCGACCATTACCTTTTCACCGATCGGATTCTCGAACGGGAACAAGCGGCGCGCCGTCTGATCCGCCAAAACGATGACGTTTTCACGTCCATCATGTTCATTGATCCAACGGCCGCGGGCGATTCCCAGCCGATTCAATTCGAGGTATTCGGTCGTACAGCCGACGAGTTTGACATCGACCGTTCGACCGTCGACCAGAAACTCGCGTTTCAATTCACGGATCGGCACCGCTTGCTTGATCGTGGGGACGTTGGAGAGGATTCGACTGTAATCGGCACGCGTCAGACCGTACGTTTTGACGCGCTCA
Organism: Rhodopirellula sp.; assembly: GCA_024644085.1. Classification (GTDB taxonomy): domain Bacteria; phylum Planctomycetota; class Planctomycetia; order Pirellulales; family Pirellulaceae; genus Rubripirellula. The sequence continues at coordinate 3,477 of JAHELS010000116.1, forward strand.
ACCGTACCATCAGCCGACGATTGTGGTTCGACGCTGCGGACGATGATGTTGGTCGCGCCGAGTTGCATGATCTGTTGCTGGGCATCGTGGCTGACTCCCTCGCCCATCGCCACCAACCAGATCACGGTGGTGGTACCGATGAAGATGCCAAGGGCCGCGAGAGCCGATCGCATCTTTTGCAGCAGCAGGCTTTTCAGCCCGAGTCGCAAGGTTTGCAGAAACGACCCGTTCATTGACCGGTGGCCGCCTTGATCGCCGCGTCGAGTTCAGCGGCCTCGATTTTTCCGTCGCCGTTGGTATCAATTGTGGAAAAGTTTGCCCGGTCTTTTTCCGGTAGCTCGTCCTCGGACAACGCGCCGTCCCCGTCGGTGTCAGCGGCGGCGATGATCTTTGCGCCTGCCCCGGCGGTAGCCGCCTTTTTCCCCGCTTTCGTTTTTCCTGGAGCGGCTTGCTCGAGTGCCGCCGCGGACGGTGCTTCAAGAGCATCGGACTGCGCTTCAAGAGCATCGGGCTGTGCTTCAAGAGCATCCGGCGGTACCACATCGTCCCCTTGCTCATCGACCGATTCATCCTCCGCTTCGGCCGGCTTGGGTTTCAATGCCGCGAGCTGTGCTTCGTCGATGTATGCCAGCGGATTGAGCACCACTTGCTCGCCCTCGACGAGTCCGGCCGTGACGACCGTAAACTCGTCATTGGTGTCTCCGAGGTCGATCACTCGCCGTTTGACGCCCTGGTCGGTTTTCACCCAGCAGAGAAATCCCTCCGTCGTTTCAATGATCGCGGCGACTGGGACTTTCAAAACGTCGCGATGGTTGGCCAGCACGATATCGACGATCGCGCTCATGCCGGGCTTGAGCCCCGGTTGTGGCTGCAACTTAATCAGAGTGTCATACTTGACCATGTTCCCGGTCCACCAGCCGGCCGGTCGGGTGACCTCGGCGATCTCATCGACTTCGCCTTCGAGCGTCAGATCCTGCAATTCCACTTTGGCGGGCATTCCAACTCGGAGCTTGCCGACCTTTGATTCGTGAACGCCGACCTTGACCTGCATCTTGCTGACGTCAGGGATCATCAACAATGTTTGCTGTTCACGTACGTGGGCGCCTTCTTCGATGTCGGGAGTTTCTTTCCACTCCGCGGCCGATGGGAAGATCACCATTCCTGCCGCGGGCGCGGTGATGATGCAATTCTTGAGTTGCTCCTTGTCGCGTTCGAGTCGATCCCCCTCGAGTTTCAACGAGGCCTTTTCCGCGGCGAGCCTGGCCTCTGCGGCGGCCAACGCGCTTTCGAGTTGTTGCAGCTGTTTTTTCTTTTTGTAAAGTTCCAGCGTCTCGAGTTGTTTCTTTTTCAGTTCCAGATCTTTGCGAGCCGAATCAACCGCGAACTTTTCGCCTTCCATTTGCAGCGATCGAAACATCCCCTTGGAGGCGAGCCGCATCGCTGATTCGTACGCCAGTTGCGTCTTTTTGACCAGTTCTTCAGCGTCAAAGATTGTCTTTTCAATGGTGCTGCGCTCTTCAATGTAGGTGCCGTTGAGATACTCTTCGATGTTTGTCCTGGCGACATCGACTTCACTTTGCGCGATGATCTGGTTTGCGACGGCCCGCTCGTAAGTGATCTGTTGCTGGGTGATGTTGTCTTCGATCAACGAGGTGTCAAGCCTTACCAATTCATCGCCCACTTCGACGAACGTGCCAGTTTCAATCACCCACAAGACCGTGCTGCCGCCTTTGACGAAGCATTTAATCTCTTCGTTTTTCGAACTCTCGAGCATTCCGTTTTCCGTCACCGTGACGGTCAAGTCACCGCGACCTAGAGTGTGCGTGAGTATCGACTCGGTGTCGTCACTTGCCAGACGGTCGGAAAGAAAAGGGCTGGCGCCTGCCAGTACGGCGATGATGACCAGGGCAATGACAACGGACTTGATCCACATGATTCGGCTTTTTTCGAAATACTTCGCGTTCGATGGTGATCCCATCTTACTACGGGTTCAGGCTACCCGAGCCTAATGTTTTTCGCCGTAACGATGTGTAACTTGCCTGGTCAGGGCGGAGTTTGCGAACCCCTCGTGGCCCTGTTTCCCCCGGTTTTTCAAGCCATCGAAGGTACCCCGGGGGACCGTGCTCGCATCGATCCTGACGGCACGATACCTGAAACGATTGTGCCGGTCGCGAAAGTTGAACAGGATGGTGTTGCCCGCTCGTAGCGACGGCGGGCGACCCTTCCCGACTACACCCATGAGGTCCAGAAGTGAATCGTTTATCTGTTGATCGCCATCGCTGCGTCTTGATCCCGCTGAGTTTCGTTTTCGCGGTAGCCTCAGTCGCCTTCGCCGAGGACAAGGCGAGTGAGCCGCAAAAGCACCTGTTCATACTGTCGGGACAATCGAACATGCAGGGGCTACGGCCTGAGGAATCATTCATTCCTGCGGTGAAGGAAGAATTCGGCAAGGACAACGTGATCGTTGTCTTCGACGCGCTGGGGGGACAGCCGATTCGACGCTGGTACAAAGAATGGGAGCCGGCCGAAGGCGACCCGCCGAAAACAACGGGTGACCTCTATGACCGGCTGATGACCAAGGTCAATGCAGCGATCGCGGAAAAGCAGATTGCTACGGTGACGTTCATTTGGATGCAGGGGGAACGAGATGCCAACGAGGGTCACGGATCGGTTTATGACGCAAGCTTGAGAGGCCTTTACGATCAACTCAGTCGTGATCTCGGACGAGAGGACGTGAACTTCGTAATAGGACGTCTGAGTGACTTTGACATGACGAACAGCCGCTATCGGGACTGGACGATGGTGCGCGACGTACAGGTCGAATTTGCCCAGTCACATCCACGCACCGATTGGGTCGACACCGACGACTTGAACGACGGATTGAATCGGCGCGGCAAGGAGATCCGAAACGATCTCCATTATTCCGCCGAAGGCTACAAAACCCTGGGGAGCCGTTTCGCGGAAAAGGCGATCAAGCTGATTCGCGACGCAGAATAGTTGCGTCCCTTGTTCAGTACGCCGGTAACACCTCGCGCGCTCAGTCGTTCGCCGGCAGGGTGTCCAGGAATCCGATCATCATCTCTTCCCAACTCTGGTCGCCCCAGCGGACGGTCTGGTTCGGATCGGGGTTGACCGGATTGTGCTGGGAATTGTCAAAAACCGCCTTGCATTCGATCATCGTGCCGCGTGGAAGCAGTTTTGGTTCCTCGAGAATGTACTTCAATTGCCAATTGAAATCGTACTTGGGGACATTCAACAACACTTCTGTCGTGCCGTCGGGATAGCGTGCTTCGTACTGGAACGATTTTCCTCGCAAGTGCATGTGAGGTGTCATGCTTAACAGCAGTTCGTCGCGGCGAATGACGAGGTGGGCAAAGACTTCGTGGTCGGCCTCGCGGGGTGGGATCTCGAATCGAGGGTTGATTGCGATCTGGCCGCGGACGAGTTTTTTCACGTCTGACTTGTCCATGAAGCAGACGCCGGCATAGCTCAAATCAGTTTGCTCGGTGCCGTTGGGTGTGTAATGCATCTCGAACAGAAGCTTGCTTCCGGCACGAACGTGCAGGGCGACCCCGTCTTTGAGAAGCACCGGCAAACTGCCCGGCGCGTAGCCGACGAGCACCTGTCTCAAGTCGGGCCGTCGGTCGCCGGGAGGAATCACGTACACGAGGATGTGATGCACAACGCTGCGCTGCTGCGGCCGGGCCTCTGCGGCATAAATGTATTTGTCCTCATCCCAGAGGGGATCGACCACGAATCGTTTGTAGCTGACAACACCTTCGGCGGGCACCGTGAACGGCGCGTCCCGCATTTCGATTACTTGATCCGGCTCCGGAATTCGCCAACCGGTCGTGAATTGCGGCGGATCGGGAAGATCGGCGGGATCGCCTTCGGGCATGCCGTTTTCAATCCAGGTTGCAATCAAGTCTTTTTCATCCTCGGTCAACCTGGCATCGTTCGAGAACTTTCCGTGACTCGGATCGGCAAACCAGGGAGGCATGCGATTGTCCTCGATCACTTCAAGAATGGTGTCCTCCCACCCGAGCACATCGTCGTAGCTCGTCAACGTGAAGGGTGCGATTTCGTGCTCGCGATGACACGAGACGCATCGGGAATTGAAGATAGGAGCAATATGCCGGGCGAAAGTAACGTCGCCTTCGGGCGCGGTTCGCTTGACGCGTCCGATGTGGCAACCGACCACTTCGGTTTCAGCAGCGGCGACAGGTTTTCCTGCAAGCAACTGGTCGATGGCAACAGCCAGGTCATGGTGCAACGGTTCGTCTCGCGAGTATCCGACGCCATATTGGTCATCGATTCGGCCGTGGTAGCGCACCACGCGTTTCTCGTCAAGCACAAAGACCTCGGGTGTCCGTTTTGCATCCATCGCATCCGCGACCCGATTGCCGACATCTTTCAAGAGTGGAAACCCGATGTCGTGCCGATGCGCGTAGGCGGCCAATTCGGTCAAGCTGTCTTGCGTGTTGGAGTTGATCCCCAGCACGATGACTTTATCCGACGCAAATCGTGATTGAATCTGGTTCAGCCGCGGGCCGTACAACTTCGCCAACGGACATTCGGTGCCGAGAAAGGCGATCACGACCAATTGGGTGTCCGAATAATCACTCAGTGACACCGACTTTCCATAGCAATTGTCGAGTGTAAAGTCGGCCACTGATGGATTGGCAGGCGGTACCGATTCAGCGGCACGAGGGCCCACGCCGCAACACAGCGATAAAAAAAGACTCGAGAGAAAAAGTCGCACCAACATTTGATTTTCTACTCCAATGCAGCTTCGGGAACGGACGTCATGATGACAGACATTTCGTTAAGTGCCAGCCTTCATTGCGATTGTTCCCGTATCGTTGTGTATCAGTTCGGTCGCCGGCGGCGCGGTTGGTTCATCTTTTGGCGGGAAGGTGGAGCGAAAAGGCGGCGCCACCCGACTTGCTTTCTCCGGCCACGACTTTTCCGCCGTGCCTGCGGGCAATTCGCTGTACCAGGGCCAACCCAAGGCCGACCCCACGCGATCCGGCATCACCGATCCGAATGAACGGTTCAAAGATTCGCTCGCGTTCGACTTCCGGAATCCCTTCCCCGTCATCCTCGACCTCAATCACCGTTTCGAGAGGCGTTTTGGTGGCACGGATTGTCACCCGTTTGCGGGCGAATCGACCGGCGTTACTGAGCAGGTTCTCAATCGCCCGGGAAAGACTCGCCCGGTCAGCATGGATGCAAACGGGGTCGCCATCGGAGTCGACAACGAAATCAACCGACGGGTGCAACGGAGCATGAATCTCCATCAACTCGGCAAATAGTTCAGAGAGATCGATGTCTTCCGGTTCGGGCTGGGCGACGTCCGAATCGAGTCGGGCGTAGGTGAGTAATTCACCCACCAAATCGTCCAGCTTTTGTGTCGCATCATCAATCGCATCGAGCCGTATTCGTCTTTCGTCATCGGTCTTTGCCGAATCGACCAGATCCGCGGCGAAGCGGATCCGTGCCAGCGGTGTTCGCAATTCATGCGAGACCGCTTGCAGCAATTCACGCTGCGTCCTCAACGAAGTTTCAGTGCGTTCGGCCATCGTGTTGAATGCGCGCACCAATGTAAGATCCTTCGCAGCCTGTGAGCTGTCGATTCGCGCCGATAGATCTCCCTTGGCAATCGCCGAGGCAGTCCGTTCGACAGCGCGAAGTTGAGACACGACGGGGCGCAGCAGAATCGCGATGGCAATGGCGGCGAGCAGGAAAACCACGCCGTAGCCGAACGTGATTTCCGCCTGGCTCGGGCCTACGAATTGTGGAAGCGGACCAAACACCAATCCGTCACGGTTCACGCCTTCGCCGGCACCCGTTATAGCGCCCGATACAGCGTCCGAAACATCGCCCGATACAGTGCCGGATATGGCGTCCACACTGGAAGACTCCGCCGGCATCGCGATCGCGATGTACTCACCCAACCAGACGACATCGCCGTCGATCAGTCGTTGTCGCTGCTGCTCGCCGAGCCACTCGGCATCCAATCGAAACGGGTTGACGGGATAATCGAATCGTTCCTGTATGCTTCGAAACGTCAGTTCGACTTGATCCGGATTCGCGCGCGCCAATTCGTCGCGGGCCAGTCGTGCTCCGCCGGCCAGCGCCTGTTCGACAACACGGATGTTTTCCCGTTCACCGCGTTGACGAAAGACATAACTTTGGATCATCCAGGCGCTGATGAGGATGGCAACCACGCCAAGATAGAAGCGCAGAAAGAGTCTCGTCATGAATCAACCGCCAACAGGTATCCGACGCCGCGAACGGACTTGATTCGCAGCGGATGATTGGGATCATCCCCGATCTTCTTGCGCAGCCGCGAGACCCGCAAGTCGATGGAGCGGTCAAGACCATCGTACCGCACGCCGTGCAATTCCTGGTACAGCTGTTCGCGGTCGACGATGTTGCCCGCGTTTCGCGCGAGCAGCCACAGTAAGTCGAATTCCGCCGTCGTCAACTCGACCGGTTCGTCGTCAACGCTCACCGTGCGACTGGCCGAATCGACGACCAACCCATTCGCCTCCACGCGTGTCGTTGATGCCACAGCACTGCTGGAGGCACGCCGCAGGTGGACGCGCAGGCGGGCCAGCAACGCACGGGGCCGAACCGGTTTGGACATGTAATCATCCGCACCCACTTCCAACGCGACGACTTCATCGACTTCGTCACCACGTGCAGTGAGGATCAGAATCGGACCCTCAAATTGACGTCGCACAGTACGGCAAATGGAAATACCATCCATTCCCGGCAACCCAATGTCGAGTACGACGACGTCGAGTGGTTCGCTGACGATGCGCTCGGCCGCGCGGGCCCCGTTGCTCTCGACGAAGACCTCGAAGCCATGATCGGACAAGAAATCTGCGACCATCGCCGCCAATTCATGATCGTCTTCGGCCAGCAGCAGCCGATAGGTTTCCGCGATCGTCATCTACATCAAAATCATTCGGATTGAATTACCAGACTAAATGCAACGAGCAAGCCGTCCCATTAGACTTGCGTCGTGCGGTTCATGCATGCTGGGTTACAAAGCGATACACTGCGAAGTTTCTCGAAGTCGTTTTCCTGTTGTGATTTTGGGGTTCTTGATGCGTTCGATCGTCTTCATCCTAACGTTTCCCTGCTTGCTGTTCGTGGCGCGCGCCGAAATCCCGTCGGATTATCCGCTCACAATCGACCTCGACAAAGAAATTCATCGGCAGGTCGTTGTCGATCGCGAACCGGGCCAGTACCTCGGGCATCCCACGACCTGTCTGCTCGAGGACGGCAAGACAATCCTGTGTGTTTATCCCAAGGGTCATGGTCGCGGACCGATTGTTTACAAACGAAGCACCGACGGTGGTCGGACCTGGAGCGGTCGATTGCCAACGCCGCCGAGTTGGGCGACGTCGAAAGAGGTGCCGACTTTACACCGCGTGATCGGACCCGAAGGAACGAAACGCATCATCATGTGGTCGGGCCTCTATCCTGCTCGGATGGCTGTTACCGAGGACGATGGCACCACGTGGAGCGAACTGAAACCAGCGGGGGATTGGGGCGGTATCGTCGTGATGGGGTTTGTCGAAGCTTTGAATACAGGCAAAGGTCATTACCTTGCGATGTTCCATGACGATGGTCGATTTTTCACGAAAGACGGGAAGCGGGGCACGGAGTTCCGACTGTACAAGTCATTCTCGCACGATGGCGGACTGAGTTGGTCGTTTCCGGAAGTCGTTTACGCATCTTCCCAAGTGCATTTGTGCGAGCCGGGCTGCATCCGATCCCCCGACGGAAAACGGATGGCGGTGCTGCTGCGAGAAAATGCTCGCCGAAAGAACTCTCATGTGATCTTTTCCGACGATGAAGGTAAGACGTGGAGTCAGCCGCGCGAACTGCCGCTGGCGCTAACCGGCGATCGGCACACTGGTAAGTATGGCCCCGACGGTCGACTCTTTATCAGTTTTCGATGCCGCTCGCCGAAGCCGTTGGCCAAGAACCGTCCGTTCGAAGGTGACTGGGTCGGATGGGTGGGAACGTGGGAGGACATTGTCCAGGGGCGCAGTGGGCAATACTCAGTCCGATTGAAAAACAACGTCAAGGGCTACGACACGACCTATCCCGGAGTTGAATTGCTTCCGGATGGAACATTCGTCACGACAACGTACGGACACTGGGACGAGGGGGAGGAACCGTACATCCTGAGTACCCGTTTCAAGCTCGAAGAACTCGATGCCCTGGCCGACAATCCATGACGCATCATCTCACGGGTTGACCCGTTATAACGACCGCCCGCGGGGCGAACATGGAATCGATCGCGGTTCTCGCGTATCATCACAGTCGTAGCATCGCACCCCGAATTGCGGTTGCATTCCGCCGCCAATTGCCCCCCAGAACGTCTTGAACTTGAAACGCTTTCGAGCTGTGTTTCTCTGCGCGACTTCTTGCGTCGCAGCTTGTTCAACCTGTGCCGGCGATGATTTCTTTCGCGAAAAGGTCGCGCCGATCTTCCAACAGCGATGCCTCAGTTGTCACAACGATGTGCAGCGCAAGGGCGGGTTCTCGTTACAGCGGCACGATGATTCCGCCTCAGGTGGGTTTATCGAAGCGGGCGATGCACGGTCGAGCCATCTGGTTGAATTGATCACTCCCGTCGCTGGGCGGGCGGAAATGCCAAAGGACGCCGATCCATTGACCTCGGAACAGATTTCCGCGATCAAAAAGTGGATCGATGATGGCGCGAGTTGGCCACCCGACATCGAACTCAAGGAATTGAGCGTCGATGATTTCGGTTGGTGGTCGTACCAGCCGCTGGTTGCTCCCGCGATTCCCGACTTGAACGATCCGTGGGTAACCACGCCGATCGACGCGTTCATCCTCGAGCGGATGCAGCAACAGGGCCTCGCGCCGTCCAAGCGTGCTGATCGGCGAACGTTGATTCGCCGTGTCACATTCGACTTGACCGGGTTGCCGCCGACGCCCGAGGAAGTCGAGGCGTTCGTTCATAGTGACGATCCCCAGGCCTACGAGAAAACCGTCCAGCGGTTGCTTGCCTCAAAGCACTATGGTGAGCGCTGGGCAAGACATTGGTTGGACGTCGCGCGGTACGCCGACACCTGCGGCTATGACAAAGACAAACTGCGTCCCAACGCGTGGCCCTATCGAGATTACGTCATACGATCTTTTAACCAGGACAAGCCGTACGCGCGTTTTGTACAGGAACAAATCGCCGGTGATGTGTTATTTCCAGGTGACCCCGACGGGATTCTCGGCCTCGGTTTCATCGCGGCCGGACCCTGGGATTTCATCGGGCACGTCGAGGTACCGGAATCCAAGATCGACGGGATGGTCGCAAGGAATCTGGATCGCGACGACATGGTCTCAGGCACGCTGAATGCGTTTTGCAGTGTGACGGTTCAGTGCGCGCGATGCCACAATCACAAGTTTGATCCGATCACACAGGAACATTACTACGGCCTGCAATCGATATTCGCCGCAGTCGACCGAGCCGATCGTCCGTTTGATCTTGATCCCAACGTCGAACAAGAGCGTCAAACGCTGACCGATCAGATCAAAAAGTTGCGAGCGGAACTCGACACGATCAAGAAGGAGATCGCCGACGCCGGTGGGGAGCGATTGGCAAAATTGAATGAACGCATCAGTGATCTCGAGCCACTCGTCGTTGTCAAGAAATCCGCTGAGTACGGATACCACAGCGCGATTGAGCCGAAGGCAGATGTTGAAAAATGGGTCCAGGTCGATCTCGGCCGGCCGACGGTACTGTCGAGAGTCGTTCTGCGCCCCAGTCACGACGAGTACGCCGGCATCGGAGCCGGATTCGGATTTCCGCGACGATTCAAAGTTCAAGTATCGGGGGCGAACGGCGAGTGGAAGACGATCGCCGACTACACCACGGGTGACTTTCCCAATCCGGGCCTGATCCCACTGGAGATCGAAGCTTTCGGCGAATCAGCGCAAAGGATTCGTGTTTCGGCAACGCGGTTGGCGGAGCGGTCTGACGATTACATTCTGGCCCTGGCCGAAATACAGGCGATCGATCGTGATGGTAACAATGTCGCGCTGGGCAAAGGGGTCACGTCCCTTGATTCGATCGAAGCGCCGGTGCGTTGGGCGCGTCAGAATTTGACCGACGGTTTGTGGCCCGAAGGTTCCGACCCAGACTTGGCAAGTGAGCTGGCTGATGCGAAGTCGAAGCGGGGTGCGATTCTGAGCCTCATTGAAACCCCCGAGCGCATTACCCGTCGCGATTTTCTCAGGACGTCGCTTGCCAAGGCAGAGAAGCGGCTCGAGGAGCTTCCACTCGGCAGGATGGTCTATGCAGCGACGACTCATTTCTCGCCGCAAGGAAACTTCAAACCGACCGAGGGAAAGACGCGCCCGGTGCATTTGCTGCACCGCGGAGACATCCAACATCCCGGCGATCTTGTCGCACCGTCACTGTTGCCATTGGATGGGCAATCGGAATGGCGGCTCGGTCCGATTGCCGACGAGGGCGAGCGGCGAGCAGCGCTTGGTGGTTGGTTAACCGATCGCGACCACCCGTTGGTGTGGCGATCGATCGTCAACCGGGTCTGGCAGTATCATTTCGGCGAGGGGATCGTAGCGACACCGAACGATTTTGGTCGCATGGGGGCGGTGCCGACACACCCGCGGCTGCTCGATTGGATGGCGACGGAGTTTCGCGACCGAGGCCAATCGATCAAATCGCTGCATCGCGCGATCGTCACCAGCAGCGTTTATCAACAATCGTCCGACCATCGCGAAGAGGCAGCGGCGGTCGATGGCAGCAATCAATATCTGTGGCGAATGAATCGTCGACGGCTGCAGGCCGAGGAGATTCGGGATTCGATCCTTCAAGTCAGCGGGACGCTCGACCAGGCGATGGGCGGACCCGGTTTTTACTTGTTCAAACTGGAAAAGACCGATCATTCACCGCACTACGAATACCACAAGTTCGATCCGTCGGATGCATCCACGCACCGACGCAGTATCTACCGTTTCATTGTCCGATCGCAACCTGATCCATGGATGACGACACTCGATTGCGCCGACTCGTCGCAGAGCACGCCCCGCCGCACCGAAACGCTGACGTCGTTGCAGGCTTTGTCGCTGATGAACAGTCGCTTCAATCTCGTCATGGCGAAGAAGTTCGCCGAGCGTTTGCGGCGCGAGACGGATAGTCTCGAGGCGCAAGTCGAGCGGGCCGCGCTGCTGGTCACCCAGCGGACGATCGGCAGGCTCGAACGCGACGAGATGTTGGCGTACGCCCGCGCGCACGGTCTTGTGAATCTGTGCCGATTTCTATTTAACCTCAGCGAATTCGTATACCTGGATTGAGAAAACCGATGAGTGATCCCTTGCGCGAATACGAACTGATGTCGACCCGTCGCCAATTGATGGGCCGTGGGGTGCTGGGACTCGGTACTGCGGCGCTGGCTGGTTTGTTACCCGGCGCGGACCTCGTCGCCGAAGACCGCAAAGTGTCGTCGGACCTCGACGGTGGATTGCATCACGCGGCCAAGGCAAAGCGGGTCATTTACCTGTTCATGAGCGGCGGACCGAGCCAGATCGACTTGTGGGATTACAAACCGAAATTAAAGGATCTGTTTAATCAACAGTTGCCGGACGAAGTGCGGGGCGGCCAGCGAATCACCGGCATGACCGCCAATCAAAAGGACGGATTGCCCCTTTGCCCGAGTAGGTACAAGTTCACGAAACAGGACAACAACCAATCGGGGGTCTGGGTCAGCGAGTTGTTGCCGCACACCGCCAAGGTCGCCAAAGAGTTGTGCGTGATCCACAGCACCTTTACCGAAGCGATCAACCACGATCCAGCAATCACGTACATCCAAACCGGCAGCCAGATTCCGGGCCGACCGAGCCTCGGTGCGTGGCTCAGCTACGGATTGGGCAGCATGAATGAGGATCTGCCGCACTACGTCGTGATGCACGCTCGCACGAACTATGCCGAGCAAAGCCTGTTCAACCGATTGTGGGGAACCGGATTCATGTCCTCCGACCACCAGGGAATCCTGATGCGGAGCCAGGGCGATCCCGTGCTTTACCTAAGCAATCCCGCGGGAGTGACGAGTGTGGACCGCCGCGTCCAACTCGATGCGCTTGCGGCGATCAACAGCCGATTGCATGACGAGATTCAGAACCCCGAAATCCTGGCACGAATCAAGCAGCACGAGATGGCCTATCGGATGCAGGCCTCGGTGCCGGAATTAATGGATCTGTCCCAGGAAAGTGAAAAGACGTTCCAGCTCTACGGCGACGACGCCAGGACGCCGGGCACGTTTGCTGCGTGTTGTCTCAATGCGCGCCGGCTGGCCGAACGTGGTGTCAGGAACATCCAGATTTTCCACCGCGGATGGGACGCCCACGGCCGCCTGCCAGCCGAGCATGAATCACAGTGCAAGGATGTCGACCAGGCCTGTGCGGCATTGATTCTTGATTTGAAGCAGCGTGGAATGTTGGACGAGACGCTGGTGATTTGGGGAGGCGAATTTGGTCGCACTGCGTACTGCCAGGGCAAGCTGACGCATGACAATTACGGTCGCGACCATCATCCGCGATGCTTCACAACGTGGATGGCCGGCGGCGGAGTGAAACCGGGGATTACTTACGGACGCAGCGACGATTACGGCTACAACATTGCCGATGCGGACGGCAATCCGATGACTCCGCAGCCGACCAAGGAGCATTGGACGCCGGGGACGATGCACATCCACGATCTCAATGCGACGATCCTGCATCTGTTGGGAATCGACCACGAGCGATTGACGTATCGCTATCAGGGGCGCGATTACCGGCTGACCGACGTGCACGGCCACGTGATCGGTGACATCCTGGTGTGATGCACTGCTGCTACTGGGACAGCATGTTCCGGTACATGTTGATGCCGGCGGGGCCGACGAGTACGACGAAGATGCCGGGGAAGATGAACAGCACGAGCGGGAAGATCATTTTCACTGCAGTTTTCGCTGCTTTCTCTTCCGCGATCTGGCGGCGCTTGGTTCGCATCGAATCGCTTTGCACGCGCAGAGCGGTGGCGACGCTCGAACCGAACTTGTCAGCCTGGATCAAGATCGACGAGAGTTGCTTGAGATCATCGACGCCGCTGCGGAAGCCGAGTGCCTGCAATACTTCGGCACGTGTGCGACCGAACTGTAGCTGCTGATTGGCGATGCTGAATTCTTCACCGATCTCTTTGTGGCTTTTCAGCATTTCTTCGGCGACCTTACGAAGAGCCTGGTCCATCCCCAGACCGGCTTCGACGCAGACGACCATCAAGTCAAGCGCGTCGGGCAGACCGAGAAATACTTTTTCCATGCGGCGTTTGGCAATTTGACCAAGAACCAGCTTGGGAAGCATGAATCCGATCACGATGCCGCCGGCGGCTTTCATCAGCAATCCCTGGCTCAAGCCGTCGGTGAACACGCCGAACACACCACCGATCAGCAGGCCGATTCCGGCGATGATCAACTGCATGCCCTTGAAAATGACCGGCGCGCTTTCACGGCGGAACCCGGCGTTGACAAGCTTCTCACGAAGCTGGCCCATTTCTTTTTCGTTGCCCGTAACGGTATCGGCCAGTGGAGAAGTGGCTTTCTCGAGCACCGACGCGAGGGCTTCGTTCTTCTTGCGTTGTTTTTCGCCGGCCGTTTCGTCACCCTCCGCTTTGCGTCCGTTTTTCATCATGTCCAGCCGTGCTTCAGCGCGCGGCTTGTCCTCGCCGCTGACGCGTCCGATCACGACCCAGGCGACAACGGTCACCGAGAGGAAAATGGCAATGGTGGCAAGATTGACTGGCGATATTACGGCAAGGATCAGCATCGTGGTCATGATCGTGAGTCCTGGGTCGCCCCGTTACGGGGACAGTTTGGTCAATTCGTTTGTTGTTGGTTGTTGTCAGTGTTACTGTGCAGCGTCTTAGTTACTGTGCAGTGTCTTAGTTACTGTGCAGTGTCTTAGTTACTGTGCAGTGTCTCAGTTACTGTGCAGCGTCTTACACCTTGATCGTGATGATCTTCTTGATCACCAATGCACCGATGATCTGTGTCACCAAAGCGCCGGCCAACATGTAGCGGCCGATTTCGTCGGTGAATAGCATCATCACATACTCATAATTCAGCTTGAGCATTACCACAAACAGCACCGGCGGCAGAGCCAGCAGCACGGCACCGCTCATACGGCCTTCACCGGTGAGCGCCTGGATTTGTCCGAGAATCATCAGTCGTTCGCGGACCAGGTGGCCGATCTTGTCGAGAATTTCCGCAAGGTCACCACCGGTTTGCCGCTGCAGCACGACGGCCGTGGCAAAGAACCGCAAGTCCATGTTCGGTACCCGTTTGGCCATGTCTTCGATTGCTTCGTCGAGTGGAATCCCAAAGTTTTGTTCTTCGAATGCCCGTCCGAACTCGGTGGCCAGAGGTGCTTCCATTTCGGACGCAACCAGACCGAAGCCGGCATTGAGCGAGTGTCCGGCTCGGAGCGAACGGCCGATCAGCTCCAATGCCTCGGGCATCTGTTTGCCGAACTTTGCCAGTCGTTTTTTTCGCTTCATGAACAACCATCCGATCGGCAATCCCATCAGCAGCAACCCAAGGATTGGGCCCAGCAGGATCGGGACGGGAGCGACGACACAGGTCACGATCCCGGCGACGAAGCAGGCGATGCAGATGAAAGCGAACTTCGACGGTTGCATCTGAATGTCGGCCTGGTCGAGGTAGTCGGCCAGCGCGGGCAGGTTTTCCATCAACTTCGATAGTGCCGTGGTCGAGTCGTCCAGACCGCCAGCGAGCAGCAACGAACCCTCGTCTTTTTCATCTCCGCCGGCACCTCCGTGGCGGCGTGTGGCCATCGCGGCAAGACGGTCTTCGGTGGACGTGGAGTCGCTTCCCGGGACCATGACGGTGACGGCGAAGGCGACGAGCGACGCGACGAAGACGCCGACCGCGATGACAATGACGATTCCGCTCATGATGAATTACTGAGGTCGAAGGTGGTGGATGAATCTCTGTTTCGAAACGTGCTTGGCGGTGACACCGGCTCTGGTTCTCCGTCAAAGCTAAAAATTGGGGTTTGGCGGTGCGGAAATGATCTGAATCACGATATGCCTGTACTTCCAATCCCCAAAAACTAGCTTTGACAAAACACTAGGCCTTCATCATCACACGCTCGCGGAATGCGCTGGCGGGCAAACGCACGCCGGCTGCTTCCAACTTGGACATGAAGCTCGGACGTACGCCGGTGCAGAAAAACTCACCGTACGCCTTGCCCTCTTCGTTGACGCCAATCTGGTTGAACTTGTAAATGTCCTGCATGATGATCGTGTCCTGTTCCATGCCGACGACCTCGGTGATCGCCGTGATGCGGCGAGGACCGCCCTGCAATCGGTTGGCCTGGATCAAGATGTCGACCGCTCCGGAGACCTGTTGGCGAATCGCTTTGACCGGAAGTTCAAATCCGGACATCATCACCAACGTTTCAAGTCGGGCGATCGCATCACGCGGCGTGTTGGCGTGGATCGT
>JAHELS010000117.1 GCA_024644085.1 Rhodopirellula sp.
CCATTTCCATGTCCATGCCTTCCATCATTTCCGACATGTCACTCATGTCCGCCGCAGGCGCGCCGGGCGCGCCCGCGGTTCTGTTTCGGCGGCGTGGGCTCTGGCCGAGATCGGCGATCCCGTCGACGTCGGAATCAGCCAGGCCCGGAGATGCCTGTTCCCTTCGGGCGGAATTCGACAGGTTGGATCTAGCGGCCGAGGATGTCCCCCGCGATCCCTTTTTCTGCAGCGCAATTCCCGGTCGTTCTTCCGCGACTTCGATCCGACCGCCACGCGGAGCGGACTCATCGGAGTCGGTGGCCTCTGAGTCACCGAACAAATCATCGAGCTCGGAGTCGATCGCCCCGGAAAGGCTGGGCGGAAGGCTTGGACTCCGATTCATCGCCTCGCCGCCGGGTTGTTCATTCGACTCGATTCCCGACATGCCAACAGAGCGAGGTGCTGCGAAGGTCGCATCGGCCAGCAACTCAACGCTCTGGCCGGATACTTGCCCAGCCAGTTGCCGTCCCGACTGGCTGGTTTGCAGCATCACTGCACTGATCGGGGACTCGGGTTGAATCTCCGCGACTTGGCGGGCGATCACCTCGGCTTCTTCGTAGCGATTGTCTCCCACGAGATCATTGAAAGTCGCAACCAGTGTGGCGACTTCCTGGTCGGCTTCACGCTGCGCGGCGTCGGCTTCACGCTGCGCGGCGCTGCGAACCTCACTTGGCGGATGGTCGTTCATCGAGATCGGTGTCGCGTCGCGGCTTCGCAGGTAGGGATACACCAATCCCGTAGCGATCATCACACTCGCCGCCAGGACGGCGAGAATCGCAAGCCGCCGGTTCGGATGTCTTTCGTCGCTAGCGTGACGAACGACCGGCGGAGGCGGAGGAGGTGTGGGCGCGGACCCGCCGCGCCGTGCAATCGCCTGTTCGATAGCCGCATTCTGCGCATCGCTGAGCGGAGTGGCGTGGGCCGCGAAGTCGGACTCGAGCGCATGGATGGCTTCGCGAACGGCGAGCACTTCCTCCTCAAGCGCGCGAGACTTGTCAAGTTCGCGTTCAAAGTCGGCCGTCTCCTCAGGCGAAAGTTCGCCGAAGACGTAGGCGGTCACGCGTGTGTCAACGTTTTCTTCGCTCATGTTAGGGCGGTGGGTTTTGGGGTGGGTTTATTCGATCGTCGCCAGATGGCTGCGCACAGATTTCAATCCCGTATGCAACAGGTAACCGACATTGCTGACACTCAGTCCCGTCAGCTCACTGATCTCGCGGTAACTCAATCCGCTCTCGACCTTCAAGCGGATCACCTCCTGTTGGCGCACCGGCAGCGCGCCGATCAACGTCCCGGCCTGCTTTGCCGAATCCCGCTTCTGGGCTGTCATCTGCGGATCACCGTCACGGCTCGTTTGCGAATCGTTGTCATCAAGCGATCTCATGCGGTTCTCCTTCTTCAGCACGTCCAGGGCACGGTTGCGACAAACGGCGTAAAGCCATTGCCGCACCCTGTCTTGAATCTGCTCTCGAGGCTGGTTGCAAAGCCGGACGAACGTATCCTGAACGATGTCACCTGCACGGTCCGCGTCGCCCATCAAGTGCGTGGCGTACCCCATCAGCGCTCGCTGGTGCTCGCGAAATACAAGACTTAGCCAAGCCTCGTCCGAAATAGGATTCGAGTCGTTCATGTGCTGCGAAAAGCAGTAAGGTGACGTGTCCCTGCAGTGATAAGAACGATCCAGCCGAGAAGCCCTTAGAGAACTTCCGAGGTTTTTCTTAACCGCCAAAATCCCACAACATCGATCGTAGCGGAAAACCGCTTCGACGGTCGGCCAGCGGGCTGGTTCGGACCAGGTTGGCGGGAATCAACGCCAACCGAGCAGCTGGGATTGTTTCGCATTGACCTTCCGCTGCCACGCATCGAGATGCGGCGGCAACGAATGGGGCTGATACCTCGATTCGGACTCCAGCGTGAATCCGGAATCTAAGAGCAGACGCGTGATCCGCCCGGCATCGTTGACGCTCACAAGGTCGTCGGTCTCATGAACTTCGACATAAATCGCTTCGACGCGTTCAAGCCGTGATGAGATTTCGCTGAGCACACGTTCCTCGGCACCTTCGATGTCGATCTTCAAAAAGGTAACGCGGCGATCGGACAGAAACGGTGACAGTTTTCGGCACGGAACTTCGCGCGAAGTTGTCCCTTGGCGGAGCCCCCAGTCAGCGTGAATTGAATTGCCCCTCGCATCGGCACCCTTTCCGGTCTCGCCATGCAACAGACACACTCCGTCGTAATCGGTGATGGCGGCGTTGATGCACTGGACGCCCGGCACGTCGTTGATTTCGATGTTCATGTTCAACAATCGAAATGCATCCGGATCGGGCTCAAAGCAGATCACTCGCGACATCGGCCACCGAGTCTTCCACTCGAGCACCGAAACACCGATGTTCGCGCCGCAATCGATAATCAGCGGCTCGTCGTCGCGCGGCGTGAAGAACGACGGAAATTCATCGATCGCCCGCATCATCGATTGCGTCGCCGATTCGTTTTCGTAGAAAAGCTTGTAGCCGCGAAAGGTTGTCACGTCGGTGGCAATCGTCAATCACTCCCGGTCGGAGGCATCCGGGATCATGGCATTCCCGATCGGCTGTGGTAATCTCTTGTGAGTCATCTTTCCAGTTCTTGCGTTTTTCCAAACCTGTACGAATCAATCCGATGCGAATGTTGCGACTTGGACCGGTCTCGGTCAATGTTCTTGCCGTTACCGTTTTATCCTGCTGTATCACGCCGACATTGTCCGCTTCGGAGCCCGAGGTCGTCGAGGACGCGAAGATGGTCGGGGATTCGTGGTCCCGGTTTCGTGGCCCGGAGGGAACGGGCGTCAGCCGCGACGGCGGGTTGCCCGTCAAGTTTGGCGCGGCCGACGTGGACTGGCAAACCGACTTGCCGGTTCAGGGTCACTCCTCGCCGGTGATCGCAAGCGGCCGCGTCTTTCTCACCGGCGCGACGCCCAAGGGCGACTCGGTCGAGCGTCATGTTTTGTGCCTCTCACGAGATTCTGGTCGGATCCTGTGGGACAAAGTCGCTTCGGTGGGCAAAGGCGAATCGCTGCACAAGATGAACAGCTGGGCCACGCCGAGCTGCGCAACCGACGGCAAATGTGTGGTCGCTTTCTTCGGTGCCGGAGGTCTGCATTGTTACGGCCTCGACGGAGAATCGATCTGGTCGCGAGATCTTGGTCCGTTTCCCGGCGGTTGGGGCGTTGGCGCTTCGCCGATCTTTTACGGAAATCTGGTGATCCAGAATTGTGACGCCGAAGGCGAATCCTTTCTGGTCGCGATTGACAAACACACGGGCAAAGACGTTTGGCGCACCCCGCGAGAATCGAAGCCGCGTGGCGGTTGGAGCACGCCGATCGTGATCGATGTCGATGGCAAACCGCAGCTGGTGCTCAACGGAGAATTTGGCGTCAGCGCCTATGATCCTGATACCGGCCAACCGCTCTGGAATTGCCGGGGGTTCAACGGCCGGGGAACACCGATGCCGGTTTGGGGAAATGGATCGCTCTACGTTGTCAACGGAAAATCGGGCGATGTGTACGCCGTTCGCCCCGGCGGACGCGGCGACGTGACCGATTCCCACATGCTCTGGCATACCGATCGTCGTGGTGGACGCGATCTCCCATCGCCCGTGTTGGCACATGATTGCGTGGTCGTGATCAGCATGGCTGGTATTGCGACCGGCTACGACGCACAAAGCGGCGACGAGCTCTGGAAGCAACGCCTCGGCGGTAACTTCTCCGGTTCGCCGATTGTCGCCGGGGACCTCGTGTATGCCCTGGCCGAAAATGGTGAGGTGCTCGTTATTCGCCCGGGCCAGCAGTTTGAATTGGTTGCCCGAAATTCGCTCGGTGCGGGCGACGACGAAGTGTTTCGATCTTCGTTGGCGGCAAGCCAGGGCCAACTGCTGATCCGAAGTGACCGACGCATCCGCTGTGTGGGGGATCGAAAGTAGTCCGTAAACGCGATGATTGCTTCTTTCCAAGCGAATACGGCGTACGTGCTACATCGAGTGATCAAGCGTTCACTATCGGTGCTGCGTTTTGCCGCAGTGCTTTGACTTACCCGCGTTTGACCGAATTCCGATACACCGTTAAGCTCCATCTGTAAATTGGGCTGTTTGATTGGGATTCGCCGATTAAACTGGTTGTCCAATCCCACCTTGAATCCCTCCGACGCCCTGTAAGTCCTGCGTCGGAGGCCCGCCCAGTTGAAGTTCGCGCAGCCTTTTTACAGCCGCAGCGCGGGTCCACAATCACAAGTTTGGACGCGACCAGAAGTTTGGACACGACCAGAAGTTTGGATACGACCAGAAGTTTGGATTTGATCAACACATCCAACTCGAAGTACCTGAAACACCACACCGCGCTCTCTTTGCGCATTCACCCACCATCTAACGTTTGAATCAATCACGGGAGATCACAGCCATGCGTTGTCACGGAAATCCTATCAGTCGTCGCGGATTTCTCTCCGCCGGGACCTTCGGTGGACTCGGGCTTTCTCTGCCCCAACTGATGTGGATGGAGCAGGCGGCTGCCGAGCAGAAGCACTATGACTTCATCGAGGCAAAGGCGAAAAGCGTCATTCACGTCTATCTGCCCGGCGGCATGGCGCACCAGGAGAGCTGGGACCCCAAGCCATACAGTCCGCTGGAATACCGCGGCGAGATGAAACCGGTGAAAACCAATACCGGTGAGATCTTTTGCGAGTCGATTCCGAAGCTGGCATCGATCGCTGACCGCTTGTGCGTGATTCGTTCGATGACCCATGGCGAAGCGGCTCACGAGCGTGGCACGCATAACATGTTCACCGGGTACAAGCCGAGCCCGGCGTTGAAGTACCCGAGTTTTGGCGCGGTCGTCAGCCACGAGTACGGCCCGCGCAACAATTTGCCTCCGTACGTCTGCATTCCGAACCAGCCCAATGAGTTCGCTGGGACCGGTTATCTCAGCTCATCCTACGGGCCGTTCTCACTCGGCAGCGATCCCGCCAGCAGCGGTTTCAAGGTTCGCGATCTGAACCGATACAGCGGCGTTGACGAAGCCCGTTTCACCCGACGCCAATCGGCGCTTGCGGCGGTGAACAGGAACTTCAGCACGAAGACGACTGCGGACAACGTTACCGCGATGGACACGTTCTACGAACGCGCCTTTAACTTGCTTGGTTCCGAGGAAGCGAAGACTGCTTTCGACCTGGGCAAAGAGGACAAGAAGATCAAGGAAGCGTACGGCGAAAACCAGGCAGGCCAACGCTTGCTGATGGCTCGGCGCCTGGTCGAAGCGGGATGCCGATTGGTCACGCTTACCTACGGTGGATGGGACATGCACACGGGGATCACGGCCGCGATGAATCGAACGATGCCGCCGCTCGACCAGGCACTTGCGCAATTGATTCTCGACCTCGAACAACGCGGCTTGCTCGAGACAACACTGGTGATGGTCAGCAGCGAGTTCGGCCGCACGCCGAAGATCAACAAGGATGCGGGGCGCGACCATTATCCGAAGGTCTTCAGCGTGATGCTGGCAGGCGGCGGAATCAAAGGCGGGACGATTTACGGCACGTCCAATGCAACCGCGTCGGAGCCGGAATTTGATCCGGTCGGACCCGCCGATTTGGCGACCACGATGTATCACCAACTTGGCATCGTAGCCGACAAGGAACTGATGGCGCCCGGGGATCGTCCAATCGAGATCGTCGACGGCGGCAAGGTGCTGACCGACATCGTCGCCTGAGACAATCGCGTGCCCATTGACCGCAGCGATTCCTTGACCCGTTTTTCCACGAAACCTCTGTTTGCCTACGCCATGCGACGCAACATCATTTTTCTGGCCGGTTGTCTGGGACTTTTCGCATTTGCCTCGGTCGCCGAGGCATATCGCCCCGAGATCGTCAGCTCCACGCCGCGCGGGATGCAGCGGGGGACGACGCAAAAGGTCGTCCTCAACGGCGCTCGCGTCGGCGACGCGCGTCAATTGTTGTTCGACCGCGAAGGCATCACCGTCAAGTCACTCAAGCCGCTCGATGCCAGCAAGGTTGAACTCGAGTTGGAGGTTCCCGCCGACACGCCGCCGGGGCTGTACCCGATGCGTTTGGTGGCTGAAACCGGGCTGAGCAATGTGATGTTATTCGGCGTCGGAGCGATGCCGACGATCGACGAAGCGGAGCCGAACAGCGAGTTCGGGGCTCCCCAGCAAATTGAAAACAACGTCACCATCGAGGGTGCCGTCGCGCGTGAGGATGAAGATTACTACGTCGTTGACCTGAAAAAAGGGGAACGATTCACGGCGGAACTCGAAGGTGTCCGCATCAAGAAGGGCCGCAGCAATCCATTCTTTGACCCCTACATCGCGATTCTGAATTCCGAACGTTTCGAATTGGCGACCAGCGATGATGCACCGCTATTGCAGCAAGATTGTCTGTGCAGCATCGAGGCTCCCGAGGACGGCAAGTACATCGTTGTTGTTCGCGACAGCTCGTTTGGTGGAAACAACGATCGCTACCGATTGCACGTCGGATCGTTCCCCCGGCCAATCGCGGTTGTTCCCGCAGGTGGGCCTCCCGGCGAAGTAATCGACATGACCTTTACATCGGTCAGCGGTGAATCGTGGGTCGAGAAGGTCCAGCTGCCGAGCGAAGTCTCGGAGGCGTTTCCGTTGGTGATGTCAAACCAGCGCGGCGTCAGCCCCTCGCCGAACTTCATTCGCGTCGGGCCGATGCCGAACGTCGTCGAAACCGAGCCGAACAATTCGTTCAAAGAATCGACCGCCGGGCAATTGCCCGGAGCCTTTTGCGGCATCATCAGCGAACCCGGAGACAACGACTACTTCAGCTTCGATGCCAAGAAGAACCAGACCGCCTACATCAAGCTCTATGCCCGCAACGTGTTGCGTTCCGAACTCGATGGCGTGATCAACGTTTACAACGAGAAGGGTGGCCGGGTCGGCGGGAATGATGATTCGGGCGGTCCCGATAGCTTTCTCGAGTACAAGATTCCGGCCGATGGAAAATACCACGTCGGAATTGGTGATCATTTGCGCGGCGGTGGCCCCGGTTACGCTTATCGACTCGAAGTCACTCTCAGCGAACCCGCCTTGACCCTCACGCTGCCCGATCGTCGCCGCTACGAGGCGACGCAGATCAACGTTCCCCAGGGAAATCGTACCGCGGTCATGATCAACGCCGCTCGCCGGCGCGTGAGCGGGCCGATCGACATCAGCGGTTTGAATCTTCCCGAGGGTGTCACGATCACTCCGATTCAAATGCCGGCGAACCGAACGACCGTGCCGCTTCTGCTTTCGGCGACCGCCGACGCACAACTTGATGGTCGTCTCGTGAACCTTGTCGGCAAGATTCCGGACAATCCGGTGGAAAGCGATTTTACCCAGCGGCATCAGTTGTTGATCGGCCAGAACAACAGCGTCGTCTACGACTACCACGCCGACCGTGCCGCAGTCTCGGTGATCAACGCAACGCCCTGCACGATCTCGATTGTCCAGCCGCAGGTGCCGATCGTGCGAACCGGATCGATGGAATTGATCGTGAAGGTCGACCGCGGCGGACTCGATGCCGACATCCCGATCCGAATGCTTTACAACCCGCCCGGGATCGGATCGAGCGGCAGCATCAAGATTCCCAAAGGCAAGGATGAAGCTCGCATTCCGTTGACCGCCAATGCGTCAGCCGTGATCGGCCAGTGGCCCTTGATCGTCTATGCCTCGGTCGGCGGTAACGAAATTGCGACCGAGCCGGCGACATTGGAAATCGCCGACAAGATCTTCAACTTCGAATTCCCCAAGACATCGGCGGAACTCGGTGCCGACGCGGACGTGATTGTCGACATCGAGATCGCTCGCGAGTTCGCCGGGACCTGTGAAGTCGAACTGGTAGGTCTTCCCGCGGGCGTGACTTGCCCCCAGACCAAGATGGAAGTCACCAACGACACCGAGCAGATCGTGTTTCCGGTCAAGATCGAAGAAAAAGCTCGCGTCGGCCAGCACAAGACATTGGTGGCCCGCGCGACGATCACGGATCCCAAGGGTGTGATCAAGCAGACCCAGGGAACCGGGACCCTGCAAATTGATAAGCCAATTCCGGCTCCGGTTGCGAAGAAACCGGCTCCGAAAACAGATACGCCAAAACCTGCCGCCGCTCCGGCGCCGGTAAAGAAGAAACCGCTCAGCCGCCTCGAACAGCTTCGTCTGCTGCACAAGCAGGCGCGTGAAGCTGGCGAGTAAGTTTCAATCCGTTCGAACCATTCCCGTTGTGCGCCTCGGCGGACAACCATACTGGAAAGACCCGAAGGCATAACATGATGCGTCGACTATCCAACACTTTAAAAACGCTATTCCCAATCAGCGCCGTCTTTATTTCGGTGATTGTCGGAATTGCCGCCGAACCGGCGCCGGCTCCAACAGCCGCCAGCGACGATGCCGCGCAGGTCGAATTGGTGCTCTCGGTCTTTCCCGAGCAGATCCAACTCGACACGGCGCGCGATTACCAATCGTTTATCGCTGTCGTTCGCCGAACCGATGACGTCACGTTGGACGTTACCGAAACGGCAACCTGGAAATTGGCGGATGAGAAATTCGCACGGATTGAAGGCAACCGGATCGTCCCGGTCGCCGATGGTGAAACGGAACTGCTTTGCAATTTCGGTACCGGCCAGGTCCGGATTCCCGTCAAGGTCAGCCGCAGTGCCGAGAAGCTTCCGATCAGCTTCGAAAAAGACATTGTCCCCATCATGACTCGCAGCGGTTGCAACACCGGTAGTTGCCACGGCGCGGCACGTGGAAAAGATGGTTTCATGATCAGCCTGTTTGGCTACGATCCGGTCGGCGACTACAAGCGAATCACCCGCGAAATCGGGATGCGGCGAATCAACCTGGCCGTCCCTGAGGAAAGCCTGTTTTTGACCAAGTCGACCGGGAAAGTCACGCATACCGGCGGCAAGCTGTTTGGCGAAGACAGTGTTTATTACAAGACACTGCTCGAATGGCTCAAAGCCGGCGCGCCGGCTGATCCGACTCCGCCCCCGAACGTGGCCAAACTGGAAATCTATCCTCCGCAATCTGTCATCGAGGGCGAAGGAAGCACGCAGCGATTCATCTCGGTGGCCCACTATACCGATGGAACGACCCGCGACGTGACCAATTTGTCGGCGTTCATGACCAACAACGAAACGTCCGCAGAGGTTGACAGCGACGGAAATGTTACGGCCGGCTCCCGTGGTGAAGCTTTTATCATGGCGAGGTTCGAGACCAAAACCGAGGGCCGCCAGGTGTTGGTGCTGCCAAAGGACTTCAAGTACCAGGCTCCCGAAATCGAGGGAAACTACATCGACGAGTTGGTCGGCAAGAAGTTGAACCAGTTGAGGATTCTGCCCAGCGGCTTGTGCACCGATGAAGAGTTTCTGAGACGGATCACGATCGATATCACCGGCCAATTGCCGACCGAAGAAGAGTACCACCAGTTCATCAACGACACGGCGCCCGATAAGCGTAAGGAGCTGATCGACCGCCTGCTCGAGCGCAAAGAGTTCAGCGAGATTTGGGCGATGAAATTCGCTCAGTTGTTGATGATCAAGAGCACAAATCAGGTCAGCTACAAGTCGGCCTTTCTGTACAACCAGTGGTTGACAGACAAGTTTGCCAAAAACGTTCCATTGGACGAGATGGTACGCGAACTCTTTGGCGCCACCGGCGGTACGTTCAGTAATCCCGCGACGAACTATTACCAAATCGAACGCGATACGTTGAAGCGTGCCGAAAACGCCGCACAGGTGTTCATGGGAATCCGCACCCAGTGCGCTCAGTGTCACAACCATCCGCTCGATCGATGGACGATGGACGATTACTACGGCTTTGCAGCTTTCTTCTGTCAAACTGCCACGAAGAACGCGGAAGACTATCGCGAAAAGATCATCTACGATCGGCGCAGTGGAGAAGTCAAACATCCCGTCTCGGGCCAAACCATGTCGCCGAAGTATCTCGGGGGCGAATTGGCTGACACCAAGGGCAAGGACCGGCGCGTGGTCATGGCCGAGTGGTTGACGAGTTCCGAGAATCCCTACTTCTCGACCAGCATCGCCAATCGCGTCTGGGCGCACTTCATGGGTGTGGGAATCGTCGAGCCCGTCGATGATATCCGTGTCAGCAACCCGCCGACCAACCCGGAGCTGTTCCAAACGCTCGGTGACCGACTGGCGGAGTACAAGTTCGATTTCCGCCAATTGGTGCGCGACATTTGCAACTCCAACGCCTATCAGCGGAGTGCGACGCCCAACGAGAGCAATGCCAGCGACACGCGAAATTACGCCTATTCAACCGTGCGCCGCGTTCCCGCCGAGATGTTGCTCGATTGTGTCAGCCAGGTAACCAATACGAAAGAAAAGTTCCGCGGTCTGCCACTTGGTGCCCGCGCGGTACAGATTGCCGACGGCCGCACGAGCACCTATTTCCTCGATGCGTTCGGACGTGCACCACGCGATACCGTTTGCGATTGTGAGGCTTCGACCGACCCGTCACTTTCCCAGGCACTGCATTTACTCAACGGCAGTGCTACCAGTGGCAAGATCTCCCAGGGCAAGGTGGTCGACGAACTGTTGCAAGACAACGCCACGCCGGAACAAGCGCTCGATCGTTTGTACGTTCGGTGCTTGTCCCGTTATCCAACCGACGCCGAGCGCAAGGAATTGCTGGTGTCAGTTGGTGAGGCGCCGAACACGAAGGAAGGCCTGGAAGACGTGTTTTGGGCAATCCTTAATAGCCGGGAATTCGTTTTCAATCATTGACTCTCACGCGGGGGTGCGTCGCGACGAGAGGTCGTTGCGACGAGTTTTGATATCACGATCATTCGCCGTCGTCGATCGAGAGATCGCCAAACACGCGAACTGTGTTTCGAACCGATTTGCACCGCGAAGTAGACTGGAATCCACAGGCTGAGACCGGGCACCGCATGTACGATTGTGTGGGTGCCGTCCATTCCTCGAAAAATACGACATGATGTTACGAGCATTTTTGACATTTGGATTGTTGATCACCACGTTGACCCCATTGCGGGCCGAGCAGAGCACCGGTGATGCTCCCGCGGTCAACTTCACCGATCACGTGCTGCCGATTTTCCGCCAACACTGTTTGAAGTGTCACAACGCCAATGACGCCGAAGCAGGATTGGCAATCGATACCTACGCCGGACTGATGGAAGGCGGGGGGAGCGGCGACGCGGTCACGGGGGGTGATGCGTCGGCTAGCCGGTTGTACCTCGTGATGACGCATGCCGAAGAACCGGCAATGCCACCCAACCAGGATCCGCTGCCTGAGGAAAAGCTCGAAGTCATTCGCAAGTGGATCGAAGGCGGATTGCTCGAGAACAGCTCGAGCAAAGCGAAAAAACGTAAGGGTCCCTCGCTCGCGTTCGCGTCAATGGATGCGGGGGGCAAACCCGCAGAAATCGCGATGCCCGAGAGTGTGTGGCGCATGCCGGTCATGACCACGCAGCGAGCCGCCGCAGCGTCCGCACTCGCCACGAGTCCCTGGGCTCCGCTCGTGGCCGTCGCGGGTCAAAAGCAGGTCGCGCTTTACAACACCGAGACAAACGATCTTGCCGGAATTATCCCCTATCCCGAAGGGATTCCGCAGGTAATCCAGTTCAGCCTTGACGGTCGCTACCTGTTGGTGGGCGGCGGGACGCATGCCGCCAAGGGAATCGCATCGCTGTACGACGTGAAAACCGGTGACCGGATACTTACCGTTGGCGACGAGCTCGATACGGTCTTCGGTGCCGACGTCAACGACAACCTTTCCAACATCGCGCTGGCCGGGCCGCAGCGCATCGTGCGGGTTTTCGATACCGCCACGGGTGACGTCCGTTTCGAATTAAAGAAACACACCGATTGGGTCTACTGCGTCGACTACAGCCCCGACGGTGTGCTGATTGCCTCGGGCGACCGCAGCGGCGGATTGCACGTCTGGGAGGCCGATACCGGGCGTCTCTACATGGACCTGATCGGGCACAAAGGTGCGATCCGCGGTTTGTCTTGGCGCGCCGACTCGAATGTTTTGGTCAGCGCCAGCGAAGATGGAACCGTCAAACTGTGGGAAATGAATGCGGGCAAGCAACTCAAGAGTTTCAACGCCCACGGCGGAGGTGCGACAGGGGTGATGATGGCCCGGGACGGTCGGATCGTTACCTGCGGAAAAGACAAGACGGTGAAATTATGGAAAGCCGATGGAGCGGCCATCGCAACCTTTCCCGCATTCGCCGAGCCAGCCCTCGAAGCGGTCATTACTCACGACGGCAGCAAGGTCATCGGTGGCGATTGGAACGGAAAAACGGTGATGTGGACCGTTGCGGATCCGAAGCAGGCCGTCGAGCTCGCCGCCAACCCTCCGACGCTCGAAGAGCAACGTGCCGCGATCACTGCGCGCGTCGCCGAACTCGACAAGGCATTGGCCGCGGTCGATGCAAGTTATGCGGGACAACAGAAGGCGCTCGAGCAGGCCCAGGCGGGACTTGACGGCATGGTCGCAAAACTCGGCGAGACCAAATCACTTCTGACAAAGGCGACGAGCGACAAAACTGCGGCTGAAAAGTTGCTCGCGGAATATCAAGCCCAGAAAGCATCCCAGGATAAAAAGCTTGCCGACCTGCGAGCGCGCATCGCCGCCGCCGACAAGCAAATCAAGGATTCCACCGCAGCGATGCAAGCCCAACAGCAACAATTGGTCGCGGCCACCCAACGTCGCGACGCGGCCAACAAGGAACTCGAGGGCCTCGTCGCCGCGCTGGCTAAAGTGACAACTGACCACGATAAGTTGAAATCCGATGCGGTCGCGTCGTTGACCGCCATTGCCGAACGCGAATTGGATGTCGCCGCACAGGAACAGGCGGCGGCGACCCGTGAATCACAGGCGGAATCGGATCGCAAGAACGTCGAATCGGCAGTGGCCCAGTTGAACGCGAAGTTTGCGGCCGCGGCTGAATCGATCAAGCAATTCAACGAGCAAATTGCTACGGCCCGGGGCGAGGCAAAAAAAGCGACCGACCTGATCAATGTTCTGCCGGCGAAAATTGACGCTGCGAAACAAGCGGTCGAAGCCAGCAGTGGCGAAGTCGCGAATCTGAAAAAACAAATCGCCGAGGCCGAAAGCGATGAGCAGAAGAAAGCGCTCGGCGAGCAGTTGGCGAAATCCGAGGCTGACCTGGATTCTGCAAAGACTCAGCAAGCCACACTTGAAAAACAATTCGCCGATGCCAATGCCACGAAATCTGCCCAGGAGAAAGTAGCTCAGGATTTGACCGCCAAGGTAGCGGCGTCGACCAGCGAGCAAGCCGCGATCAACAAGGATCGCGAGGCGGCACGGAAACGCAGCGAGAGTTTTGTGCAAGTACGAGATGCAGCGGCCAAGCAGAAGGAATCGTTTTCCCAACAACTGGCCCAGCTTGGTAACGAAGTCGCCGAGGCCACGAAGATGAAGCGAGAAGCCGTTAGCAAGATGGCAGCGCTCGTCAAAGAACGTTCGCAGCTTTCCCAGCAACATCAACAAGTGAAAGATTCCGCAGCCCGCGAGGAGGCCGCAAGGGCCGCCGCCGAAACCAAGGTTGCAGAGTTAAAACAAGCGATTGATTCGGCAACGGCGACCTTGACCAAGACCCGGGCAGAGGAGCAGGCGGTCGCCGGCGAGATCGCTGATCTGACAAGCAAGTTGAAGACACAGCCGGGCGTGATCGCACAACATGGTGCGCAGGTCCAACAGTACACCGCGGCGATACCGACTTTGGAAACGCAGATCACTGCGGCCAAGAAGAAAGTCGATGAGACCAACGCAGCGTTGGCCGCGGCGAAATCGGCCGTGGACACCGCTCGCCGCGATGCCGACATCGCCAGATCGAAACTCGAGGGGATCAATAAAGAGTTGGCCGCGTTCCAGGCCGAGGGGACAAAGTTGGCCGCCGCGTCGACCGCGGCTGATGCTGTGGTCGCCGAAAAACGCAAGGAGGTCGAGCCGGTTGCTGGTGAGGCGACTAAGTTGGCCACGACAATGGCGTCCCGCGGCGAGCAGTTGAACAAGCTCGCCGAGACGTTGGCGAAAATGCAGGCTGAACTCGCCGAGTTGCAAAAGGCTCAGGCTGCGGAACAGCAGAGTCTCGATGCGACGCGGGCAAGGCTCCAGGAACTCGAGGCCGCCGCGGAGGCTGCCGAGGCGGAGGCTGCGGCGAAAAAGGAAAAGGCCGAGTTTTTCCGATCGGTCTACGGCCAGTAACAGCCGCCCGGATCGCACGACGGGGCATCGGTTTTGCCGGGAGCGGCGACGCGGAAACGGCCGCCCCGGGGGACCGGTCGTAGCGATTATTCGGCGAATTGCCGCGCGGTCGAGGCGACCGTGGCGAAATCGAGCGTGCAGGGACTGTTTTGCTTTTTACGTTTCCGCGGTTTGCGTAGACTGTAGGGAACGAGGAATCTCGCGAAAACAGTCCTTTTCTCACGGCACGAGAGTCGATCGAGACGCGTAATGATTGCGTCTAGGTGGATCTTTATCTGCAGCACGACCTACCGAATGCGATTCTCATCCACCTATCGTCACCGCGAACGTCCGGACCAAGACCGGACCAGCTTCGGCCGTGGCGTGCCCCGGCGCGACGATTCGCGGGTACCGGGCGGTTTGAGGTTGATCATCGCGGCGGGGTTGTTCATCGCCATCGGCTCGATCGCCACTGCGCAGCCTCCCGGGACACTTCCGCCGGAACAGATCTTCGATCGTAGGGCAGAGCCGGAGTCGGAAGGGATTCCGGTTCAAGCTTTCATGTTTCTCAGCGAGTCGAAAACTGAGGTCGTGATGCCCAGTTTGACCTGGGAGGAACTTCAGCGTCTGCTCGATTTGGATACGGGCATGGACACAGCGAATCAGTCTTTCGGCTATGAGTCTCTTGAGATTCGCGGTTCAACCGAAGGCGAACGTGCCGAGATGGAGGTGGTGCTGAGGTTATCGATTGAGCCGACCCAGGGGCGATGGGTATCGATTCCACTGCGAATGGGGAACTTTCATCGGCTGGATCCGCCGGATGTCAGCGGCGTCGATGAATATTACATGACATTGGCTCCGGATGATTCGGGATACTTGTTATTCGCGAAGACCGACACGCGCAGCAACGCGATGTTGAAAATGCGAGTCTCGGCGCGTGTCGACGATCATTCATCTGTACGGACGCTGCAATTTCGATTGCCGGATGTGCCGGCGAAGGTGGAATTAACGACCGATTCAGAGAACATCACTGGTGAGGTGATTGGCCGGGGTGACGAAGTTGTTGCTCCGCCCAAGAGGATTGCCGGCGGTCGGACGGCGTTTTCGATCGACAGCGGTGGTGGGACCTTTACGCTGCGATGGGGAAATCTCGCAGGATCGACCGACTCTGTTTCCGCACTGGTCGTCGACAGTGTGGTTGACGTTCGCTGGGACTCACCTGAAGACTCACCGATCGCGTCCGTTGAGCTATCGATCAGGAATGCGCGCGGGTCGATTGAATCGCTGCAGCTGCGTCTGCCCGCCGGCGCGGTCGTTCTCGATTCTCCTCGTCTGGGAATCAACGGTCCGATCGTTGATTTTGGTGCACCGGTCGACGACCGCGATGGCGTGATTCGCGCAGTTGCCATCCCGGAGAACCACCGCCAGGAGCGAATCGACCTGACATTCGACCTGCAACTGCCCAACGACAACGCTTCATCGAGTTCGCCGCTGGGGTTTCGCGTGCCGCAGGTTGTTGACGCCCTGCGTCAACGGGGTGAAATACTTATCAAAACGGGAGCCGACTACCGACTCCGTTGGCTTACACGACCCTGGGTCCGCAGTGAACTTGTCAAGACTGGTGAGGAAGGATCCACGGGGCGAACCAATCGGTTCCGTTTCGATCGTGCATCCTTCGAGTTGCCGGTGTGGCTTGGCGAAAAGACCCGGCAGCTGCGCATCTCGAGCGACTCGCAGATCAACATTCTCGATTCCGTTGCCAGTCTCGAAATGACGATCCGTGTCACAGGACAGACTTCCGATGGAAATTTGCGACTGGACGATGCAGATTGGACAATCAATTCGATCGAGGATTTGCAGACAGGAACCCCCGTCGATTCGCATGTTGACCAGTACCGGGTGATCGAATACGCGTCGGGAAGCGGGCAGTCGGCGTCGATACGCATCCTTGGCGAATTACCGCTGGATCCCGAACAGACCGAGCTGCGGATGGCATTGCCGCGCGTTGTCGAAGTGGACCAGGAGGAATCGATCCAGAACGCAACCGCACAGATCATCAACGGGGGCCGTCATTTGCTCGTCGTCGATCTCGCTGCGTCCGAGGGATTGAGTCGTATCGTCACGCCCACGACCAACGCAAGTTCGGATTCCGCGGATACCCTTTTGCGAGTTTTATCCCGTGCGGAACCCTCTGTTGTGGTTGGAACATTGGTCGAGCAGCCGCCTCGCATCGTGCTGCAGAGCCAGGTCGCCATTGAGTTGGATGGTGAGCAGTTGAAGACGAAACTGGATTGGACCGTCTCGCCGGCACTGGATCTCGAAGGCCGGTTACCGATTCGCATTCCCCGCGTTGCCCCGTTGCTTTCCAACCAGAATGTTGAGCCGGGCGGGAATCCATTCCCTGGACCTCCAGCCGATCCCGATCGCTTCGACGGCGGCAATTTCTCCGAGTTTGAGCCGTGGAGTGTGAGTGTCGATGGGTTCCCCGCCACTTTGCGATCTTTGGACGGCGACAGGTATGAATTGATCTCGGAGCGTCTCGGTAGCGAGACGATGACGATTCGCTGGCGGCGCGCGCAATCGCTGCGCGCGGGATCATCCGATGGGGCGATTGAATGGGTAGCGTTGCCGCGTCCGGCGGTCGAGGACGTCACAGTCCGCGGACCGGTGCGAATTAATTTGAGCGGAAATGAACAACTCGATTTGACGGCGGTTGATTCGCCAAGCAAATTCGCATTTGAGTTGGGGGCGCTACCACGGGATCCGCTGCGAGTCCGTTTGGAATCACGCCAGATCAAGCCGGAAGAGTTGTCCATCGGCACGACGATTCTGCGAACGGTGACCGGTCGCCGGACGCGATACGAACAGGTATTGGCGACAATTCAGGGAGGGGACCAGTTCCGCATCGGTTTGCCAAGTTCACCCGGTGAACTCCTTGTCGAGGCTTTCATCGATGGCGAAGTTGTATCGACACGTCGCGACGGAAATTCGTTGGTTCTGCCCCTTCCCGGGGACCGATTCAGCCATCTGGTGGATTTGCGCCTCTGGATGGACTTGCCGTCGTCCGCGAGCTGGGCGACGGTAGAACCCGCGGTCGAGTTGCCGATAGGCGCGGGTCGGGTGATCTGGCAGATCGTCGCGCCGCTGGATAGTCATATCGTCTGGGCGTCGCCCACGCTCGGCCGCAGCATGTCGTGGCGATTCGATGGCTGGAAACTTTACCGCCAACCGAGTGATGACGACGAGGCGCTCACGGCGATGGTAGGCGCGGTCCAGGATTCGCTGCCACCGGGTAATCGCTATCTCTATGTCGGATCGGACCTGCGTGCCTTGAAGGTGGTGATTGCCTCCCGCGTTGCACTTTGGATCTGCATCGGATCGATTGTTCTGATCGCTACGCTGTTGCTGACCCATGTCCCGCAAGCGAGACATCCCGCAAGTGCGGTGGCGGTTGCCGTGTTGTTCGGTGGACTCCTGGCGGTTGCACCGGACGCGGCGGTTCTGGCGGGCCAGTTTGGGATTATCGCCTTGACGTTGGTGGTCGTGATGGTTGCCATTCGGGCGTTGATGTCGTCGGGCAAGAACGATCGTCTGTTTGCTCCCACCCGGTCCGGCGTTGCGACCGCGCCCCCGTCAACGCGAACCCACCTGAAAACGCTCACTGCCGAAGGCGCGGGCGTTGCAACGACCCATACGCTGCCGCCACCGGCCCAGGGCGAAGTGTCCGAGGCCTCGCCGTGAACATGACACGCGTTTTGTCCGCGGCTTGGATCGGGCTGTGTAAAGCAACGTTGCCTGTTGTTTTGGCATCGATCCTGACGGTCTCCTGGGAAGTGCCGGCGCTGGGTCAATCGGAAGAGAACCCGGGACAAAGCGATGGCGTCGTCGAGCCGTCGCTGCCCACATCGCAGGGCCCAGCATCTCAGGGCCCAGCATCGCAGGGCCCAGCATCGCAGGGCCCAGCATTGAAGGGCCCCACATTGAAGTTGCCGGCGACCATGCCTGATGGCCGGCCGCTGCGCCCGATTGCTTTTTATCGTTCGCAAATGGCCGAATTGGTCCCGCGCAATTACTGGCCCGTTTCGGTGGACCGACTCAGGCGAGCGATCACCTCGTTCGTCGATCGTGCTCACGACGACCATGCCAGCCGATTGAAGACGGCCGTTTATTGGGTTGAAGTGTTCGAGGACACGTTGGTCAGCGAGCGAAGCGTGATCGACATTGAATCGGACCGCAGCGCGCTGATTCGGCGATCGCTGGGTAACGTCAATCTCGTTCTTGAACCCGACGACGAGCGAGGCATTGCCGTGTTGCCCAGGTTGGAATCCGATTCCGCAGGCAATTTGCTTGCCGTGTTTCGAGGGGACGCGGATACCGGTGAGGGCATCGAGTTCAAGTGGCGGCTGCGCGGAAAAGTTGTCGGCGGCGGTCACGAGTTCGAGATGAAGCTTCCTCGAACTCCGCAAACTCGAATCGTGTTGTCGGCGCCGCCCGATGTGAGGCTGGAATCATTGGACGGCGTATTGAGAAGCCGTCCCGGTCCTCCCCCGGACGCAGGCGAGATCGTGCACGAGCGCGAACTTCGTTGGTATGAACTCGATGCCGGCGGATTGTCATCGGTCCGGATCCGCACATCGCAGCGACAGGAATCATCGGAACTGGATAGATTCGTTGTGCGCAACACCTCGCTTCAATACGATGCCGATGCGAGTGGTTTGGCGTGGAGTTGCACGATGGTCGTCCAGCCATC
>JAHELS010000355.1 GCA_024644085.1 Rhodopirellula sp.
GATTCACTGGCGCTCCGATTGATTGATGAAGCCAACGATCGAATGGAAGGCTTCTTTCTCGTGGAAAAATCGGTCCCCGAGAGCTTTCTGCCCTGTGACTTTCATTTGCTCGATCAATCACTTGAGTGGATCGACCAGAATCACCTGCTGGCGGGAAACCGGTTTTGCGAACTCGGAAGCGGTTTCGGTGTCGCGACGATGCTGGCGGCACTCCGTGGATTGGAGGCGGTGGGAATCGAAATCAAGCCGGCGTTGGCCGAGCGGGCGCGCGTCTTGGCCGAGGACTTTGAGATCAGCGCAAGATTCTACACCGGCAGCTTCCTGTCGCGCGACATCATGTCGATCTCCGATTCAATGCCGGAGACGAAATATGTCGAGTCGGTCGAAAGTGACGTGTACGAAGAGATTGGCTTGGAGTTAAACGATTTCGATCTGCTGTTCGCATTCCCATGGCCCGGCGAGTATGAATTCTTCGAAGCAGTATTCGAGGCGAGCGCCGCGGACGGTGCACTGTTGTTGACGTACAACGGCCGGGAAGGGATGAATCTTGTACGCAAGGCTTGATCACGTCGAACCACGGCCGCGGAGGTCGAAGGGCGTTACGCTTGGTCCGTCGTTCGGTGCGACTTGCTTCGTCGTTTAGGCCGACTTGGCCCGTCGTTCAGTACAAATTGGTTCTGGTGATCACGCCAGCAAGTCTTTGACGACATGCCCATGGACGTTGGTGAGTCTTCGTTCCAATCCATTGTGGTAGAACGTCAGCCTCTCGTGGTCGAGACCCATCAGATGAAGAATCGTCGCGTTGAAGTCATAGACGGTTAACTTGTCGACGGCGGCCTTGAACCCGAATTCATCGCTTTCACCGTAGCTGAACCCGTGCTTGACACCGGCACCGGCAAGGAAGCAGGTGAAGGCGTCGGGGTTATGATCGCGACCGGTGCCATTGGATTGCAAGAACGGCATGCGGCCAAACTCGGTTGCCCAAACCACCAGCGTGTCTTCGAGCATGCCCCGCTGCTTCAGGTCGGCGAGCAAAGCGGCGGTGGGCTGGTCCATGATTTCGGCCTGCATCGCATGCGTTTCCTCAATGTTGGCATGCGAGTCCCAATTCGTCACGCCGTTGCCGCCGGATGGATCGCTGCCGTTGAACAACTGCACGACACGAACACCTTTTTCGAGAAGACGGCGGGCGAGAATGCAGTTCCGCGCGTATTGGCCTCTCAATTCGCTGCCACCTTCGACACCGTACGCGTTCAACGTGGCCTCGGTCTCGCCGGACAGATCCATGACGTCCGGCACGGACGTTTGCATGCGGCCGGCCAATTCGTAACTGGCGATGCGACCGGCGAGATTCGCGTCGCCCGGATACTGCTGGAGATGGCGTGCGTTGAGGCGCTCGAGCAGATTGACCGCGTCACGATCGGCGCCGGCGCTCAGCGATCCGGGACGATGCAGGTTGTTGGGAGGATTCAGGGCATTGAAATCGGTTCCCTGGAAGGCGGCAGGCAGGAATCCATTCCCAAAATTATTCTTGCCGCTGCGCGCCAACCCGCGCGGGTCGTTGATCGCGACAAACGCGGGAAGTTCCTGGTTTTCCGTCCCGAGTGCGTACGTCACCCATGCTCCGAACGACGGGAAGCCTTCCATCGTGAAGCCAGTGTTCATGAAATTCTCACCCTGCGGATGGGCACTCGTGTCCGTGCTCAGCGAGTGGATGAAACAGAAGTCGTCGACTTGTTGGGCGAGGTTCGGTAGCAGGTCGGAGACCATCTTGCCGGTCTCACCGCGCGGTTTGAATTCCCAGAACGGTTTGGCGATATTCCCAGTCGGACCTTCAAAGGTCACCTCAGGAATTCCAGGCGGTTTTTGTCCGTGCAACTCCGTCAGTGCGGGCTTGTAGTCGAAGGTGTCAACGTGGCTCACCGCCCCCGGCAAGTAGATCACCAAGACCTGTTTTGCCGGCGTGTCGAAATGCGGCTTGCGCGGTGCGTACGGGTTGTTGGGATCGATGTCGGGTCGAATCGGAGTCTTCCCGCTGAACGCCTCGGTGTCTTTTGCGAGCAGTCCATCGCCATCGAGCAGACTGGTCAACGCGAGACCGGCCGTGGACAATCCGGCCGTACCGAGAAAACTTCGCCGATCGAGAAGCCGGCGTCCATTGGGCGAAAGACGTTCGGGATTGCTCATGGTATCGTCCGTTCAGTGGGGCGGCGTCACCGACGCCGTGGTGATCTTGATCTCTCGATGTCTTGTGTTCCTGCGAGCCCGACTTGATGCTCGCAGTCGAAAGTTATGGAATGAATGCGAATTCGTTCGTATTGATCAATGCTCGACAAACCAGCGAGAGATCGTTTTTCCGGGCGATCTCGAGACAGTCCTCGAGTTCCTGGTCGTCGGGGGCGCGGCCCAGAAGCAATTCGAAACACCGCTCGATCGACTTGGTCTCATCTCCGCCACTCTCGGTCGCCGCCCGATCGGCGATCCGTTTTGATTGATCGATCACGAAATCGCTGTTCATCAAGTTCAGCGCCTGCAGGGGTGTTGTCGAGACGGGCCGCTTGGCGCGGACCTGTCCGCAATCTGGAAAGTCGAACGCGGTGAAGATCCCGTCGTCCACGCGGCGCATCCGCTCCTGGTAAATCATGCGACGCCACGTTTCCGGTCCGTGATTATCAACCACCTCCCACTGTGCGTAAGTTTTCTTCACGTTGTGAATGCGGTAGCTGCGACCTCCGATCGTGCGATCGAGGCAACCGGAGGCCTGCAGAATCGAGTCGCGAATCACTTCGGCCTCCACGCGTTTGGGCGGGAACCGCCAAAGCAGCGTCGAGCCCGCGTCAACGGCCATTGCCTCATCCCGCGGCAGACTGGATTGCCGAAACGCGCGCGACATCACGAGCATTCGAATCATCGATTTCATCGACCAAGGCTCGCCCGACACGCTTGCCCAATCTTGCGGATCCTGCGCGACGGTTGGCTCGACAAACTCAGCCGCCATCCAATCGAGCAGTTCCCCGTGCGTCGGCAGCGCGCCCGCCTCACCGAAATCGCTGGTGGTCGGTACGATTCCGCGGCCGAAAACGTGATGCCAGATCCGATTGACCATGACTCGAGCGGTCAGCGGGTTTCCTTCACTTGTGATCCATTTGGCAAACTCGGCGCGACGCTTCGATCCGGGCGCTTTGGATGTCAGCCCAAGATCACCTCCGAAGATCGCCGGTCCGGCGGGCATGACTTCGTCTCGCGGACTCTCAGGACTGCCGCGGAGCAGCACACGCGTCACCACGGGGCGAACAAGCCGACCAACAAAACTCGGCCGCGGACCTTCCTCGGCCAGCGTTTCAATCGCCTGTTGGATCTTATCGAGCGCCGATTTTCGTTCAGGGTGCTCCTCGCTGAGCTTCTTGTTGACGTGCCACGTTCCGACCCAGGGTTGCCACGTTCCGTCATCGGTCAAAACATCCATGTCATATTCGTACCGCGGCAAATAGGGTGCCTTATCAAGGTAATCGGTATCGAAGTAGTACTCACGATTGCTACTCATTCGCAGGCGATTGATGGTTGCGGGGTTTTCAAAATCGAATCGAACCCACGGTCGGTCTTCAGAATTCTTGGGCATTTGCGCCCGCCAGGTCATCGTTCCGAAATCACCATCGATGAGTCGTTCGATTGGGAACCGACCATCCACGCCTTCCTCGGGGACCCCGGAGACCTTCGTGCCAAGGCGCTCGTGGGCGAGATTCTCGCGTCGGTTCTCCGGGCCGAAGATTTCCAGCTCATCCAAACCAACATTGGTCATCTTGAATCGAATCCGGACCGCTTTGGTAGTGACCGGATTGAAATGCATCTCACGAAACGCGCCCCAATTCTCTTCCCAACCGCCGAGCGGACGAAGCACACGACGTTGTTTGGCGATCTCGCTCCACAGTTCGTCGCCCCGCTGTCGCCGCGGATGGTCGGGTGAAAACTCTGGATATCGTGCCCCAAATTCGATGTCCTGGAAGACGCCAGTCATCGAGTAGTAATCGGTGATCGTGATCGGATCGAATTTGTGGTTGTGACAGCGCGCACACCCGATGGTCACGCCCATGACCGAGGCACCGACGGTTTGCATGATTTCATCCATCCGATCGGCTCGCGCCTGGCGAATGGCCGTCGGTTCGCGGCCGACCGTCGCCGCGGGCACATGCGGGCCGGCTACCAGGAATCCAGTCGCCTCGCCGGCACCCAGTGAATCGCCCGCGATCTGTTCACGCACGAATTGGTCGTACGGCTTGTCTTCGTTGAATGCCCTCACGACGTAATCCCGATAGATCCACGCGTTCTTGCGATAAAGATTCGCCTCGGAACCGTTCGTTTCGGCCCACCGAATCACATCCAACCAATGCTGTGCCCAACGTTCACCAAAGTGCTCTGACGCCAACAACCGGTCGACCAGCGCGGCGTAAGCTTGCTCCGGGTCCTTTTCATGCTCAGCCAGATACTCTGAAACTTCCGTCGGCGTTGGCGTGAGTCCCGTTAGAACAATGGATGCCCGGCGAATGAGTCGCCGAGGATCGGCGGGCTCGGAAAACGAAAGGTCGCGTTTCGCGAGCGCATCATGCAAAAAAGCGTCGATGGGCGAGAGGTTGGCGGCTTCGGGAACCTCCCCGCGCACGACGGGCTGAAACGCCCAGTGATCCGAAGT
>JAHELS010000118.1 GCA_024644085.1 Rhodopirellula sp.
TCGGTTGTCTACGAGTGGGCCAACGGAAGTCGCACGTACGCTCACACCCGTCAAATTTCTGGTTGCTTTAACGAAACGGAAGACTACGTCTATGGGACAAGTGGTGTTGCAAAGTTGGTCGCGCACCAGATCGACGGGCTCGAGTCATGGAGATTCAGAGACGACAAGGTGCAAATGCATCAGGCGGAACAGGACGAGTTTTTCAAGGCGATCCGTGGCGAAAGACCTCGCATCAACAACGGCACCTACATGTGCCGAAGCACGCTGATGGCGATTCTTGGCCGCGAGGCGTGTTACAGCGGTCGGATGATGACCTACGACGAAATCGCAAACAGCCCCCAGGACTTACGCCCCAAGTCGTACCGTTGGGGCGAGGCACCCAAGGTATCGGTTCCCCAGCCAGGAAAATATCGACATCCCCGGGCCTGAACGATGGTGGCTCGTTGGTCCCAAACGAGAGGCACGTATTGAGAGCTCGCTTGAGACAAACCAGCGGCGCGATTAGAAACTCATTTGGGACAGACCAACGGCGCGAGCAAGACCTCGTTTGGGACAAACGAGCCACAACCGTTCACGGATGATGCCTCGAAGTGATCTCGATGATCTTGTCGTGCAGATTCCCGTTGCTGGCGACCACGCTGGTCTTCTCGAGCGTCAACGCGGCACCACGTCCGTCGGTCACCTTGCCGCCCGCCTCGCGGACAAACAGCACGCCGGCGGCAAAGTCCCACGGTGAGAGTTGATATTCGAAGAATCCACCGAATTGACCGCATCCGACCTGGCACAGATCCAATGCCGCGGTGCCAAAACGCCGGATGCCGTGGATGTCGTTGGTAAAAAACTCTTCGATCGCGGCAAGGGTACGGCGCATCATTTCACCTCGATCGTAATAGAAGCCGCACCCGATCAACGTCCGCGCAAGCGTATCGGAATCGCAGACCGAGACCTGCTCGCCGTTGCGAAACGCGCCCTGGCCAACGGCGGCCGCAAACATTTCGTCACGGGCGGGATTCAGAATCGCCCCAACCGTTGCGACGCCACAGTGGTAATAGGCAATTGACACTGCGAAGTGGGGAATCTGGTGTGCAAAGTTGTTGGTGCCATCGAGCGGATCGATCACCCAAAGATGTTCAGCCTCGACATTTCCAGCCAATTCTTCTTCGCCGAGCAATTCGTGCGTGGGGAATCGTTCGCGTAAGTACGCCGCAATCGCGCCTTCACTTTCGATGTCGGCATCGCTGACCAGATCGTAAGACTTACCGCCACTTTCGGATTTGTCCCGCATCTGGACACCATCGCGAAAGTACCGCATCAGAATGTCGCCCCCAACCTGTGCGGCCGACGTAGCAGCTTCGAGTAACTCATTCATCAATCGCGAACTCGGGTAAACTTGGTTTCGTGATCGTTCTGTTCATTCTGCAATGGTCATTTCCCTCCGTACCAGACACCGCGGCGCCAATTGTGCCGGCGCAATTGAACCAGCAGGGCGTCGGGCAAATCCTTCAATCCGGCTGCTCGAGAATTCATGTTGACTTGATCGACGCTGCGCATGCCGGCGATCACGGTACTGACCTCGGGCCTGGCGAGAACAAATTTCAATGCGACATCGGCAAGCGTGTACTGGTCGGCAATTTCAAACTGTTCCACATCGGCACGAATTTGATCAACGCGGCCGACGGTCCTTTGCAAGCGATCGCCGGCAAAGTAGTGACGACGAAAGTCCGAATCTTCGAAGGTGTGATCCCCGGTGAATTTGCCCGTCAACGCCCCTTCATCAAACGGCACGCGGACGATCACACCGGTTCCCGTTTCTGCAGCAACCGGCAACAGTTGTGCCGCTGCCTCCTGGTCGAAGAGGTTGAAAATGATTTGAACCACATCGACCAAACCATCTCGCATCAATTGGATCACGCACGATTGGTCCTGCTCGGGCGTGCTGACACCGATCAAGCGTATTTTGCCTTCGTCGCGCAATTGGCGGAGGACCAACAACGGCTGCGGGTCGTCATTCCATGCTCGCGTCCAAGTATGCAGCTGCAGCAAATCAATCCGCTCAGTACCGAGGTTCTTCAGCCGCTGGTTCACGTTATCGCGCAGGTAGGCGGCCGAATAACGATCCTGCCATCGGCAGTAGGGGCTTGGCGGCCACGGTCCGGCATCGGGCGGTGTCTTGGTCGCTACAAAGACTTCATCACTTCGGTCCCGGAGCGCATTGGCGATGATTCGTTCGCTGTGGCCATCGCCGTAACCCTGTGCCGTGTCGACAAAATTGATGCCGTTATCGAGGGCGGCGTGGAGCGTCGCGATCGATTCTGCGTCGTCTTGCTTCCCCCAGCCGCCTCCGATCGCCCAGGCTCCGAATCCGAGTTCGGAGACCAGCGGGCCTCCGGAAAAAAGGGGTCGTTTCTGCATGGTTCGTGAAGCCTGAAAGATTCGGGGGTTTCCCAGCATGTCAAATTGTGCGGATTGGGGAAACAACTCGTAGGGGGTTATCTAAACTTCCCTGATTCGCAAACTCAACGGGTCCAACGACTCAACTCGACTTGGCGACCGCTCCGAAAAATGCTGAAAGATGTTTGTCTCCTATTCGGAGACCGGTTTCAGAAGGATTGAGACCGAATTTGGCCTCTTTGTTGGGATGGATCGGTGCCAAACTTTCCCCCGATTCCACGATTGTCGATTGTGGTTCCGATCGGGCGCGACCTCGCCGCGTTCGAGTGCACGTTGATCAGTGTGCTGGAGAACCGACCGTCGGGCTGCGAAGTCATTGTGCCTCATAACGGCAATTACGACGATCCCTTTGAACTATGTGACGAAGTTCGCTTCGTCGTCGCCGAATCGAACCGCGTGGTCGACGCCGTCACCGCCGCGGCATCCTCGGCCAAAGGACGATTCGTCCATGTGCTGGCCGACGGCATTCAAGCGACCGGTGGATGGACCGACGCCGCGCTTGGAAAATTCGAGCGGTTTGATGCCGGCGCAGTCGCACCGGTCATCCGTGACGCAGGCGATGGAACGATTCTCGCCGCAGGCTGGTACGACAGCCGCGACCGACTCTGTAAAAACAACTGCCAAGGTTGCCGCGAAGTCGGTGGCCAGGCGTTCGGACAAATCGGAACGCATCTCCAGGCATCTTTTTGGCGTCGAGATCTGCTCCGTTCACTCTGCAAAGCCTACAAGGGCAAACAGAGTCTCGCGACCTCCTATGCGTGGGAGTTCCTGCTTCGCCAAGCGGGTTGGCGTTGTGAACTTGCTGGCGAATGCAATCTGCTCAGTGATTCGTCGATTCTGCCTTGGGACTGCAAGTCGTTCGGCCGAGGGCAACAGCTCCGCGCAATCCGGAACCATTTCTGCCGCGGCGGTTGGTCGAGCAGCATGGCATCCGCTTGCAGAGCCGTGCTGGCCAACACCCTTCGTCCGCGAATGCTAACCGAATCGCTCGGTCAAGCTGCTGCGCCGCTGGCCGACGTCGCCTTCGCGAAAAGAATCGATCCCACGATCGTCATGCCATGTGACGTCGATGCAATCTTAAAAATCGAGACGCCCTCAACGGGACGCAATCGAAACGCAGCGTAGGTTGACAAACAGGATTTGCACCCGCGATTGGCACGAAAACACTCACGATGGGCGACTCGTAGGCCGACTCGTAGGCCGGACCGAGCTTTGCGAGTTCCGGAATTGTTGAGTGATCGCCGGAACTCATCGAGACACCCTCCAACGGACGCAAGCACGCGCGCGT
The DNA here is from genome assembly GCA_024644085.1 of Rhodopirellula sp. GTDB lineage: Bacteria > Planctomycetota > Planctomycetia > Pirellulales > Pirellulaceae > Rubripirellula. The sequence continues at coordinate 3,740 of JAHELS010000118.1, forward strand.
TTTCGGATGCCGCCTGCGAGAGCGCAGGCTCGGTGGCTCAGACCAGTTCGAAGTGGTCGACCGGCATCACCATCGCACTCGGGATGGCCGATGGTGTGCGATAGTAATCGGGAGCCCACCGATTCAATTCGATCCACATCGCGATCACAGCGATCAACATGAAGATCATGCTCAACAGCAGCATGATGGTGTAGACGCTCGGCGGCTGTTTTCGATTCTCAGTCGAGGGTAGTGTCGACACGATCGCCCTCCTGCAGGATAAGTTCGCTGTAGTCTTCTAGAATTTCGGCGACGGCGCGGTCGGGTTCCGTATTGCGAACCTTCAACTTGCCGACGTAGCGTCCCCGGCGCGTGACCTCGAGCAGGTGTCCTTCACGCAGTCCCTCGTCGTACCCGATCGAGACCAACACCAATTGACTTGGCCGGTCGATCTGGAGAATCGCACCGTTGCGTTCCGGGGGTGCTCCATCGAGCGGTTCGTTGACATCGATTCCCTTGGCTTCGATCACTTCCTCGAAGCGCGTCACCTGGGCCATCAATTGCAGGTTGCGTTCTTCGAGTTGCTGCTTGAACCCGCGCAGCTTGTTCATCTGGTCGGTCAGTTCGAGTGTCTGGGTGAACAGCGTGTCACGGTCCTGTTGCTCGGTGCGAACCTGCGTCCTCAACCGTGCATTCTCGGCTGTCAACCGCTCGAGTTCCTGGGCCCGGCTCAGATCGGTTTGACTCAACACGGTCAATTGCGCGGTGAGTTGTTGGACCGAGGCCTCACTTGATTGAAGGTCGGTCTTGAGCTGGTCGAGCTGGGTCTGCAGCGCGGCCAATGCGGTACGGCGCGCCGCCTGTTCGAAAGCGAGGTCAGTCAGTAGATCATTCTTTTCGTTGGTCAGCTGCTCATTCTCACGCGATCGCTGCTCCACCTGGGCTTTCAAACCGGGTTGGCCATTGACTCCTGTCAGCACGACATCACGCCAATTTCGATGCGATGCATTGACGGCAAGAGCCAACACCATGAAGACCGCACTGAGAATCAGGATGACGGCTGAGAAGGACTTCCCAAGTAAAGTCATTGCTTTTTCCGTGAAGGATGAGACCGACGGACGTGGGGATCGCCCCGGTCCCTGATTCTACAGGAGCCAAGTACCGGGGACGGCTGTGGTAAGCGACACTCGTCGCGACAAGAATCTTGCCAAAATCACCACGTCTTCCGGAGTATAGTTACGCCGGAAAAAGAGTGTCAACGAAATCGCGGTGAAAACGGCCAATCCTGCCCCTGCGGCCCGCCAGGTTCCGATTTTGACGGATCACCCAATCGCGACGCCCACGGAAGGGGTTTTGGCCAGCGGTGAGGGTGTTGCCAACCGTCCGAGCCGGGGAGCTGCGGGCTTCGGAGGGGGCTGCTGTGTTCCAGTTCCAGGGGCACACAACCGCTCCACCCGCCTGATTAGTCGACAAACGCCTTGTCAACCGAACGGATCGCCTGCAGAAACTGGTCCATATCGGTCGTTCGCTGTTCGACCTGTGGGTTCAACGCGTTCATGATCGCCCGTGACAATCGGGGATCAATGTTCGGGCACCGCTCGATCAAATCGACCGGCGCGGACGTGTCGTGATGCAAAGCCGCCCGCCCGTTGAGAATCTCACCCTGCCACGGGTGGGCAAACGAACATAGGCAATAGCAGGTGATCCCAAACGAAAAGATGTCCACGCGTTTGTCCGTCGATCTCCGTCGAATGATCTCAGGTGACATGTACAACGGCGTTCCGGTGCGGTTTCCCGGTGCCATGAAGGGAGCAGTTGCGGGCACGGTCAAACCAAAATCAATCAGCTTGACCCCGGTGCTGCCGGGCAGACAGATGAAATTGCGGGGACAAATATCGCGGTGAATGAAATTCTGCAGATGGACGTATTTCAGAGCCTCCGCCATGTCGCGAATCAGGGCCATCCGCCGGCCGCCGACATGTTCCTCCTGTTTCTGGACGACGATGTTTTGCATGCTCGGCCCGGCGATGTATTCCATCACGATGACGGGTTGGCCTTTGGCGGAAACACCCACCTCGTAGGTTTCGACGATGTTGGGATGCTTCATGCTCAGCGCGATCTCACCCTCGCTCGGTTTCCCAAGGCCTTTGAAACGACCCTCGAAGAGTTCCATCTTTTCGATGTCAAGAATCTTGACCCCGACCATCCGATCATTGTGCTCGCGGTCCTTGGCCACGAAAAAATGGGCCATCGTTCCGGTCACCGCGGTCCGCTGGCGCGAAAACCGGCCCTCGACGTCGATCCGTCCTCCGCCGGAAGATTTGAACGCGGCTTTGATCGAATCGAGCAGACTCATGGGTGAACGGCTAACGAGTGAATGAGTGCCAAATACGGTGATGATCGCGTGACGCGGAGCAGCAGGTGAATGATCCCTGGTCAACTTGGAGAATCATTGCAGCGATCACTTGCCGCAATAGTCGATTGCGCGAGCAATCTCGGACTTCATGTTTTTTCTGGTGACAATGCGGTCGATATAACCATGTTCGAGAAGGAATTCGCTCGTTTGGAATCCTTCCGGCAGCTCGATTCCGATCGTCGCTTTTATTGTTCGTGGGCCGGCGAATCCGATCAATGCCTTCGGCTCGGCGAAAACCAGATCGCCAAGCGAGGCGAAACTGGCGGCCACGCCTCCCATCGTCGGATTGGTCAGGACACTTATGAAAAGGCCGCCGGCTTCGGCATAGCGGGCCAATGCCGCGGACACCTTCGCCATTTGCATCAGCGACAGGATTCCTTCGTGCATGCGAGCCCCACCGCCGCTGGCGCTAATGATGATCAGCGGCAGATTCTGGTCTGTCGCCGCCTCGACCAGCCGCGTCAATCGTTCCCCGACGACCGAACCCATGCTGCCCATGATGAACGCGCTGTCGGTAACGGCAAACGCGACTCGTCGAGCGCGAATCATACCGGTCCCCGTGACGACGGCGTCGGACAATCCGGTGCGTTTCTGTTCGTTGACCAACCGATCCGCGTAACTGCGTCGATCGGCGAACTCGAGGGGATCGGTCGGACGCAGGTGTTCATTCATCGGCTCGAATGTCCCTTCGTCGAGCACCTGCACGATCCGGTCGGTCGCCGAGACGTAGAAATGATGTTCGCACTTGGGGCAAACGTTCAACCGCTGGGCAACTTCCTTGTTGTAAAGTGACGCTCCGCAGCCAGGGCATTTCAGCCACAACCCTTCCGGCACCCCTCGTTTTTTCGGAGGCGACGGAGGCGTCTGGTCGGGTTTCGAATCAGATCCCGTGGAATCGACGGTCGACATGGGCAAGTTTTCCGGGTTGCCAATGATTGAGCAGGCAGCAAGTGCGGGTCCCATCCGTCAATGAAAAAGCCGACATTGCAGGAAGGACATTCAAAGCATCCAGTTCACAGCGGTCGACTCACGTGCGAGTGCATCGACCAAACCATCCAATTTAGCTGCTGAACACGTCTTTCGCTGCATCAATTCGTCACCGCGAACGCATTCTCGGTGCAAACCGAGATTCCGATACGGAAGCAACGGGCTCACCGAGAGACCGATGAGCAGAAGATCCGCCGCAATTTGCGACAGCATGTGATCGCAGAAAGATCTACGAGCCCCTAAAAATGGGGACTATTTCTTGCGATGGCGGATTTTCGCACGCATTCTTCTTTTCTTTCGCCCAACTTTTCTACGTCCCTTGCCAGTCTTCTTGGTACCCACCTGGTTTGCTCTCCAGTTTGTTGTGCCGAGAACGGTAAGCCGCTCGACATCGAGAATTGAATCAACACCGCGGGCGGGCAGACCGCTCCCCGGGCGTCAAATAGCCTACCAAAACGCCCGTTTCCGGCAAGGCGAGCTGGAGGCCGCCCGTCGGCGAGCCTCAATTCAAATTCAAGTCGGCGTCGCGGCTGTAAACCGCCAGCGCCGCTTCGAACGTCTCGCCCTTGATCTGGAACACCGGCTGGGCGTCGGTGTGACGATTGCAATGATCCACCAGAACACGGTAAAGGAGGCGGAAGAGGTGACGCGGTACCCTGAGCGACTGGAATGCCGACAGCATGCGCTCGTAACTGACCTCCTCGGCAAACAAGTCCTTCGGCTCAGGCGTTTGTCCTTCCGCAGCACACGCCAGCATTCGTGCCCGGGCCAGGTCATACAGAGATTCGCCGGTCCACTGGAACGCCGGAATCACGTTCTGCTTGTCAAGCCGCGACCGCTCGTGAAATTCGCGTGTCTCTCTCTCGATATCGCGATGCAATTCCTGGGGCAACATGATCTTGAATCCGATGCCGGGATGCTTCAACAACTTGTTGTCGAGAATCGGCCAGACAAATCGCTGCATCAATTCTGGCTTACCGCCCGTCATATGGGGCTCGTCGACTCGGTCCATCAAGACGACCACACCATTGAATCCCAACCGATCCAGTATCGACTGAAACTTGTTCAACAGTTCGTATCGGTCGTCCGTACGATCGAATCGCGGCAACGGCTGGTTTGCCAACTCCTTGGTCGGAAATTTCTGCAGCACCTTGCGCAGAGAACTCGTCTCACGCTTGCCAACCCGCATGTGTTTGTGAATTCCGAGCGCCGCAACTTGCCGACGAATGGTGTTGATAATCAGCGGTAACGAACCGAGAAAAGTGATCGCAGGTATCAACCACAGGAGCTTCCATGAAAACCCGGAATCCTCCGTTGCCGCATCGACGGGCGGATCAACGTCCACGGGAACCGGCCCGTCAACGGTGTCAAGCAATCCTGTTGCTGGTATCAACAACCACGCCACCAGCACAATTGATGCGATGGCGGACACGACCGCCAAGGCCATTCGCGACTTGGCGGCAAGGTTGCCGTAACGCAGCCGCCTGCGCAAACGATTCCACCGGCCCGTGAAAGTCGATGCGGTCGATTGGTCATAGCAGGCCGCCAACAGCAGCATGTCACGCGCCATCGTACGGTCGAGGCTGCGCAGGGATTGTTTGCTGATCGATTCGCTCGGTCGCCCCTGGTCGACGTTAAGAATGCGATCCACCAAGTCGGTGACACCGATACAAAGGATCGAATCCATGTGGTCCCACAGCCGCCATGCCTCAAGCACCTTTTCGGGTTTCTTGTTGATACGACGGCTCATCCGTTCGCAGAAATGATCCAGGAACGGATTGAAATCGTCGTAGCGAATCACGAACACGCGCGAGTTGGGATTCTCTTCGCTGAAACGAATCAGGTGCCGATCGATCTGCAACCGCATCGCGGTCTTGCCGGAGCCTTTGGGCCCAAAAATGATCGACGTCGAAGGCTCGGTCGGATCTCCGTAGACCTTGTCCCAAATCGGATGGTACGCGCTGCTGATGCAGTGTTCTTTGAAGACGGGGTCCGTCTGGGCATCCTCCTCCGCAAAAGGGTTGCGGAGGATTCCGTGATGCTCAAGAAAACTCTGAATGTTCATGGCGCGAACGCATCTGCCGGGGGCGAGCGTGATTGTCGGTCGAAACTACTCGTCGACGCTCTTGATCATTTCAACAAACGATTCGCGGTTCTCCTTGATCACCGCCTCGGGCCCGATCATCTTCACAAAGAATTTACGGCCCTCCGGGTGCACCAGAATCGCGCCGGTCATGGCATAGTTCTCACGGTTGACGACTTTGCCACCGGCAAACGGACCACCACCCATTCGTTCCGCGAAACTGCCGCTAACGTCGACGATGTGAACTTCCCATTTTCCGATCGTCATCTGTTTTGTCTTTTGCTCGTCCGGATCGCCGCCGGCGAATTGACCCTTCCATCGCTTGATATTGGCCGGAACGTCGCCCCCGGCCGCCATCATCGTGACCCTCGCGGTCTCAGCGTCATCTCCCTCGCCTGCGCTGGCCTGGAATTCATGCTCAATGATCCGTGACTTGGGTTCGACTCGCTTGAAAGCCGAGGGGACCTCGAGTTCCGCTTCGCTGAAAACGCTGACCTTCTCGCCCTTGGCCGCTTCGGTCACATCATCACCAACAGCCTGGGTAACCAAGCCAACGAACATCGTGACAAATATGAATGCCATCAGTCTCTTCGAACGCATTATTTCAACTCCAATTCGAACACTTGCCCCGTGATGGATCAGGTGTTGCCTGAGGTAGGTTTGCATCGTGAAACCGGCGCCGCCAACGGCTCCAGTACGGGACACACTTTAGTGCATCAACCCAATCTCTGGTAAGGGACCATTACCCATACAGAGTGCGGGAATGCTTGGCGAGCATTGAGAAATGACGTGGAATCAGGGATTTGCAGGTGGTTCGAGGACCTGCATGTTGGCAACGACCAACAGGATGCCGATCAGCGATAACGCGACCGCCGATAACACACCGATCAACAGAACGCGCCGCATCGCTCGATTGCGACGTTCGGTACCCACACCTGCCTGACCCGAAAACGCAGGGGACTGGGAAACCGACATCCCAGACGCCGACGCCGACGCGCTCGAGACAAGCTGTCCAGAGGGCAACTGGTCGGCCAACTCGTACAACGCCTCGCTTGCACTGCGCCATTGTGGCCAACCGTCTCGCCACAACAACGCCGCCGCAGCAACTCGCCCTTCGCCGATCCACTGCTTGAGGATATCCCCCGACGCCGGACCGTATTGGCCGCCGCTGGGAGGACGAACGTACCAGGTCGCCTCGGGATCGTCGTCAAGCAAACTGACCTTGGTCGAACCCAGGTCCGAGACCACCGGCGCCATCTCCGCCGCGTCAAAGCCGCCTTGCGGGGAAGCGACGTGCTCGGACACAACTTGCTGTGTAACGGCTTGCTCTGTGACAGCTTGCTGTGTAACGGCTTGCTCCGTGACAGCTTGCTCGGCCGAGCCAACCGGTTGCCCGGCGTATGTAGCCGGCAATCCATCGGGTGGCGATGCTCCCTGATTTCCACCCACCCCTTCGCCACTTCCAACCTGCTCGGTCTCGGCCCCATGCGGTTGTCCACTGGGGCTCGCTGCTGGAGTCTTGCTCTCTACCGGAGATGACGTTTCGGCATCCTCCAGCGGAATTCGGAACTTGGAGGCACAGGCTGGGCAGACGCCCCGACGCCCGGCGAGTTCACGCTTGATGTTGAGATGCTTGCCGCAAACATGGCACGCAAAACGAATGCCCATCGAACGCCTGATTGATTGGACGAGAGAAACGGACGAGAACCGGAGATAAAAACGAATCCGATCGAATGTCCATCATATCCGATTGAAAGTACGAAAAAAACCAAACCCCCAAACGCCCGTAAGCTCAACTCTCATCGAGGATGCGTTTGTAGATTGCGGTCGCCTGGTCGTAAGCCTCCTTGGCGGCCTCGCGTTCCTCTTCGCGAATCATTTTCTGTTTCGATTCCCAGCATGTTTTCACGGCATCGATACACCACTGGGCACTTCGGCGATTGGCCCGAATCGGCTTGTCGCCGACATGCACGAAAATCGGATTCGTATGGACCGACGGAAGAATTCGCACAGCAACCCAGGAGGATTGGTCAAGGTCAATCGGCACTTCAAAATGTCGAAGTTGGCCATCGGCAAGCAACTCGTGCGTCGAATGAACCTCGCCGTTGACGATAAGTTCCACAGGCACACTGCGCGTATCGCCTATCCGGCATCGTTCGATGTGCCAGTACGGTTTTTGGTCCAATCGCATGCTCCGAATGCGATTCGTTTCTTCGGTGGGCCGCGCCCGCAAAAGCGCGGCGGCATTGAAGCTCACAGTGACCTGCTGAGGCTTGTCCAAGTCGAGCCGGCTCGGTGCCGACTGGGGCCTTGCCCGCGTTCCGACCTCGAGGCCGTTGATATGGAAATCGGTCACGTGGCTCAATCCGTCACCGCAATAACTTCGTCCGTCCTTCAGACCCGCAACCCAATTGTCGTAGTTGAGTTCCTGGTCGTCGTCGAGCTTGACGTAGATACGTCCCAGTCCGACGCGATCACCGTAGATGCATGGAAAATCGGTTTCACCACTGATCCGCGAAGTCATCCCGCAATTGAGCGTGTGGTACCAGATGTTCAACTCCCAAATCGCGGGGGTGTCGACGGTGGAGATAAAGTCGCATGCCCCGTGCGCCGTTGTCACGATGTATTCGTTGGCACCAATCCCGTCGAACGGCGGCATCGCATAATCGGGCAAACGATCCGCGTGGGTTCCCTGCCATCCCTCCGGCGCTCCGCCCCAACGCGCATTGACAAACTTCCGGCTGCCATCGGACATCCGATCGGGCAGAGCCAATCCCCAACCGCTGTGGCTGTAACCAACCACACCACCCTGCTGCTGTCCCCACTTGAGAACCGGCAAAGTCCAACTCGGCCAATCTTCGAGGACGTCGGTCCCGGGGTAGTCATCCTCGGTCAATTTCAACAAGCAAAGATGCCCGGCGTGCGATGACGGAAATCCGCTGACTTCGACGTCGTATCGCATCAGATTCCGTGAAGTGGAAAGCGCCGAGGCACGACCTTCGAAAAACTGTTTCTGCGTGTACCAACAGGGACCCCAACTCAAGACGCAACCAACGTTCAAATCCTCGCCAAGGATGTGTCGCATCATGTCCTCGGGACCCACACCTTCCGTTGGGCTGTCGTAGTGGGCGCATCCCGCGGCATGAACATGATGGTCGCCCGAATACCAATTCGACTTCGCAAGATGGATCCAGCGATCCAATTGAATGTCAATCTCATATCCGTCGGCCTCCGGAACGCTCACCTCCATTTTCAACGGATGGTATTCCGGTCCGCGGGTTACCGAGATCGAATAATCGCCAGGCGGCAACATCACCGACTCGCCATCGGCCCGATAAACCTGGTGGTGGAAAAAGAAGTCGGGCGCCAATCGCCGCGCGGGGTTCGGATAGACGCGGCCTTGATCATCTCGAATGACAAAGGCCGCAGTCGTCGGACGGCCGTCAAAATCGGCGACATTCAGCTGCACTTCGACCGCCGGTTCACAATCAAACAGAATCGGCACGGCGTTTCGAAAACCGATGTCCTGCGTACCCTGACCGATATTGAACGCGAGTGAGGCCTCGCGTTTGCCGGAATCGCGACTGAACAACATCACGACGCGATACTCAACCTTCAACCCCGAGAGCCGCTGTTTCATCGGTTGTCGGTTGAGCATCGACATGTCGAGCCAGCGGTCGGACACGTCGCTCGGGCGAACGAGTTGTTCGTCGCTCATCGGCTTTTGGCGCGGTCCCTTTCCTTTCTGGTACATCGGCAATGCATTGGGACTTTGCACGACCAATTCGGGATTGATACCCGCTTCGTTGTGCACCTTTACCAGCAGCGCCCTCCAACCCTGCTGCATCAATTCTTTCTCGACCGGTCCCTCCTTCACCTTCACGCGGCTCTCGGCGTTGATGTGGACTTCGACGAGGCAATGCGGATCAAGGATCGATTGGATCTCGCGAGAGACGTCGGCAGGCTTTTCCAACCGGCCCGCTTCGCGCAGTTTCGCCACGACGTCGCTATCAAGTGGTGCTCCGGCAAACTCGAGCGCTTCGATCAAGCGCTCGGTCGCCGCGACCAACGGCTGTTTTGCCACACCGTGGACAATCTCCAACTCATCGCCGCGGACCACGGCCGCAAGAAACAGCGGCAGTCCAGCCATGAAAAACATCGAGATTCGTGATCGAACGTGCATGTCGAAACCTTTACCGAAACGTCATGAGAAGAAGGGACGCGCCAGACCCGCACTTCGCGGAATCCGTCATCCTACAACACCTCGGTGGCCGCAACATCGCTCTGCGATCAAGATCCCCCCGGTGGAGAGACAGTCAGGTCGCCGACGCCATTTTTACAATGGTATCGAACTCTTTTTTCTTGACCCCTTGGACACTCAATCGACTCCCTTTCTGGAGTAGCACCATGCCTTTCAATGCCGAGCGATCCCGCAGCTGCGCCAGCGTTACCGGCTTCTCGAATTTCTGATCCAACTTGATATCGACCATGAACCAGGTCGGATTCTCCGGGTCGCTCTTCTTGTCGTAGTACTTGCTGCGGCGATCAAACGCGTGTGAATCGGGATAACCGCCGCGGGTCACGACGGCCGTTCCCACTACGGCCGGTTCCTTGCACGCCGAATGATAAAACAGCACGCGGTCACCCTCTTGGATGTCATCACGCAGCGTGTTTCGTGCCTGGTAATTGCGAACGCCTTCCCAACACGTGGTTTGATCCTTCTCCCTGGCCAGGTCATCGATCGAATAGGTCGTCGGTTCGGTTTTCATCAACCAATACTTAACAGCCATGGAGAAGCTCTCGCGCGGAGTCGAATGAGGGTTTGCCGGTTCGCAGGCTCGGGCATTGTAAAGCTGTAGCGAATGAGGGGTTTATCCGCTCAAGCAGAATTTCGTATCAGGTGCACGACGATTGTGCCGATCCAAAGAATACGCGCCGGGATCGGTGCATCACTCTAACTCCGCTGTCACCATCGACAGCGACGTTTGGGCCAGGGAACGGGCCAAAGCACCGTTCACCTTCAAGAGGCCCGAAATGATCAGCGCCGACACCATTCATGCCGCATTAGGGCTCGCTTTCACAGCCATCTGGTTGTTCGTCGGTCAGATCCTGGTCAGCCGCTAAGCCGGAAATTCAGGACGGGAGCAGCGCCCGATAAGCATCGGTCAGGAACTCGAGCGGAAAGACACAGAAGGGATGCTCGCGGCTGGCCAACAGCGCCCCCGATGCAGCTGTTCGTCGAGCCCTCGCCAACTCGGTGTGCAGTTGGCCTCTGCGCTCGCTCAGTTGGTCGGCGAGCGAGGCATTGATCTCCGACATTTCATTGTGCCACGCTTTGCGGTTGCCCCTGGGTGGAACGGATGCCAAAAGCTGATGCTTTCGATCGATCAGTTTCGCATCCAGTGGAACCTCATCGGCAAAACGCTCGCCGTGGTAAAACGTGTCGCGAATGGCCTGTTGCAATTCTCGCACGTCCGTCGAGTCATCGGCACGCGCGATCCCAGGCAACTGGATTGTTGCCGAGATGACCATGAACTCCGGCGGCGAAACCATGAAAAATGACCGAATGATCATGTCACCAAGCTGGTCGTATTTTCCGCCGCCGATGCCGTGCAGAAACAGGTCACTGAGGATCAACCGCGCGTACATCGTCGTCAACAGGGCCCGAGGACGCAGCTTGAAATCAGGAGAAACCAGGCTCGCCAATTGTTCGGCCGCAAGTTTCGGAAACCGAACATCGACGCGAAGCTCTCGATCGCCGCGATCGCTGATCACCAAGTGATCATCTGACATCCGCACCCACGCCGGCTTTCGCTGCGGCGAGTCATTGCCGTAGATCCAAAGCGGCGCCTCGAACCATCCGTCCTGTTCGTCGAGGTTTGGAACAGGGTGGGCCGTGCTGCGTATCCCATGCGCCCGTCGATACCGGTTCGCCGCATCGTTGTAACAGCGGTGGAATCGCGGCAACTCGGTCAGAATCAACAGGGCGAACTCGGCAAACGCCGTCGTCCTGCAGACGACGCCCTGGGGGATTTCCAATGTCCGCAGTCCAACCTCGCCTTCGAGCCCGTGCCGTGCCTGGGCCAGTGCGCATCCGGCGACGCCGCAGCGTTCGATCGCGTTGCGCGCATGTTTCCAGAGCGGCGTGATACAGGGCTCGCCCACCAACGGCTCAACCGCCGTTTTCACGCGTCGGTCAAAACTGTCAAACATCTCACGATCGGTGATCGTCGTTTGCTCGTAGGGAACGCCGCCTCCCGCGCTGTCGTAGCGGATCGTCTCGTAGGCAGCCTCGCCCGAGACCGGTTCGATCGTCGGCACGCGGATGGAACTGCCCGATGCGACGTCGTTGTCGACCACCAAATTGACAGCCACCGCCTGGTGAGTTTCTGCGAGACGACTGAGTGCGAAATTCTTGAACCAGACACCGGGATGAAAGATCGCCGGTTGGTGACCCGCCATCAAAATCGGACCGGACGCAATCTGCGCCGGGTCACAGGAGTCAAGCCATGACGTATCGCGATAGGCCGACGTGTAACGAAGGGCGTCTTCGATCAATTGGTGTCGCGCGCGGTGACGAAGTGAGGTGAATGACTCACCGTGCGAGTTGAGAAGATCGATGTTTCGTTTCAGTACGCCCGCCACGTCATTAAACGCGGGCTCCACAAACGCCTCGCCGTGCCGTTGCGGTGAACGATATTGGCGGAACGCATCTGGCGGATCGCCGCGGTCGTCCTCGTCGCCGGCAATCTCGTCATCGCGGGTCGAAACCATGCTCGGTCGTCTTTCGCTCAACTCACTCGCTCGATTCATGGTTCACACATCGGTGCGGCATCGCACGGCGTCCCGCGGCTGTCCGATGAGACCGCCGCCATCGCGTCATCCAACACGCGGTGGTAGTACCGAAGCCTTGTTTCGGCCTCGTCCAATGCACCACCAAAGGATCGTTCGAGATCGAGATAAATCAATGGCACCGCAAGTTCGATCACTCGCAAGTCCGCCGCCGCCGCTTGCACCCACAACTCCAGCGGCATCGCATAGCCGGTGTCCGTGATCCGCAATTTCCGCAACCCACTTGCACGATAGGCTTTGAACCCACAAAAGGCGTCGGTCAAATTCAATCCGAGCCGCCGATTCAATTCGGCCGTGATTCGGCGGTTGATGAACAATCGCTCTTCCGGCGGGGCGTCGTCCCCGTCGAAATGCTCGAGATACCGGCTGCCCGATACGATGTCGGCGCTTGCCGCAGCCGCGATGAATTCGGGGATTCGCCTGGGCTGGTGCTGGCCGTCACAATCAAGCGTCACCACACCGTCGAAGCCCGCTTGGACGGTGTGCTCGAAAGCCGTGATCAAGGCCGCTCCGTAACCCCGATTCTCCTGGTGGGAAATCACGCGAACGTCCGACCTGGCCGCCAATATGTCAGCCGTCCCGTCAGTGGAACCATCATCGATGACCAACACATCCGACGCATACCGGCCTACTTCGTCGAGGATCGCATCGACGTAGCGAACTTCGTTGTAAACCGGCAGAGCCGCCAGCCATTTCTCGTTGCGATTCATAGCGTTCTGAGCCTTCATTGATGGGAACGGTTCGTTGCGGCGAGGTTTCGAGAATCTGCGGTGCCAGTCCCAGCGGCCAGTCCCAGCGGCCAGTTCCCAGCGGCCAGTCTCCAGTTCCATTTGACCGCGCCACAAGCCGCACGAAACCTCTAGCAATTGCCGTTCCGCTGACCGCTCCATCTTAGAGATATTTAGATGGTGGTCAATGTTTCGACCGATCCGCCTCGGCAATCAACCGCCACCTCAGGCAAGTCCGACGATCGGATCTCGCTCGTTTCGGCTCGCCCACACGGTCAAATCGGGCAACGCGTCGGCGAGCCGTTCGGCCAGCCGCTCCATCGCGAAACGCTCGCTGGCGTAATGACCGAGCAGTCCCAGTCCGATGCCGAGAGCTTCGGCTTCGAGGCAACCATGAAAGGTTGCTTCGCCCGTGATCATGGCGTCGCATCCACAACGATGGGCATCGGCGAGAAAACTACCGCCACTGCCACACGCCAGCGCGATCTTCTTGACCGGTCGCTGTGCCGGGCCGACGATTCGCGGTGCGGTCGCTCCAACCGCCTTGGCTGCCCGGATGACCAGATCACTCAATGATTCGGGCTGCGGAAGGATTCCGTAGCGACCCGAACCATCGGTTGGTGACGATTCGGTTTCGTCATGCGCGACCAACGGTGCGATCGATTCCAGGGCGAGTAACTGGGCCCACATTTGATTGATCCCCTCGGTGGCGGAATCAAATGCGGTGTGAGCGCTGTAGATTCCGACGTTGTGATGGATCAAGCTCAGCAACATCGTGCCGGGGATCGTGTCGGTCGTGATCCGTTTGACGGGATGAAAGGGCAGGGGATGATGGGCGACTATCAAGTCGGCCTTTTCATCAATGGCTTCATCAACCACATCCGGCGTGATGGTCAAGCAGGTCATGATCCGATCGAGCGAGCGTTTCCGGTCCCCGACCAAAAGCCCGACGTTGTCCCATGACTCGGCCAGCTTCAGCGGCGCGAGTCCCGCCAAGGTATTGCAGACCGCTTCGAGAGAGTTCATGCGGCTCACACCCTGGTCGTTCAACTCGTCGCGAAAACCTATTTCGGTGCGATCATGCAAATGATTCGGCGACCGTGCTGTTGAGGCGCAGTTTCCACCTTGCCATGTTCGCTGAGGGTCTCGATGACCATCTCCATGACCTTGTGACCCTCTTCGATATGGGCCATTTCGCGACCACGGAACAGAACACTGACCTGCACTTTATCCTTGTGCTCGAGGAACTTTTCCGCCTGGCGGATCTTGGTGCGGATGTCTTCCTGGCCGGTCTTGGGACGGAGTCGAATTTCCTTGGTCTTGGTATGGGACTGACCAGTGTTCTTCTTTTTGTTCTTGTCGTATTTGTATTTGCCGTAATCCATGATCCGGCATACGGGAGGACGCTCGTTCGGCGCCACTTCGACAAGATCGAGACCCGCGTCACGCGCCCGTTCGAGAGCTTCCTCGGTGGGTATGATTCCGAGTTGCTCCCCCTCTTCGCTCACGACCCGAATGGGCGAGATGCGGATGTTGCTGTTGATGCGTATAGAATCGCGGTTCTCAGGAGGGCTGTTTCTTCTTGCCAATGCCACTAAATGGTGTTATCTCCGGCCGGAGGGCGTTCCGGCGCAAATAGGAATGAACATCGGCTCCACGTTGGGTGGAACAAACCGATGATCGCTGAGCGTGCCAACGAGGAAGTGACCAGGATGAGGTGCTTTCCCCTTTTGGCACGAACGCCAAAGTATCCGGCGGGTGGGTGGCGATCGTCAACAGCGAATTTGCGGAAATGGCGAGATTTACGCTGTCTTTACGGAGGGTGATTGCCCGCAAAACGACTGGTGAATCCCTTTATTTCCGCCACCAGCCACGCACTTGACGACTCGTTCCCTCCCGCACAGACTACCCGTGCACGACGTTTGCGGCACCTTCTCTCAAGCCGCAGCGGCAAGCCGCCGATCAATCTTTGAAGATCGAAAATCAATCTTTGATGATCGAAATCGGGCGATTAGCTCAGTTGGTTAGAGCGCCACGTTGACATCGTGGAGGTCAGAGATTCGAGTTCTCTATCGCCCATTGCCTAGGCACTGTCCCGTAAATGTGAGCCGAACGCGCTAGCGTCGGGCGTCGCGTTGAGAACGGTTCAG
>JAHELS010000119.1 GCA_024644085.1 Rhodopirellula sp.
GGCAGCACCTGGTTCTTGGCTGCACCGACACGTGCCGAGACTGCCTGGATCTTGCGGATCGACTGAGCGACGTCGGGTCGATTGTCCAGCGCCGTGAGCGTGGCTTGCCGCGCGGAAACATCGACGGGAAACGCCAACGGCATGTCTTGCGGTGTCAATTCCCAGCGTGTGGCCTGGATCAGTTGCGGGTCACCGGTCAAAAGCCTCAAGCGGGCCTGGGCGTTTCGAATTCGTGTTTCGGCTCGAATCAAATCCGAGCGGCGGCTGGTGACCGCAACGGCGGCGCGCAGAATCTGTCGCTGCAGCGAATCGACTTCGCCGCGTGCTTGCAAAATATCATGCAGCTTGGTTGCTCCCTCGAGTAAACGGTTGCGCTGCAACCACTCGGCCCGCGACTGGTAAAGTTCCCAGTATGCCCTGGTCACATCAATCAGGTGGTCCTCGAGGTCACCGCGGACTTCGCTGTTGGCGAGTTGGACGTCGATGTTCGCGAGCAGGACGCGCGTGTTGTTGACCGCGTAACCGCGATCCTTCATCAACGGCTGGGTGAAATTGATCTCCAACCGGGTCGTCCCTTGCGGGTTGGGAACGAGGAAGGTCGAGTTGTTGTCCTGAAATCCCCCGCGCTGGACCAATTCAAGTGACGCACCCCTGCGTGTCTTCTTGCGCAACCCCATCGCGGACGAGAACGTTTCGTCGCGAAAGCGGGTGGCCGTGCCGCCCGCGGTCAACGTGCTGCCGATCGGTTCGTGAGTATCGGCGAACTTACCCTCGACAAACGCCAATGAATCGAATTCCGCGTCGGCAACCACCAAATCGTTTCGACGAATTTCGGGTTCGGTCAAAATACTCTGCACGTAGGGCGAAGAAACCAGTGCCGTTTGCGTTAGTCCCGCCACGTCGATCGGAAGCGACTCACTCGATAGACCCAGCGGCGCTGACATCACGTCCTGCCACCACATTCGAAAATCAACCCGACCCTGCACACCGTGCGCGCTTTGCGGAGCTTCCTTCATTTCGGTGGCGCGAAACCGGTAGGTGTCGAGTTGCGCGCGATACGGTCCGTGCGTGATGGGTGCCGGAATTTGAGCGGACGTTCCGTAGCCCATCGATGCGCCGGTAATCGGGTGGCCGGCAACTAGCGCAGGTATTGCGCTGGTCGTGATCGTCGGCCCTTGGTCGCTCAGGGACATCTGAGGTGGCGGCGACATCTGCGGTGGCGATGAGATCTCAGTGGTAATTGTCGGGTTGCCGGCCAGCGAGCCTGCGACCGATCCGAGCGTCTTTTCGATGTCCAGCGGAGTTGACGTTGACGGCCGCTCGACCGCCGGCGCTGATTGACCGAGCAACTTCTTGAATATCGACGTGCTGATCCGATTGGGCGTGTTGGTGTTTGGACGATCGGGTTGCTGCGCAATCGAAATGCCAGCGCAAATCGGCGCTGCAGCGGCAACGACGAGAATTCGCAATATCTCATTGCGTCTTTGTCGTGTCGACTTGAATTTCACACGCATACCCAATGCCCGTTGACGTCGTCCGCTGTCGTATCGATCGGAGCGATCCGATTCATCGCTACAGCGCACGTAAAAGAAACAATCGGCAAGGTCGCCGCAGCAGATACAGTCGCTTCGCCGCAAATCCGTGGAGTGGCCGGTGGGGCCACGTCAAAGTCAACGCGAATGCGGCAATCGAAAAACAGGACCGAGGGCACCCAGGCTCCCTATCTTCCGGTGTTGGTTGATCGAATGGTGCAGAGGAGGGGCGAAGCCCCACCACGGTTCGCACCGCAACGCTCAACCTGAGCGATGCTTGACTGGCGCGACCCGCACGATCGGGGTGACCGGCTGATCACACCGCCCCATTCCAAACTGCATGGACGGATGCTTCCCACTCAAGCTTCATTCGTTTCCTAGAGTTGCAATGGACCGTTTGGCGGGGGCACTGCGCAAATCCGTGGGTAGACGGGTGCGCCGCAACGCCAATGAAGGGGCAAAAATGTCATTGCGACTACACGACTGGTGCCGACAGTGGCTGATCACGGCCGATGAGGCGACGACGCGTGCGAAACGCATGTTTGGGGCTTCGTCCAGCCCGATCGAGCCGGCACCGCTGCAGCTCAGCGGACTCGAGCCGCGGATTCTGTTCAGCGCCACGCCGATCGACCCGGGCATGATGCCGGGCGGCGACGACGCAGCGATGGTCGTGGACGTCGACCCCGAGTCACCCTCGGGCAGATCCGATTCCGAATCCATCGCCACGCTGGCGCAGCAAGCGCCGGCCGATCAATCGCTCCGTGAAATCGTCATCATCGACTCGTCCGTGCCCGAGATCGGCCAACTCCTTGATGATTTGAGTACTTCGGGTCGAAATGCGGAGGTCTTCGTCCTCGATGCGGATCGCGACGGCGTCGACCAGCTCACGAAGATTCTTGATTCGCGCCGGGACATCGACTCAATCCACATTGTCTCGCACGCCGAGGACGGCGCGGTCAAGCTGGGCAACGTCTGGCTGGGCGATTCCAACCTCAACGGCTACGCGGGGCAGATCGCCTCTTGGCAGTCGTCGCTGAGCAGCGAGGCCGACATTCTGTTTTACGGCTGCGATCTGGCCGGCAGTGCTGAGGGTCGGATGCTCGTCGATTCGCTCAGCGCCCTTTCGGGCGCCGACGTCGCGGCCAGCGACGACGACACCGGGCATGCGAGCTACAACGCCGACTGGGATTTGGAATACACCACGGGCCGGATCGAATCCGGAATCGCTTTTAGCAGCCAGTTGCAGCAGGACTGGCAGAACAAACTCGCCACCATCACAGTCACGACCTTTGCCGATGTCGTTGATGGCGGTGACGGACTGATGTCACTTCGCGAAGCGGTGCTGCAGGCCAACGCGGGTGGCGGCGGCGACACGATCATTCTTGCCGCGGGCACCTACTCGTTGTCGATCAGCGGAAGCAATGAGGATGCGGCGGCCAGCGGAGACCTTGATCTCCTGGTCGATGTCACCATAACTGGCGCTGACGCCGCCACCACGATGATCGATGCCAGCGGACTGGCAGTATCGGATCGCGTGTTGGACGTGATTGGATCAAGCGCGACCATCTCTGGAGTCACGGTCACGGGCGGTTCGGGAGTGAACGACGGCGGCGGTATTCGGGTTGACGCGGCTTCCGTGGTGAGTCTGGACGAAGTGATCGTTACGTCGAACGATGCCAGCAACGGCGGGGGCATCCACAACTCAGGCATTGTCACGATGACCGATGCCGAGATTTCGGGCAATGGACTTCTCACCGCCATCAGTGGTGGCGGCTTTTTCAACGAGGGCCAGGCGACATTGAACCGGGTCACGGTCAGCGGAAACGCAGCGAGCTCCGGTGCCGGTCTCTATCAGGCCATCTCGGCCACCGGTAATTTGTCGCTAACGAACGTGACGGTGAGTGGAAACACGGCGTCCAGCGGTGGTGGCGGTCTGTACGCGCGAGAGGCGGTGACGATTGTCAACTCGACCTTTGTGCTCAACTCGGCCTCTAACGGCGGCGGCATCTTGAAGACCGGTGGACCGCACACCGTCGACCTCGCCAACACGTTAGTCGCGGTCAATACGGGAAGTTCTTCGAATCCCGATGTTCAGGGTGTCATCGCGGGTTCGCAGAACAACCTGATCGGTGATGGGACGGGAATGACCGGTCTGGTGCACGGGGTAGACGGCAATCTAGTTGGAACCGGTGCAAGCCCATTCGACCCATTGATCGATCCCGCTCTGGTCAACAACGGCGGCTTTGCACCAACGCACGCAATCACCGCGTCGAGTCCGGCGTACAACGCGGGAACCTCATCCGGTCCTGTTCCGAGTGAAGACCAGCGCGGCGAAACCCGCGATGGTTCCCCCGATATCGGCGCCTTCGAGGTTACCGGTGTCAATAGTCCGCCGACTGCCGATGCGGGAGGACCGTACGACATCGACGAAGGGGAAGACCTGGTGCTTGACGCGTCGGCTTCCTTCGATCCTGACGCCGACACACTGACCTACACCTGGGACATCGACGGCGACGGACAATTTGACGACGCCGTCGGTGTGAATCCGACGATTTCGTGGGCGTCATTGGGGCTGATGTCGATCCCGATCAATGACGATGGGTCGTACACCGTTGCCGTCCGCGTCGATGATGGCAACCTCGGCTTCGCGACCGATTCCGTTTCTCTCACCGTCGATAACGTCGCCCCCACGCTATTGACGACCGGTACGGGTACGGCGACAGCGGGTGTTTCGTACACGCTGAACCTTTCGGCCAATGATCCTGGCAACGACACGATCGCCAGCTGGACAATCAACTGGGGTGACGGAACGATCGAAACCATCGCCGGCAATCCGTCATCGGTCACGCACACCTATACAAACGACGGATTCACCTACAACATTCTCGCCTCCGCCGCCGACGAGGACGGCACGCACCTGCAGAACGAGCTCGTCGTTGCCAGCAGTGCGAACGACCGGCTGCTGCGGTACGATACCGACGCCGACTTCCTGCAGGCGTTCGCGACCTCGGACGGAAGCGACTACCCCGTCGACGTGATCGTCGGTCCGGACGGCAACCTTTACGTCAGTGGTTGGAACTCGAACAACGTCCTTCGGTACAACGCGACCACTGGGGCGTTCATTGACACCTTTGTTTCGGCCGGCAGCGGTGGTTTGAGCAGTGCCGCCGGTTTGGCATTTGGTCCCGACGGGAACCTTTACGTGGCCAGCCGGTTGACCAGCGAAGTGCTGCGTTTCGACGGCGCGACCGGGGCTTTCATCGATGCCTTTGTGACAGCCGGTGCCGGTGGTTTGAGTGAACCAGAGGGACTGACGTTTGGGCCGAACGGCAACCTGTACGTTTCCGACTACTTGAACAGCGCGGTCTACAAGTACGACGGCAACACCGGTGCGTTCATCTCGGTTTTCGTCACCAGCGGAAGTGGCGGGCTCGACTTGGGCGAGGATCTCGCATTCGGACCGGACGGCAATCTTTACGTCGCCAGTGACAACGGCGATAGCGTCCTGCGCTACAACGGAACCACGGGTGCGTTCATCGATGCGTTCGTGACCACCGGAAGCGGGGGTTTATCGGCTGCGACGGGAATCGCATTCGGGCCTGACGGCAACCTCTACGTGGGAAGCTGGAGTTCGGACAACGTGCTCCGATACGACGGTACCAGCGGTGCTTTCATCGACGAATTCATCAATGCCGGCAGTGGCGGACTGGGTGAGACCGATTACTTCAGTTTCATCCCCGGCCACCAGGTCGCAATGGGGGCGAACAATCCGCCGGCCGTCTCGGCGACGCCTGGCGCATTGAGCTACACCGAGGACACCGGACGCAAGATCCTCGATGGTGGTATCACCGTCAGCGATCCCAATGGCATGCTCGACAGTGCCACGATTCAGTTCGTGATGAATCACACCTCGACCGAAGACGTATTGCACTTCACCAACCAGAACGGGATCGCCGGGTCTTACAATGCAGCCACGGGAATTCTTGCGCTGACCGGCACCGCCTCGGTCGCTGATTACCAAACCGCGCTGCGGTCGATCGAATACGAAAACACGAGCTTGAATCCGAATGAGAGCATGCGGATTGTATCGATCACAGTCAATGACGGTACATCGAGTTCCGGCACTTCGCGCAGCATCAACATCAACGCGATCGGCCCGCTGGCCGTCGACACAACCAGCGATGTAGCCGACGGTAATACGACTTCCATCTCAGCATTAACCACCAACAAGGGTGCCGATGGTAAGATCTCGCTGCGCGAAGCGATCCTTGCGGCCAACAACACGCTCGGTCTGGACACGATCGAGTTCGAAATCCGCGATGCCCTGGTTGCCGGCGCCCACACGATCGTGGTCAGCGCCGCGGGTCTGCCCGATATCATTGACAGCGTGATCATCGACGGCTCGACCGATAATGACTTCGGGACTAGCCCGATTATCGAACTGGATGGTTCGGCGGTCGCCGGCGACGGGCTGGTGCTGGCCGCCGGCAGCGACAACAGCGTGATCCGCTCGCTCGTCATCAACCGCTTCGGCGATAACGGGATCGAGGTCTTCGGGTCCAATGGAACCAAGATCGTCAGCAACTACATCGGCACCGATGTCACCGGCACCGTTGACCTCGGCAACGGCAATGACGGGGTCCATGTTCGCGACTCCGCTAACACGACGATTGGTGGAACGATCGGCAGCGAAGGGAACCTGCTCTCGGGCAACCAGGACGACGGGATCGGCATCAACAACTCGACCGGCACGATTATTCAGGGCAACCTGATCGGAACCGATTTCACCGGCACGCTCGCACTGGGGAACACCGACGAGGGAATCACGATTCGTAACGGATCGACCGGAACCATCGTGGGCGGATCCTCCCCGCAGGATCGTAACATCATCTCCGGAAACCTTGACAGCGGTGTTCGAGTGGCCGATGCGACGGTATCGAATGACACGATTTTGGGCAACTACATCGGCACCGACATCAACGGCAATCTTGATCTCGGCAACGCCGGTAACGGCGTGCTAGTCGAATTGGGGGCTTCCGATTTGACGATCGGCGGCACGGGAACCGACGACGGAAACGTCATCTCGGGGAATGAACTCGATGGTGTTTTGATCTTGGACTCGAACCAGGTGACGATCGAAGGCAATCGGATCGGGACCAACGCGGCGGGCACAGCCGACGTGGGTAATACCCGGGATGGAATCCGAATTGATAACTCGAGCAACATCCAGATCGGCGGAACGACCGGAGGTGCCGACAACCTGATCTCCGGTAACGACAACCACGGCATTCACTTGCTGGGCGGATCGAGCAGCAACACAATCGAAGGCAACTTCATCGGCACCAACGAGTCGGGCACGGGTGCACTCGGGAATTCAGCCGATGGTGTTCATGTCGCGGGCGGTTCCTTTGATAACACGATCGGCGGCACGGCGCCCAACGCGGGCAATCTGATCTCCGGCAACGGGGATGACGGCATCACGCTTTACGACGTCGGAACATCGGGCAACGGCGTCTACGGTAACTTGATTGGCACGGATGTGACCGGCAACGCGGCGATCGGGAACCTTGATTTGGGGATCGCAGTGCGTGGCGGAGCGACCGACAACGAGATCGGTGGAACCGGATTGAACGAGGCGAACACGATTGCGTTCAATGGCACTGCGGGCGTCGCCATCTATGACGACCTGGCCGGGACGGCACGCAACCGGATCAGCGGCAATTCGATTTACGGACACGCCGGGATCGGGATCGACCTGGTTGACGGCAACAACGACCGCCGGGCGGCGACGATCACCTCGGCAACCACCAACGGCACCTCCCTGACGATTGAAGGCAGCTATGCCGATGCCACGCTCGGCAGCGACATGCTGACGATTGAGTACTTCAAGAACGCGACGAACGCCCAGCAAGGGAAGACGTATCTCGGCAGCGATACCGTCCTCACCGACGGCTCCGGCAACGCGACGATCAATCATCTGATCACGGCCAACGTAACCGCTGGCGAGTGGATCACGGCAACGGTCACCGATTCGAGTGGCAATACGTCCGAATTCAGTGTGACAAGACAGACGACTGTCACGACGAACGGCATCACCACGACGGCAACGCCGACAGACAACACGCTCGAAGACACCGATCTGGTATTCTCCGTTGCCACGGGGAACGCCATTACGGTCGACGACGACACCACCGGCGATCCCGTGCTGCGAACCACTCTGACGGTCACCAACGGAGTGCTCAACCTGGCCACGACTGCGGGCCTGACTTCGGTGATCGGCGACGGATCGAACAACATCACCATTATCGGGGCTGAAAGTGCGATCAATACGTCGCTCGATGGGCTGACGTACTCGCCTACCGTCAACTACGTCGGTGCGGCGAATCTGCAGGTCACCACCGACCTTCAGGCAGATTTGTTGGGTTACTACGAATTCACGCAGACGAGCCCGCTGGGAAGCGATTCCAGCTCCGCCGGCGGTAACGATGGAACGCCATCAGGTCCCGGCGCCGCACCCGATCCACACGCGGTCTTCGATGGCGATCGCAACAGCGACGTCCTCGTATTGGACGGCGTCGACGACAACGTGCAAATCGCGGGGCGGTTCGGCACGTCGACCGACGTGACGCTCGCCGCCTGGGTGAACGTCGCCGCGGTCAACAACCAGGAGGTCATCTCGATCGGCAGCAGCATTGCCCTGCGACTCAATGACGTCAACAACGGCGCGGGCGTCACGGGCTTTTACCATGACGGCAGTGCCTGGAACCACACCGACTCGCTGCAATTCATCGGCGGTGACGGCTGGCATCACGTCGCCTTCACCTTCGACGATGTAACCGATACGCAGGTGATTTACATTGACGGAGTCGCACTCGGCACAACCGGCTATACGGGCTCGATCAACTGGGCACATCAACCGAATACCACGATTGGTAGTCATGCCAACGGCAGCAGCTATTGGCTCAGCGGCATGCTGGACGATGCTCGCATCTACGATCGTGCCCTCAGCGCTGGTGAAATCCAAGCACTCGCGAGCGATCAATTCAGTGATACGGAAGCGGTATCGATTACGGTTGATCCCGACAACGACCCGCCGACCGTTGCCAACACGATCCCCAATCAGACCGCCACCGAAGATGCCGCGTTCAGCTTCCAGTTTGCCGCGGGAACGTTCAACGACCTTGACGGGGATCCCCTGAGCTACTCGGCCACCCAGAGCGATGCGAGCCCGTTGCCGTCATGGTTGAGTTTCGACGCTACGACTCGAACTTTCTCGGGCACACCCGCCGACGGCGATGTCGGGTCGATCACGATTCGGGTCACCGCAACCGACCCGTCCGCTGCGTCGACGTTCGACGATTTCGTACTGACAATCGAGAACGTCAACGATGCACCCGTGCTCGATGACAACGGCGACCTGTCGCTGGACAACATCCAGCAGAACATGCCCGCGGCGACGAACGACGGTAACAGCGTCATCGAAATCCTGGCCAGCGGCGGGGGCACACCCATCAGTGATGTCGATGGGAATCTGACCGGAATCGCAATCATCTCGGCTGATGATTCCGATGGGATCTGGGAGTTTTCAACCGATAGCGGTGACACCTGGAACGGGATCGATCCCGACGGCGTTGGTGCGACGGTCATCAACACTCAAAACGCATTGTTGCTCACAGCCGACGCCGGACATCTGAACAGAATTCGATTCAACCCGAATACCGGCTTCGCCGGATCAGCCGGGGATATCGAATTCCATGCATGGGATGGCACCGAATTGCCCTCTGTCGGCAATGGGAATTACATCGATCTTGCCAGCATCGGGACCGGCGACGAAAAGCCATTCAGCACGACGAACGAGAAAGCGACCCTCTGGGTTAACGCGCCTCCGACAATCGCTGCGGTCAATGACCAGGCGATCATGGTCAATACGTCAACTGGGGTAATCAGCTTCAATATCAGTGACTCCGAAGACAGTGACGGTTCCTTGCTCGTCACTGCAACGTCGAGCAACACCAGCCTCGTTCCCAACACGAACATCGCGGTCAGCGGCAGCGGGGGATCACGCCAGGTCGACGTCACTCCAGCAGGCAACCAGATCGGCTCAACAATCATCACCCTGACAGTCACCGATTCCGATGGTGCGGAATCGCAAACCAGCTTTGATGTCTTCGTCGCGCCGCACGTGGTCACGGTCACCACCGGGGGCGACGTCGTCGATGCCGCCGATTTGTCCAGCATCGCAACCTTGTTGGCAAATCCGGGAACGGACAACGTGATCTCGCTACGCGAAGCGATCATCGCGACCAACAACACCGTGAACGGCGCCGACCCCGACGTGATCATCCTGCCGTCGGGTACTTACACCCTTGACGGCAACGACCTCGACATTGTCGACGGTGTGAAAATCCAGGGTAACGGCGCCAATACGACTTTCATCGACGGAGATTATCGCAGCAGCGTGTTCGATATCGGCGGTACCAGCCGAACATCGATTCATGATGTCACGATCCAAAATGCCGTCGACTCCAATGGAGCCATCACCGTCGGCAGTTCGGCCACCCTCAGTTTGTTCGATTCAACACTGCGTGATAACGTCGGCGGCCATGGGGGCGCGTTGCACGTTGACGGCACCATCAACGTGAACCGCGTAACATTCACCGACAACACGGCGGACAAAGGAGGCGCGATCTACCTGCACGCTGCCAACGGCGCCACACTGACCAATGTGACTCTAAGCGGGAACCAGGCGACGGACAAAGGCGGCGCCATTTTCGCCGAAAACTCTTCGGTGACGATCACGAATTCGACGATTGCCTTCAACGAAGCGACCAACGAAGGCGCAGCCTTCTACGGAAGTGGCGGCGCCCATGTGTTTACGCTTCGCAACACGATCCTTGCGGAAAACCATCTGGGTGACGGTTCACACGAAAACGTCGCGGTCGGGACAAACGTCACTTCGCTTGGTTACAACATCGACAGCGATGGAACTGCGGGTATCGCCGCCGCCGGCGACCTCAGCGGAACGCCCATCGCGGATCTCGACGTCGGCCTGATGGCTTTGGCGCTCAATGGCGGCACGACGCTGACGCATGCCCTGGCGGCGGACAGCATCGCCATTGATGCCGGCACCTCAACTGGCGCTCCGTCCATCGACCAACGCGGGACATCACGGCCGCTTGACGGTGACGGGGATACGGTCGCCGCAGTCGACATCGGGGCCTTCGAGTCCTCGAATGCGTCGGCAAGCGGCGCGCCTTCGATTGCCGGCATGACCAAGGAGAACGAAACCCTGACCGCCGACACCTCGGCCATCAACGATCCGGACGGGATCGGCTCGTTCTCATTCCAGTGGCTTCGCAACGGCACAACAATCAGCGGGGCGACCGCGAGCACTTATGTCCTCGGTGATGCAGACGTCGGTACCCAAATCAGCGTCGACGTGAGTTACATCGACGGCGGCGGAACCCGCGAACGGCTGACCAGCCCACAAGTTGGTCCCATCGCTAATGTCAACGATTCACCCGTGGGTAGCGTCAACATCACCGGCATCGCCACCCAAGGCCAGGTCCTGACTGCGTCCAATGCGTTCACCGACGATGATGGCGTCGGAGTCATTCACTATCAATGGAAACGCGACGGCATCGCGATCACCGGAGCGACCGCGCAGACCTACACGCTTACTGACTCCGATATCGGCGCGGCGATCACCGTTGTTGCTCTCTACACCGATAATCATGGAACGAGCGAAAGCGTTTTGAGTTCGCCAACGGCACCGGTCGCCGCACTTCCCCTTCCACCTCCTCCTCCGCCTCCGCCGCCGATCGACCCAGGCGATCCGCCGCCAGTGGATGACCCGCCACCGGACGATGACCCCGCGGAAGATCCCGACGAGGAGGACGAGGGCGAAGAAAACACGAACACGAACTCGGGTCCAAGCGTCCCGCCACCCCCACCCAAGCCGGACGAGACTCCAGATCCGGATGTGACCGAAGACGCTGAAGCAGAATCGGAATCTCCGGTTGTTGTCCCGGCGTCGAGTGCCGCCGCTGTCCAAGGCGATTCGGATGGGGGGACCCATGCGAAAGCAGCGATGGACCGACACGGCGAGCGCGTTGCTCGTTCCAGCACCGAAGAACTCATCGCCTCGGGAGAACATGCGGAGTACGCGGTGATGTCGCGGCCCGGCATGTTGTGGAATGAATTGGACGAGCGATTGAAGAACGTCGATTCACATGTCCACGGCGATTTGATCGTTGTGGGTACGGCGGGAGCCGCGGCCAGCAGTTTCACCGTCGGTGTGGTGGCCTGGACGCTGCGTACCGGATTCCTCGCATCAGGCTTGCTCGCGCAAATGCCGGCATGGCGCACCGTTGACCCGATGCTGATCATGCAAGGACTCAGCGGCGGTGAAAATGCGGAGACTCTTGAAGAGTTGATGGAGCGGGAACGCGAATCGCTCGACGACTGACGCTCGCGATGGTCATCGTTAGTCGTGACGTGTGAAGGATTCGACACGACCGCTGCAACCGGCACAACGCGAACTTCCTGTTCGGTCCGGCTGTATGCTCGTCCGCATCACCCGTGTATTCAATTCGGCCACACATTAATTCCTTGCTTAACAGATCGATGATTGCGGCTTGCAGCAATCCCGTCTCCTAGAGTTCTTCGGACCGGCCAGGAGTCGGTGCAAATGGGGCGAATACGGACTCTTTCCGTAATCACCTCATTCCGATCGCGGTATGTCATGTCGAGCAAGCTGAACCACTGGTGTCGCCGGTGGATGATCAACGTCGATGAAGCGACGACGCGCACACGTTGCATGTGGCAGACCCGGTCTGAGCACGGGGAATCGCAGCAGCGCCTGCAATTGAGCGGACTCGAGCCGCGGATCCTCTTCAGCGCGACACCGATGGATCCGAGCATGATGCCGACCGCCGACGAGCCGGCGGTGGTCGCCGAAGTTGAGACGGCAGCGAGCACTGCGCGTGAATCGACGATCGAAAATATAGCCGCGACGCATTCGATCAATCAGACACCAAGGGAAATCATCCTGATTGACTCGGCCGTTGCCGATATCGAGCAGTTGCTTGACGACCTCGCCAGTTCCGACCGACACGCCGAGGTTTTCGTTCTCGACAAGGATCGCGACGGGATTGACCAGATCACCGAAATCCTGGAATCACGCAGCGATATCGGTTCGCTGCACATTATTTCCCACGCTGAAGAGGGCACGGTCAAGCTCGGCAACCTTTGGTTGGGCGCATCAAACCTCGATCCCTACGCGGGGCAGATTGCCTCATGGCAGGACGCGTTCTCGAACGACGCCGATATTCTTTTTTATGGCTGCGAGCTGGCGGGAAGCGTTGACGGCCGGACGCTGATCGAATCGATCAGCTCGCTCTCGGGCGCCGATGTGGCGGCAAGTATCGACGACACCGGACACAATAATTTTGGGGGCGACTGGGAGCTCGAGTATTCCTCTGGCGCGATCGATTCACAAGTCGCGCTGAGTGCGGAGTTACAACATCAATGGCGCGGCAAACTTGCGTTGATCACGGTCGATACCTTCGATGATGTCATCAACGGAAGTGATGGGCTGACGTCACTGCGCGAGGCGGTCCTGATGGCGAATGCCGGTGGGGGCGGTGATACGATCGACCTGAGTACGCTTGGCGCGGGCACTTTCTTGCTTGATGAAATCGGCAGCGGCGACGATGCATCGATCAGCGGCGATCTCGACATCATCAACGACGTGACGATCCTTGGCGTCGGTGCTGGATCGACAATCATCGACGGCGGCGGAATCGACCGAGTCTTTCATGTTCTGACCGGCAACGGGAATTTGACGATGTCGGATCTCACGATCCAGGGCGGCATCGCAAGCGGGGGTGACGACGGCGGCGGGATTCTTGTCGGCAACGGCGACGCTCTTTTGACCCTCGATCGCGTCGTTGTCACCAACAACTTCGCCAGCCACGGTGCCGGAATCCACAACCTTGGCACGATGACGCTGAGAGACGTCTGGATCGCCGGCAACGGAGATGCGCTGCTGACAGCCGAAGGTGGCGGAGTTCACAACAATGGGACTGCCACGCTGGATCGTGTCACGCTCAGCTTGAACGCAGCGGTCGATGGCGGTGGAATTCACAACGACGTCTTCGCAACCAGCCTGTCGCTGACCAACGTCACGATCAGCGGTAACACGGCGTCCGGAATCGGTGGTGGAATCCACAACCAATCAACCGCCGAAATCACCAGCTCGTCGATTGTCTTGAATTCCGCCAACCGCGGCGGCGGAATTGCCAATGCCGGAGGCTCGGTCGATCTGCTCGGCTCAATCGTCGCTTCCAACTCGGCGTCGGCGAGTCCCGACGTTGACGGAACGATCACCAGCAACGGCTACAACCTGATCGGCGATGGATCCGGTTCCACCGGAGCGGTCGATGGTGACAACAACGACCAGGTTGGAAACACCACCACACCCATCGACCCGATGATTGATCCGCTGCTCGCGGACAACGGCGGCCTTGTCCCAACGCACGGGCTCGCGAACGGAAGCCCGGCCATCAATCCCGGCACTCCGACGGGAACTCCAACCGTCGACGCAAGAAACGTAGCCCGAGATCCCTACGTTGATATCGGCGCATTCGAGGCTCCCAACATTCCGCCAATGATCACTTCGAGTGGAACGTCCAACTACATCGAAGGGGAGGGACCAAAAACCGTTGGCCCTTTGATCACGATCAGTGATTCCAACGACACACACATCGAGGCCGCCACGGTTCGGATCACGCTGAATCATACGCCGACCGAGGATCGCTTGTACTTTGCCGACCAAAATGGCATCTCAGGCATCTTCGATGCGGCAACCGGCGTGCTCTCACTTGGCGGTACGGCAACGATCGCCGATTACCAAGCCGCGCTGCGATCGGTCGAGTATGAAAACACGAGCGTCAATCCCAACACTTTGTCGCGTTGGATCGAGTTCGAGATCTTTGACGGTGAAGCTACCGAATCAACCGTGAATGTGTTGACCATCACGTCG
The DNA here is from genome assembly GCA_024644085.1 of Rhodopirellula sp. Taxonomy (GTDB): domain Bacteria; phylum Planctomycetota; class Planctomycetia; order Pirellulales; family Pirellulaceae; genus Rubripirellula. Next base: position 14,578 of record JAHELS010000119.1, read on the forward strand.
GTCGGTCCGATCACAGTTGACACGACCAGCGACGCGGATAACGGAGACACTTCATCCATCACCGCGCTAATGAATGACAAGGGCATCGATGGAAAGGTTTCCTTGCGGGAAGCGATCCTGGCGGCCAACAACACGCTTGGCACGGACACGATTCACTTTGAAATCGACGAGCCACTGGTCAACGGCGCCCACACAATCGAGGTCGGAGCCATCGGGCTGCCGGATATTATCGACAGCATCGTTATCGACGGCTGGACCGATGATGACTTCGCCGGCACACCAATCATCGAACTCAACGGGGCCGCGTATTCGGGAGACGGGCTTTCGTTAATTACAGGCAGCGACAACAGCGTGATCCGCGGCCTGGTAATCAATCGATTCGGTGACGACGGGATCGATGTTACCAACTCCAACAGCAACACGATCATTGGAAACTACATCGGAACCGACGTTACGGGCACGGTGGACCTGGGCAATGCGGATGACGGAATCCAAATCGAAGATGCTGACTTCAACAACATTGGCAGCGGCATGTCTGGCGAGGGCAACTTGATCTCGGGGAATAACGACGACGGAATCGCAGTCGAGAATTCCAATGCGACGGTGATCCAAGGCAACATGGTCGGCGTCGACGTCACCGGCAACGTCAAGCTGGAAAACAACGACCATGGCATCCTACTTCATAGCGGAACATCCGGAACCTTGATTGGCGGAACCAGCAGCGATCAGGCCAATGTGATCTCCGGGAACCTCGGTGCCGGCATCCGCATCCGAGACGCCGCAACCACGGATAACGATGTCTTCGGCAACTTCATCGGAACAGACCGCGACGTCACCGCGGCAATCGGCAACAGCGAGGACGGAATTGCGATCTCTGCGGGCGCATCGGCGATCACGATCGGCGGTTCGACGCCGGGAAAGGCCAACGTCATCTCGGGCAACCTCCAGGACGGGATCCACATTGCTGACGGCAGTGACATCACGATCCAGGGCAACTTCATCGGAACCGGGAACACGGGGACGGACGACCTTCATAATTTCGAGAGCGGCATTCAGGTCGATTCCCCTTCCGCTGCGTCCAACGTGCAAATCGGCGGCGTACAGCCGGGTGAAGGCAACACAATCGCGTTCAATCTGATGCGAGGTGTTTACACAACTGGAAACGGCGGTGGCGACCGCATCGAGGGGAACGTGATCCATGACCAGGGACTCAGCGGCATTTTCAGCCTGCGTGACGGCGGCATGGTGATCGCGAAAAATGTGATTCACAACAATAGTCAATTGGCATCCATCGATGAATTGGTCATCGGCGACGATCACAATATCTTTCACAACACGATTCACGGATCCGCAGACGACGGGATCTCAATTGAAGGATTCAACGCACACCTGCACAACAACATCATCACCGGTAGCGCAGGATTCGGAATCCGTGTCGACGGTGGCTCGATCCTCGATGAATCAAACAACTTGATCACCGACGCGGTGACGGGTCCGGCCAACCAACTCGGCCAGGCGAACGTTCCGCTTGATGCCTCGGACTTCAGCGCCGATCCGTTGTACCTCGATTCGGCAAATGGCATTTTCCTTCTGGACGCAAGCAGCACAGCTATCAATGGCGGTTTCGACCTGGGGGTGGAACAGATCGACATGAACGGAGCCGCTGCGGGGTTGTTCAACGGTATCGCGCCGGACGTCGGTGCGATTGAGGGAGATACTGCCACTCCGGTTTTGTCACAGCCCATCCCGGATCAAGTCGCATGGCAAGCAGCGCTGCTGAACTTTCAGTTTGACGAAACGACCTTCAGTGATCCCGAGGGTGACGTATTGACCTACACGGCAACCCTTTTTAGCGGCGCGATTTTGCCCTCGTGGTTAAGCTTTGACCCCGCGACTCGAACGTTCTCCGGGACGCCGTCGGCGGCGGACGTTGGGGCCGTCTCGATTCGCGTCCGTGCCGATGATGGCAACAATCATTCCGCGATCGCTGACTTTGCATTGACCGTCAACCCGGACGTAGCTCCTTCGGACCTCACCGGTAGGCTGACCTATCTCGGCGGACTGTCGCTCAACGAAGATGGTGGGAACAACGCATACTTGATCGCCGATGATGGTTCGGAGCTGATCGGCGGACGGTCCGCAATGAGTCTCGAAGTGCAGTTCAAGTCCACGACGATGCCAGCGGTCTCCGGCAATTCAATCTTTATCAGTTATGCCAACGGGGTGAACGCCGACGGCGACGATCTGCGATTCGGAGTCCGTCGCAATGGCGTCAACGATTTCGATTTGGAGCTCGGCATCGATGGAAACTACGTGGTTGCCGCCGGTTACGATGCGAGTGTGCTATTTGACGGAGAAACACATCGCACGTCGGTGACGTGGGACAACTCCAACGGCGAGTTCCGGTTTTACGTCGACGGCGATTTGGTGCACGCGGGAAGCGGGTTGGCGGCCGCGCACACGATAGGCGGCGGCGGTGCATTGACGATCGGTGGCGATCAAGACTCGGTCGGTGGCGGATTCGAGGCGAACCAGGTTTTCCAGGGAACGCTGCTCGATGCGCGCATCTTCAATGACGTACGAACGCCAGGTGAGATTTCGTACGGCTTTGATCGTTCGTTGCCCTATCACACGGGCAACATGATCGCCAATTGGCACTTCAATGACCTTTCGACCGGTGGTGTCGTCGCCGACTCGGTCGCCGGAAACAACCTGACGCTGCAAAGCATACCAATCGGCGGTGGATTCAGTTCGGGCAATTCCGAGTTGACCTACGAAGTGGTCGAAACCGCGTCGAACAACACCTTCGTCGGAGTTATCCGGGGCATCGACGCCGAGCGCAATGACGCGATCGCCGAGTTGCTCGCCGGGAACGCCAATTTGAGTTACAGCGCCGAGACCGGAAAGTTCTACGAGTATGTGGCGGGCGCGATGACTTGGGCGGGTGCCGCTACCGATTCGATGGACAACCAACTCGAGGGCGTCGATGGGCGACTGGTCACAATTCGTTCGGCGGCGGAACAGGAAATCGTTCACGCGATTGCCGCCCCAGGCGGACAATCGATCTGGCTCGGCGGTTCGGATCGCAACATCGAGGGAGATTGGCGATGGTACGACGGGTTGGCCCAGGAAAGTCGATTCTGGTCGGGCAATTTCAACGGCTCGATCAGCAACGGCGCGTACCAGAATTGGGATCCAAGTCAGCCCGATAATGTTGGCGACCAGGACTATTTGCAGATGTCAATTGGCGGCGCACCCGATGGATTGTGGAGCGACTCGCAAGTCTCACTGGCGAATGCCTACGTCGTGGAGTGGAATGCCGACGACGTACTGGATCAGACCGACGCTTTGGTTTATTCGATGATTGACGATGCGGGAGGACGATTCTCGATTCATCCGGATTACGGCACAGTCCGCATCGCCAATGCTTCGTTGATCGATTACGAAACGACCACCTTTCACGATGTGACGGTTCGCGTCACAGACGTTTTTGGAAACCAATACGACGAGACCTTCCGAATCGATGTTCGCGAGGTCAACGAGGCACCGACCGACATCACGCTTGACAACGCGAATGTGCTGGAGAACGCGGCGGGAGCGGTGATCGGGAATCTCGGTGTTGTCGATTACGATGCCGGCGAATCTCATTCCTGGAGCGTGAACGATGGACGATTCGAAATCGTCGGAACCCAATTGAAACTCAAGGCCGCTCAATCGCTTGACCGGGAATCCGAGCCGACCGTCGACGTGCGCATTACCGCTGTGGACAAAGGTGGCACCGGGCTGTCGTACGACGAATGGTTCACGATCACCGTCGATAACGTTAACGAGACTCCCACCGACATCACGCTGAGCAATTCTTCGGTGGATGAGAACGTTGACGGTGGCGTCGTCGGCAGCGTGACGCCGGTCGACCCGGACATCGGCGACACGCACGCATGGAGTGTCGATGATGCCCGATTCGAAATCGTCGGCGGACAATTGAAGCTCAAGAATGGTCAATCACTCGACACCGAAAGCGAACCAAGCGTCGATCTCGACATCACCACGATCGACCAGGGTGGGAACGGTTTTCTTTTCAACAAAACATTCACCATCACGGTTGATAATGTCAACGAGGCGCCGGTAACCAATTCGGATACTTATGCGACCACCGCGGGAAATTCTCTTTCGGTTGACGCTCCAGGCGTGCTCGAGGACGACACCGACCCCGAGAATGATCCGTTCACGGCACGATGGCTGACCGGTCCATCCAACGGCATCCTGGTACTCAACACCGATGGTTCGTTCGACTACACGCCCGATCCCGGATTTGTCGGG
>JAHELS010000356.1 GCA_024644085.1 Rhodopirellula sp.
TTGCGACCGAGGAACCAGTCGAATGCCAGATGCGCCTGTTCGCACCAAGAAGGATCGTCGGTAGCGGCGAAGGCTTCAATCGCAGCTGACACCATCGCATGCGCTTCGATCGGTTGTTGATCATACTCGGCGACCGGCTCACCTCGGCGACAAAAGCCATTACAGCCGATCGGGCGAAATCGACCCATCGACGACTGTTGCATGTCTGCCAGCCATCGCAAGGAACGTATCCCGATTTGGGTGGCGCGTTCGTTGCCACTCCATCGTCCACTCAGAATCAGCGCGTGGGACAGCTTGGCGTTGTTGTATGACGCTACATCCTCGAACCAGGGCCAATCATCGGTGGCCGTGTCCTCATACAGATCGATTAGCTTTTCAGTCAGTGTTTCGCGCATTTGGTTGACCAGCCGATCTCCGCCGAGGCGGCGGAGGTACTCGTGAATTCCAATCAACGAGAGCGCCCAAGTGCGAGGGGAAGTCGTACGAGCACAGGCGGGCAACGCCTTTTGGAATAGCGGCATCGCCCAAGATTGAAAGCTTCGACGCCGCGACCTGCCGACACAGGTGCCCAGTGCCCAAATGGCACGGCCTTGAGAATCGTCGGAACCATCTTCTTCCATCCAGTGCCGATCGAAGCTCATGAAGTTTCGAAACCGGCTGCTCTCTGAGTCAAAGGCATAGTTGAGGAACGCAGCGTAGGTTGAAGCCGCCTGGTGCAGCTCTGGCGAATCCTTCCCCAATTCCTCCAGCAGCACCGTCAAAACCAGCGCCCTCGCATTGTCATCCGTGCAATAGCCTTCATGATTGTTGGGGATGGAATAGCAGGCGTGTTGTAGGATGCCGGTCGAATCGCTCATCCGCAGTATGTGGTCAAGGTTGATTCGCGGCAGATCGAGCGGTTGTTCGTTCAACGTACGCACCGTCAGTGGCCTTGCAACATCGTCGCGACTGCGTCGTGCATCTTGGAATGAGTTGACATACAACTCCGCCACGTGGTTCCAAGTCATCTCTCGTCCCAACTTGTAGGCACGCTCGCGCATGGCTTGACGACGCGGATCGTCCTTCAGGAGCGAAATGATCCCACGGCCCAGGGCGGCGGAATCAGCGAATGGAACCAGCACGCCACGGTCGTCAGCCAGCAATTCCTCCGCATGCCAATAGGGCGTTGAGATGACGGCCTGGCCGCAGCCGAACGCGTAGGCGAGCGTTCCGGAGACGGCCTGCTCCGCATTCAGATAGGGCGTGATGTACAGGTCGGCGGCCCTGATGAACTCAGTTAGCTCGTCGAGCTCCACGAAGCGGTTGTAAAAGATGACGTGCTTCTGAATTCCCAATTCCTTGGCCATCCGCTCCAAACTAATTCGGTACCTTTCGCCCTCGGTCCGAACGAGGCTGGGATGAGTTGCGCCCAGGATGAGATAGACGAAATCTGGAATTTCACGAATTACATCGGGCAGAGCCTGCAAAACGTGTTCAATGCCTTTGTTGGGCGACAGCAACCCGAACGTCAACCCCACGTGCCTGCCCTCAACTCCAAACTGATCCTTGCAGACGTTTGGATCGGCAAACGGCCGGTCGGGGATGCCATGTACGATGAGATCGATTTTGTTTTCGGGGACTTTGTATTCCGTGCGAAGCATGTCGCGACTACGCTCAGTCATGACAACCATTCGAGTCGAAAGCTCGGCCAACTGATCCATGGCACGTCGCTGAGTAGCATCAGGCGCGGCAAGAACCGTGTGAAGCGTGGTCACGACCGGAACCCGCAAGTCTCGCAGAAACGCGAGGATGTGGCCCCCGCCCAGACCGCCGTAGATGCCGAACTCATGCTGCAGCGAGACGACATCGACGTTGCTGAAGTTGAGGAAATCCGCCGCGCGGCGGTAGGAATCCAAGTCCTGTTCGCCAATCTGAAAGCGAACTTCGGGAGGATAGTCGTAACCGCCCTCGATGTCGTCCACGGGGACGACTACGCATTCGGCCGTGGCAAACTGTGCCACCGCATTTCGTAGATCGTGGGTAAACGTGGCGATGCCGCACTTCCGCGGCAGGTAGTCGCCCACAAAGGCGATCTTTTGTAATTCTGAATAGGGCATCTGTAGTTTCCTTGTTTAGTAATTCGCGTTCCCTGCGTCTTGTCAGGCGTAGTCAACATTTGACAGCACCAATAACGCATAGGTCTGCTTTCGATCAGTGATTCGGTTCGTTCAATGCAGGGCCGAAAGCAACTCCTTTCGTGAGAACTCGACCACTCCAATATTGGTGTCGGCGGCCCCGTAATACACGCTCAGCGTGTCGCGTTGTTTTGTCATGGCTGTTGGAAAGACGACGTTGTCCACGAAGCCAGAACGCTCAAAGTCCGCCGTGGGTTGCATGATCGGCTCGTGTGATCGCCGAAGAATGCGAGCGGGATTGCCGCGATCCAACAGCAGTGCTCCCACCGAATACGCGCCGACCTCACCGGCATGCTCAGCACGTCGGCTGCCGTGATAGAGTTCCAGCCAGCCTTCCTCCAACAAAACTGGTTGAGTCCCCGCGCCTACTCGGTCGCTTTCCCATTCGGCGTTGCCACGGAGCAGACATTCATGCTGCCCCCAATGGAGCAGGTCTTGCGAGCGAGCGACCCAGATCTCCGGAGGACCGAAGTGAGAGTTCGGATTGGGGCGGTGCAGTGCGAAGTACTCGCCATTTACCTTCTGGGGGAATAGCACCACGTCTTTGTTCTCGGGACAGAAAACGACGCCATGTCGCTCGAACGTCACGAAGTCGTGGGTCGACGCCAACGCCGTCGCCGCCCCATGTCGAGAGACGGCGACGTAGGTGATCCAATACGTTTCACCAATCTCCACGATCCGTGGATCTTCGATGCCAAATTCTTCCATCGGCGAAGCCGGCAAAAGAACTGAACCTTGCGTCCATTCCATCGAACCGCCATCCGGGCTCCGAAATACGCGCAGATGCGAGAGCGATGTCAATCGCAGCAGATTGTCCGACTTGCGACGAACGACCCGTGGATCCGCCCGGTCAAGTTCGTCTTTAGACGTCCAATCGATCACGACCTTGCCGTTGGGCTCCCATCGTGGAAGCCCTATGAACCCCGGCCGAGAGTCACGGGGCTTTTCGGCAACACGTGCCAGGAGAACGATCTCGTCGTTGACCCTGACTGCCCCCGGATTGAATACGCCGATGACGGTGAAATCGTCTCGTAACGGTTTCAAGTCTTGGGGACGCAGCAGGAGGCGTTCAGAGATTCGTTTAATCATTCGCAGTACTTTGCAACTTGCAGTTGTCTCCAATGGCTCCTCGTGAGCGTAATTGCGCGAGCAGTTCCCGTACTTCGGCAGGTCTCCGGCAGCGAAGCGCTCGGTCGGCAATTTCCTTTGCACGTTGGGAGTTGATTTCACGAATGGCTTGGCGCACCGCGGCTCCCCGACGAGGACTGAGACTCAGCACACGAATGCCCAGGCCCACGAGCAAACAGGCGAAGTCTGGATCTCCTGCCTCTTCACCACATACGCAGACGGGACATTGCCGTTCGTCCGCCGCCTCAACGACTTGTCTGATCGCTCTTAGAACTGCCGGGTGCATGGCAGTACAATCGTCCGATCCCTCGGCCAGGTCGCGGTCCGCCGCGAGCATGTACTGCGTCAAGTCGTTTGTGCCGATGGCCACGAAATCAGCCAACTCGATGATTTCGTCCAAAGCATACAATGCCGCCGGTGTTTCGATCATCGCTCCGATCGGAGGCCTGCGAAGCATGCCCAGTTGGTCGACAATACGATCCACGGCTGCGACGGCGCGGGCAAAGTCGTCGCTGCCAATCACCATCGGAAACAGGATGCGAACGTCGGCCGTTTGCGCCACGTGCAATATGGCGCGTAATTGCGTGTCCAAAAGACTCCGCTCGGACAGTGAGAATCGCAAACCCCGCAAATGAAGGCTGGCAAGCGTTTCCGGTCCTTCCGATACAAGGAAAGGCGGCAGTTTGTCGCCGCCAAGATCGAACGTGCGGATGACCAACGGGAGGTCATCAAGGCCTCTGGCCATCCCTTCATAAATCTCCGCCTGCACCTGAAACGTCGGACGCTCGTGCGATTCGAGAAAGAGAAACTCGGTACGAAATAAGCCAGCGCCGGCAAGGTTGTGTTCGGCGACGCCTGCAACCTCTTCAGGGAGACCAATGTTGGCAAGCAGTGCAATTTCGGCGCCGTCCTGGGTAACACACGGAAGTTTCTCTTTTGCCGCGATCGACGTTGCGAGACTTTCGTATTCCCGTTTCCGTCTTTCAAAACTCTCCTCGTCTGCCTGCGAGGGCGCGGCCACGACGCTCCCGGCCACGCCATCCACAAGCAGTGGCATGCCGGCCTGAATCTGGGAAGTAACGTCTAAGATCCCTGTAATCGCCGGAATACCTAATGACCGGGCAACGATGGCCGTGTGGCTAAACTCGCCTCCCTGTGCGGAGACGATTGCGACTACTCCGGACCTCGCGAGTTCGACGGTTTCCGACGGCAACAGTTCGCGGGCAACGATGACCGATCCAGGAGGCAACGGCTGGTTGGTCCAACGCGGAGAGTCCGCCAAATGCCGCGCCATGCGTCGCCCCACGTCACGGATGTCTTGCTCTCGTTCTCGAACATATGTGGTGTGAAGCTGGTTGAA
>JAHELS010000357.1 GCA_024644085.1 Rhodopirellula sp.
CAGTGCCAACCTCGGCACCTCTCAATGCAATTCATGGACAACTGCCCGAGGTGACCAATCCGTTTTATTCGGATTACCCGGAGCACGAATTCGTTCCGGCTCCCGAGGGCATCATCGACTCACCGATCCGAGGAGACGTCGAAGTGGCCGCGCCCGTGCAACCCAATCCCGTCCCGCCGGCACTGCCGGATTCGGCATTCGCTCCAGGCTCGCCAGAGGTTTACCGCGAAGCGCCGATGGTGATCGAGCCCGCGAACGTGGAACCTGAATTGGTATTCGAGCCCCATGTCGATGCGATCCGATCTGCCCCTGCAACATCCCTGGGAGTTCAATCGGTCCCCGCGGTAACCGCAAATGACGCACCGGGCTTTGATCCTCGGGCAACGCTTCCGTTCGTCGAAGAGATTCCATTGGGCAATCCGAATGTCGAGCCGCCGGTCGCAATCGGGCAACCGGTGATAAGTGGACCTGCCGTAGGAAAAGATTGGTTCGACGACCCCACCGCTCACACGCCCGTCATCGCAGCCGAATCGCTCACGGGCGAACGGATGACATTCAGCGACCAGGGCGAACTTGACATCGCGCCGGTCGACGACGTCGAGGTCAGTGATGTGATTGACGGCATCTTCGGTACACCGGCCCAGCCGGTCCAGACAGATATCAGCTCCGACGAATTACCGTTCACGTTCGAGTAGGGCGGGCTCACGTTTGGTGACCTTCACCCGCAGTCGGCGAATTAACACGAACAAAATAAACTCGACACAATTCAACATTGGGTCCTAGGAAGAGAGTTCAGGGATGAGAACGAAACTTTCATTCGGCGCGCGGGCAAGTCGTCGCTTGCGTTCGATGCTGGGAGCGGTCGCGGCGAGCATGCTGGTCAGCACGCTCGGCGGTTGCACCGCGCTCTTGCAGCCCATCGACGGAATTCCAGCCAATCGTCTGCCGCAGGAATTCTTTGCCGAGCCAAAGAATGATCTCGTTCCGGTCGACATCTCGCTATTGTCGATCGAGCCGCCGCGCGATTATCAGATCGGTCCGGGAGACATCCTCGGTGTCTACATCGAAGGCGTGCTGCCGTTCAATCCGCCGAACCAACCGCCGGCACCGCCGCCGGTCAACTTTCCCGATTCGGAAAGCACATTGCCACCATCGATCGGCTACCCAATCGCAGTCCAGGACGATGGAACACTTGCGTTACCGTTGGTTGAACCTCTCGACGTCGACGGCTTGACGTTGGAACAAGTGCGCGATGCGATCCGCGATACGTACATCGATCAAGATATTCTTCGTCCGGAAAAAGCTCGGCCCATTGTTACGGTGATCAAGGAGCGAACCTACGATGTCATCGTGATTCGCGAAGATACCAGCAGTCGCGGAGGCGGTGGCGAAGAAATCCGTGGTCTGAGTGACCAAAGCGCCAAAGGCGGTTTGGTCAAACTGCGGGCTTACCAGAATGACATCCTCCACGCCTTGGTGGAAACCGGCGGCTTGCCCGGATTGACCGCCAAGAATGAAGTGAAGGTGTTGCGGGCGAGCAAGGCAAACCAACGAATGCGTGCCCAATTCATGCAGGAGTTTTACGCTCAGCAACAAGCGGCGATGCTTGATCCCTGTGCCTGTCCGCCCGAATTACCGGAGGATCCGTCGATCCTGAAGATTCCACTTCGTGTCAAGCCGGGTGTGATTCCCAACATCACCGAACAGGACGTGCGGCTCGAATCGGGCGATATCGTTTACATCGAATCACGCGAAACGGAAGTCTACTACACCGGCGGCCTGTTACCCGGCGGCGAACATCCGCTTCCGCGAGACTACGACCTCGACGTTCTCGGGGCGATGGCGCTGGCCGGCCAGGCACTCGCATCGGGCGGTCAGACTGGGGGCCGCGGAGGCGGAGTCGGCGGAGGTCTTGGCGGCAATATTGCTACCGTCCCACCAGGACTCCTCTACATCCTTCGCAAAACACCTTGTGATGGGCAGATTGCGATCGAAGTCGATTTGACCCAAGCGATCAACAATCCGCGAGCCAGACCGCTCGTGCAACCCGGAGACATTCTGATCCTTCAGTACAAGTGCGAGGAAGAACTCGTCAACTTCGGGCTGGGGACCTTCTTCACCTTCGGAATCGCCGAACTGCTGCGAAACTGATCAAAACCCAGCTTCCGATAAAAACCGCGTGCCGCGAAACCGGCGCGCGGTTTTTTATTGCCGTTGGCCAAGGGTTGACGGTGACTACATGCACAATGATTGCCGCTATTTGACTGCCAGCATTCTTTCCAGTGCGATCAGGCTCCACTTGGTCGTCTCATCGTCGACTTCGATCTTGTTGACGATCGCTCCGTCTCGCAAGTTTTCCAGCGACCAACAGAGATGCGGTAGATCGATTCGGTACATCGTCGCGCACATGCACACGACCGGACTGAGGAAGTGAACTTCCTGCTCGGGATGCTCGGCCTTGAGCCGGTTGACCAGATGCAGCTCGGTTCCAATCGCCCACTTCGTCCCCGGCTCGCTGCTCTGGACGGTTTGAATGATTTTTCCCGTGCTTCCCGATACATCGGCAAGGTCATTCACCTCACGGGGGCATTCGGGATGGACCAGGATCTTGATTCCCGGATGCTGCTTGCGAAATGCATGGACATGTTCGGCTCGGAACATCTGGTGAACGCTGCAGTGGCCCTTCCACAAAATCACGCGGCTGCTTTCGATTGCCTGCTCGGTATTCCCGCCCAGTTCGAGGGCGTAGGGATCCCACACGGGCATCTGGGGCTCGTCGATGCCCATTCCCAGCGCCGTATTGCGTCCGAGGTGTTGATCAGGAAAAAAGAAGACTCGCTCGCCACGTTCAAACGCCCACTCAATGACCGCCTTGGCGTTGCTGCTTGTGCAGACGATACCCCCGTGGCGACCGCAAAAGGCCTTCAAGCTTGCGGCGCTATTGATGTAGGTCACCGGAATGACCTTCTCGGTGTCAATCACTTCGGACATGTCTTCCCAGGCCGCTTCGACCTGAGCGATCGCGGCCATGTCGGCCATCGAACAGCCAGCCGCCATGTCGGGCAAGATAACGTCGATACGCCGACCATTCCTCTCGGCCAACTTCTCCGGACGGTTGGCCAGGATATCGGCCGTCTCAGCCATGAAGTGGACGCCGCAAAAGACAATCGTCTTGCATGCTTCGCTGTCTGCCGCGGTCTGACTGAGTTTGTAGCTGTCGCCGCGCAAATCGGCGTGCGCGATGACTTCGTCCTGCTGGTAGTGATGCCCCAAAATCAACAGGGATTCGCCAAGCTGCTTGCGTACCGCCTCGATTCGCGCATTGAGCTCGTCCGCTTCGATCGTCTTGTAAGGAGCAAGCTCGTGAACGGCTGTCGGATCAGCACTGAGAGCGACAAGATTATCAGTACTCAAATGGGGGCTCGATGGATTTAGGAGTCGGACAAGTCAGAGCGACGCACTCAATTATACCCGTTTTGTTTCGCTTTTATCAGACACCGGGCCCTTCGCGTTTCCGGCCGTCAGGAACGTAACGTTCCATGGACATTTCATCAGCCCCGCACGCGCCTCGGCGGTGTCTTCAGCGAAAACTCGAATGTCCTCGCGATTGATCTCCGCAAGATCGACACTCGCGCGCGATCGCCATTCACGTTCCATCCTCCAATCGTAGGTCTTGCCGACAGGATGGAATCGGTATCGATCTTCCGGTGGCAACGTCACTCGATCTTTTGGCTCTCCGTAGACGACACTCTGGATACCGATCTGTTTCGCGGTCGACAATCGAATCGCCACGCCATAGGGTTCGTAATCCCAACGGCCGAGTTGCGGGCGAAAGCAGCGGTTCTGCAAAAGGTCCTCGAGCGGCATCGCCGAAAAGCAAACGACCCGGTGTTCCTGTTTCGTCGCGGTGGCACCAGCGACGATCCGACCGCTGCGTACGATCCGCAGCAGCGCATCGAGCGGTCCTCGTGCAACGGACGACTGGTCACCAAGCAATATCGAGTCACGATACTGTCGCTCCGTTTCGCCGGGCCAGGCACCGTCGCAACCACGAGTGCAGTGGACGAGCCAGTGGCCATCAGTTCGCATCCACGCGACATCAGATTCGCTACTCACGTTCGGGATTGGTTCGATGGGTGGAGCCGGATCATCAGCGGCGAGAAACCATCCGATCGCCCCGCAGGAGATCAGGGACGCTGAAGCGCACTTCGCGTTCATCGAAACGGCAACCCTTGTCGTTGCGTCGTTCATACTGCGAACTCTCTCGCGCAGGCAGCGATCAATTGTCCCGCCACGTCGCACAAAGACCGCGTCGACACGGTCGGCGAATGCGATCAGTACTTTGTCGCGCGAAAGTTTTGTATCGCCATCCGAGCCGACGATGATCGCCGATTCGTTCTGGGCAAAATCGTTTGCCGTCGATCGAATTTCGGAGCCGATCGACAAACGGATCACGGGAACGCCAAAAAGTTCGGCTGCGCGCAAAGCCCAGGGTTCGATCGCTGATCCAGACGCGACCAGCAAGCTGCCGCCACGAGTACGACAATCCATCATGCTGCGACAGAGAAACCGACAGGCTTGTCGATGCAACGATGGATCGTGTCCAAGCCGGCTGCTTGTTACGGCAACCAGCGGCGAAATCAGTGCGGATTCGGGA
>JAHELS010000358.1 GCA_024644085.1 Rhodopirellula sp.
CGGATACACCGGCAGCCGCTCGGCCGGTCTGGCGCTCAAAGCGGCCGCCGATCGAGCCGGCAAACCAATATACCTGGAACTCTCGAGCGTCAATCCGGTTGTCATCACGCCGGCGGCCCTGGCCGAGCGATCGGATGAAATTACGTCCGAATTCGTCACTAGCGTGCTGATGGGAACAGGCCAGTTTTGCACCAACCCCGGAGTGGTGATGCTGTTGAAGGATTCAGAGTCGGATGATTTTGTTGCCGCGGTGAAAGAAAAGTTCGAGGCAACATCACCCGGCACGTTGCTTTCACCCGCGGTCGCGAAAAATCTTTCCCAGAGCGTCGAAAAGCTTTGCGAGTTTGGAGCGGAATTGTTGGTTGGCGGCGGCGACCCCGAAAGTGACCGCTGTGCCTTCGCGAACACCTTGCTGCGAACCAATGCCTCCGCGTTCATTGATAACCCGGAGGGATTCCAGACCGAAGCCTTTGGCAATGCGTCGCTCGTCGTCATTGCCGATGACGTCGATCAACTTTGCCGTGCAATCGGAATGCTCGAAGGAAACCTGACCGGATGCATTTACAGCGCGACCGATGGCAGTGACGAAGAATCGTACCGCGCAATCGCTTTTGAATTGGCGCCGCGGGTCGGCCGACTGCTCAATGACAAGATGCCAACGGGTGTGGCCGTCAGCGCTGCGATGAACCACGGCGGTCCGTACCCGGCCACAGGGCATCCCGGGTTTACCGCCGTCGGTGTGCCGGCATCGCTGCTTCGCTTTGGCAAGTTGACGAGCTACGACAACGTTCGTGCCGATCGCCTTCCCGCCCTTTTGCGAGACGGGAATTTAACAAGCCAGACGTGGCGGCTTGTCGATGGGAGCTGGACGCAAGGAAACATTTCCTGACTGGACATCGCCACTTCTTGCGGGCTCATCACAGCGCGACACGCCAGTTGCGGTTGGATCGCGTGATGAATTATTTTTCCGATTCAAGTCGGAAATGTACCCGTCAAAACATCATTGACGGACCAAGCTTTGCGAGTTCCGGCGATCACTCAAGCAATGCCGGAACTCGCAAAGCTCGGTCCGGCCTACGATTCGACCGTCGTGCTTGTCTTCGCGCAGCATCGCAACTTGCCCTTCGAACATCTCGCCAAGATTCGTCGTCCGTTACGACCATGTTTCTTCTAACACGATGTCTTCTCGCGGCAGTCGTTCCCAGGAGAACCGGTCAACGATCGAAGATGCGAGTGTTTCGTTGACGCTTGCATCAAGTAATCCGGCGCTATGCGCGGCCCACGCCACGATCTTGTCGGGTGAGATACCCTGCTCGCGATAGTGGCTCAAGCGGGTGTCACCGTGGCGTTTGGCGAGTCTTCGGCCGTCCGATCCAAGTACCAGCGGGACATGCGCAAAACGGGGGACATCAAATCCGAGGGCGTTGTAAAGTTCAATCTGGCGAAAGGTGCTGGCCACCAGATCGTTTCCGCGAACCACTTCGCTGATTCCCATCATGGCGTCGTCCACGACCACCGCCAATTGATACGAGGGGAGCCCATTTTTTTGCGTCACTGGAAATGCGCCGAGATCGTCCGCGGGCACACAAGACTGTGTTCCCAGCACAAGATCGTCAAACTCGATCCGTTCGAATCCGGCCCGGAATCTCCAGCAAAACGTTCCCTCCACCGGCAGCGCGTCACCCGGGCTCCAAGTGGCACAAGTCCCGGGATAGACGGGCCCTTCGTGGGCGAAGTGGGGGGCCGATCCGGCTGCTTCGATGTCTTTCCGCGTACAGGTGCAAGGAAAAACGCGGTTGCCATGAACGAGTCGTTCAAGCGCCTCTCGATAAAAATCGATTCGTTCGGTTTGAACGTAAGGCGAGCTTGGACCACCGACATCGGGGCCTTCGTCCCAATCGATTCCCAACCAAGCCAGATCATCGATCGCCTGTTGCGTTGCCCATGGTTTGATACGTGGCGAATCGACATCTTCGATCCGCAGAATCAAACGGGAACCGGCCCGCCGCGCGGACCAATACGCGAGCAGATACGTTCGCGCATTCCCGAGGTGCTGTGCGCCCGTGGGTGACGGTGCCAAACGTCCCGCACTCATTGACCTGGATCGATCATCGAAGCGTTTCCCACATCAAAACTCGGCATTGCCAGGGGTGCGTGGAAAGGGAATGACGTCGCGGATGTTTGTCATTCCGGTGGCATATTGCACGACTCGCTCCAGACCCAGGCCGAACCCGGCATGCGGCACGGTGCCGAAGCGGCGCAGATCGAGGTACCACCAATACTCCGCTTCGTCCAATTGCGCCTCAGCCATCCGAGCCTGCAGCACATCGAGGCGTTCTTCGCGTTGACTGCCGCCGATGATCTCGCCAACACCCGGCACCAGCACGTCCATCGCGGCGACTGTCTTTCCATCGTCGCTGACGCGCATGTAGAAAGGTTTGATCGTCGACGGATAGTCCGTCAGGATCAGTGGCCCGTTGACGTGCTTTTCGGTCAAGAATTTTTCGTGTTCGGCTTGCAGGTCAGTGCCCCACGCGATCGGGTACTCGAATTTTTCGCCGCAGGAAGTCAGCACATCGACCGCCTCGGTGTAGGTCATGTGGGCAAACGGTTTTTCGATGACACCCTGGAGCTGTTCGATTTTGCCCTTCTCGATGCGCTGGTCGAAAAACTGCATGTCTTCGTCACACAGATTCAGGCAGTCAGAGAAAATACGCTTGAGGAAATCTTCGGCCAACTTCATGTCGTCGCGAAGATCAAAGAAAGCGGCCTCGGGTTCAATCATCCAGAACTCGGCAAGGTGCCGGCTGGTATTACTGTTCTCAGCCCGAAATGTCGGCCCGAAGGTATAAACGCGGCCAAGCGCTGTTGCGTAGGTTTCCGCTTCGAGTTGTCCGCTCACGGTCAAAAAGGCGGGCTTGTCGAAAAAATCGTACTCGTAGTTAACCGGCCCCCCGCTGCTGGCCAACCGTTCCAGATCAAGTGCGGTGACACGGAACATTTCACCCGCTCCCTCACAATCACTCGCCGTGATGATCGGCGTGTTGGTGTAAAAGAATCCGTTCTCGTGAAAGAACTGGTGGATGGACTGGCTGATCTGGTTTCGCACCCGCGTAACGGCGCCAAATGTGTTGGTCCGCGGCCTGAGGTGCGCCCACTCTCGCAGTTTCTCGAAACTGTGACGTTTCTTCTGCAGCGGATAGGTTTCCGGATCGGCCCATCCAATCACGCGAACTTCGCTGGCGTGCAATTCGGTCGCCTGGCCCTTGGCCGGAGACTTCTGCAACTCGCCCACCACGACGACGCTGCAACCGGCGCCGAGTTTCTGGACTTCATCGGCGTAATTTGAAAGCTCGCCGGGCGCGACGATTTGCAGATTGCCGAAGCAACTTCCGTCATTGATCTCGAGGAAGCTGAATCCACCTTTGCTGTCGCGACGGGTACGAACCCAACCGCGCACCTCGCAATCGGGCCCGACGGCCGACTGATCGCGAGCCTTCGCAACGCTGATCCATTTACCCATGAGTCCGTCCACGTTGTGTTTTGTCAAAGCTTGTTTTTGGGGTTGGAATTCTCGGAATCCTGCAATTGAGGATACGACTGCAATTCCAAACCCCAAGTTTTAGCTTTGACGGAGAACTAGAGAATGAAGCATCAGGTCGATTCACTTCGATGATCCGATTCCTTCTGCAAAAACCCGACGATGCCCAACAGCAACATCACCGCGAGAGCGCCCAGCGCGACGTATCCGATCGTGCCCCGGCTGAGCAAGCCCCAGGCGGAACCAAAACCGGCCACCACGGTTGCGACGACCATCAGTACATTCCAGAAAACCCGCTTGCTGCCCGACGGCATGGAATTGCCCAACGTCTTTCGCGAATTCATCAACAGCAGAAACGACAAGTAGGCGATCGGCAGCATCGCACCGCCGATGACTGAGGTCGGGACCGCCAGCGCCGGTGCCGCTTTACCCCAGATGAACGGCCCCAGCACACCGATCGCAGGCATGAAGCTGCCGATCCGGTGCATTGTCCCTTCGGCCGGCACATCGATCAATTCGCAGAAGGCAAATCCATTGATCAACATCAGGATGATAATTGTCGAAAGCGCCATTCCCAGCACGCCAATGCCAAACAGTGTTTGTGCGACCGTTTCACCTACCAGCGGCGTCAACGTTCCGGCGAGAGAAAGATTGTCACGACCGGCAAGCATCGCCGCGAGTTGACGGTCGGATTCAGGTAATCCTTCGCGCGCCGCCTCGAGTTCGGTTCCCGCAAGACCGGGAAACTCCTGCTGCAGACGTTTGTCGAGGTAGCCGTGATAATCTTTAACTTCTTTGTTGTCGGTCTTGCCCTCGGCGACCATCGCCATCACGTCCGCCGTGTTGCCGTGGAACTGACTTGCCGCTGCGATCACCACACATCCGGTGGCAAGCACGAAGGGGACAATCAACCCGATCGAAAGGTCAAAAATCGCCAGCCCGCGATGTTTGACACCCCAGTTTTTGCGGAGCATCGAATAGGGCAACAGAAATGTCATGTTAATCCCAACCGCCGTCGCAAATGCCGTGATGATCCGATCGCGCTGGATGTTCGAAATCGTGTCAGTCCACCATCCGCTGAATTCCCCCGTCTGGGCAACCTGGCTGGC
>JAHELS010000120.1 GCA_024644085.1 Rhodopirellula sp.
CAATCGATGGAATCAATCCGTTCGAGCTTGGCGAAAATGAATTGGCGAAGTTTCGCAACAAGAAAATCGGATTCGTCTTTCAGGATCATCATCTGTTGCCGCAATTGACGGTGATCGAAAACGTACTGGTTCCCTCGCTGGCGTCCGGCCGACCCGACCAACAGGACGTTGCTCGCGCAGAAGAATTGATCGAGGCGGTGGGTCTCGGCAATCGGCTCGGGCACCTGCCGAGTGAACTCTCCGGCGGCGAACGAGAGCGGGTGGCGATCGCGCGTTCCCTGCTAATGCAGCCTTCGCTGATTCTCGCCGATGAACCAACCGGGAATCTCGATCGCAAGACAGCGGATTCAATAACCGCGTTGCTACTCGATCTGCAGAAACAATCCGGCGCAATCCTGATCGCGGTCACCCACAGTGTTTCGCTCGCGTCCGCGATGCAGCAGCGAAAAGAACTCCTCGACGGGCAACTGGTTTGACATCGCGGAAGTGAGGCAAATGGAACAGTTGCGGACCTATTGGTCGCTGTCGAATTCTGGAACCGATGCCGGGCGATCCCCAACAACGCTATCCCAGATGTGCAGGATGGACTCGCCGGGCTGGTCCGCGGCGGCCACCAGGCAATCATCCTCGGGCGAAAACGCTGCGCACTCGTACGATTTGGATACATAATCGGGGCCGAGAGTCGTGATCAACTGCGCGGTCTCGACATGCACCAGATGGAGCTTGTGGCTGGTCACCGCAAGATATTCACCGCTGGATGAAAACGCCAGATCGACGCATTGATTGTGGATGGAGAATTCCGAGATCTTGTCCCCTGTCGTCGGATCCCAAATCGGTGTCTTCCCGTCAAATCCCGTCGCGGCGAGCCAGCGACCGTCGGGCGAGAAAGCAATTGCGTATAGCCCCCGTGGCGTCGGTGACTCCAACTGAACAAGTTGACTGCTTCCTTTCTCGCGCAGAAAAACCTCACCGTGGTCGGTGGCCAGGGCAAGCGTGTTTCCGTCGGGCGAAAAGGAGGCCGCATTGACGTAGAGGGGTGCCGAAAACTCAGCGACTTTCCCGAGGTCTGCAATGCTCCAAAGGCAGGCGAGGTTGTCTCGATCGATGCTCAGGGCAACCTCCGCATCGTTCGAGAGATACAAACCGACAATCGGCTTGTCGTGGCGAATCTCGTAACGCTCAACATCTCCCGATGGAGACAGCGCAAACAGTTTGATCAACGCATTGTCAATGACCATCGATCGAAGAACGCCATCAACTCCGTAGGCGATTCGGGGCGATTGAAATGGTTGGGTTCGATGGACATCGGAACGCAAGACCTTTCCGTCTCGATCCAGCTCCGTGACCAGCCCATCAATCTGCGCTACTGCAAAGCGTTTCCCGCCAGGTGCGAAACGGACGACGCGTCCCCAACTGGCGAGTCGATGTCGGGATTCCGGCTCTTTCAAGAACCCCTCGGTCAAACCAATTTGATGGTCGTCTGATACTGTCAGCGCCGCGTTTGATTCGCCAAGAATCTCGATTGAGCGAATGATCGATCCGCCGTGCACTTTCGCACGCCCGACCACCCGCGGAGACCGGGGATCGTGCACCTCAACAACGACAATTTCCCCGGCGCTGGTGCCAATCACCAGTTTCGAATCATTCTGGATAAACCTCATACACCAAGCCTGGTTTCCGAGCGAAATCGTCGACAGCTTTTCTCCATTGATCCCGTTCCAGAGGCAGACGTGCGAGTCATACCCGCCGCCGGCCACAACGGCGCCGTCATGAGTCAATGCGGTGCAAAGCACCGCCAAGTGGTGATCTCTCCACGCATGTTTCAATTCTCCGGTATCGACGTTCCAGAGTTTGGCTTCCCCGCCGTCGCCTCCCGTGGCCAGCGTGCGGTTATCGCCCGATAGCGAAATGTGCTGGACGACATCGTGCGCCGCCTCGATTCGACGCCGCAATTGTCGCGACGCGGTATCCCAAAACGCGAGGTCATCGTCACGCGACCCCGAAATCAATTTTGTCCCGTCCGACGAAAAGACGATCGATTTCACATTTCTTTGATGTGCTTTCCACTCGTGCTGCAGTTCCCAATCCACGGTGTCGTAAAGACGAATCAAACCTCCGGTGCCGCAAACCGCCAACCATTGCTCATCCGGTGAAAACTCCAGATCCTGAACTTCGCCCGGATAGTCAAGGCTGCGAATTTTTTGCCAATCGCGCGGATCCCACAGGTGAATCGTCCCCTGCTTGTCACCGGTCGCGATCAAGCCTCGCAGCGGCGCCCGTGCCGTAGAAAGGATTTCATGTTCATGCGCCTTCCATGTCGCCACGTCGTCGCATGAGGCGCTGAGATAACGCCACAGGAAATCCTCCGGATCGCCATCGCCCATGCGAGATGCGATCTGCGAGAGTCGCCGACGGACTTGCCCGGATTCGTTCTTGTCGGCGACGCGGAACAGATTGGCCATGGCGGAGGCCAAGTACGCGCGATGAGCCTGCTGTTCCTTGTCCTGGGCGCGCAAGGCCTGCTCGCCGGCAACGATCAAAGCATGGTCGAGCGCGACGTTTGCCCTCGCCAGGGAATCGATGTCCCGTTCGCGGCGGATGGAGGAAACGATCAACTGCGTAATCAACAAAATGGTCAGACAGAAGACCGTCGCCAACATCAGACTGGCGGCGCGGTTCCTGGCGATCCAGCGCAGCGAGCGACCTATGGACGTCGGTTGTCTTGCCTGGACCGGTTCGTTCCGCAGGAAACGTTGGAGATCCACCGCAAATTCGAGAGCTGTCTGGTAACGATGGCGGGGATTCTTCGACATCGCCTTGAGAATCACGCTCTCGAGATCACGCGGGATGGTCGAATCGATCTTGCGCGGGCGAATTGGCTCCCGTTCGGCGATCGCCTTGAGCAGCGCCGTGGGATCGTCGTCAATGAAAGTGGGTGTCAGCGTGGCCAGTTCGTACAGGGTCACGCCAAGCGAATAGATGTCCGCGCGACCGTCCACGTCCCGGCCCCCGCTGAGTTGCTCGGGACTCGCATAACGCGGCGTCCCCACCGCACCATGCGCGGACGTCAGTTGGGCAGTGGTGCGCAGCTGTGCCACGCCGAAATCAGTGATCCAGACCTTGCCCTTCGGATCGACCAGCAGGTTGGCCGGCTTGATGTCACGGTGAACCACGCCGATCTGGTGAGCATATTCGAGGGCCTCGGCGATCTGAAAACCGATTCCCGTCACGACGACGAAGAACTCGCGCCTCGAGTTGCGATACTGCGCAGCGAGCGACTCGGCGTAGGGGTCCTCCGCGAGCGACACCGTGACGTTGCTGTCCGACTCACTTTGCGAATCTTTCCTGACTACGTAATCGATCACTTCGGCGAGGTTACGACCATCAACCAGCTTCATCGCGTAATAGTGGACTCCACGATCCTGGCCAATGAAGTAGACCGGGACAATGTTCGGGTGGTCCAGCGTCGCCGCGGCGCGCGCCTCCTTGCGAAACCACTCCAGCCGCCGGTGATCGAGCGTCGCGGCAAACGGCAACACTTTCACCGCCACGATCCGGTTCAGCGATGCCTGCTCAGCCTCGTAAACCACACCCATGCCGCCGTGGTTGATCGGGCGAACCAGACGAAATTCTCCGAGCGTGGCATGACTGCGAAGCAAATCCTGGTCGGCGGGAGCCAGATCGGACGACCGCACCAACTGCGACGTCAGGCCGTTGAGACGCTGCAAGCTTTCAAGGTAGGGAGCAAGCTCTTCGGCAATCTCCGGAAAACGGCTGAGAAACTCTTCACGATCGACTTCTCTCCCGGAGTCCAATTCTTCCTGGAACAATTCCAGGACGGCCGTGATGTGAGGGTTCTCGTCGCCCGCGCTGGAATCATTCGAGACAGAAATCGTCTTTGCCTCATCGGTTTTTTCCGCCGATTCCTGTTCCGACCGCATCACATCGCCTCATCGGAAAACTGGTCGCGCAATTGACCGATCGCCCGCCGCCAGATCGCTTTGACGGTGTCCACACTGCGGTTCATTTTTTCGGCAATCTCCGCAAACCGGTAGCCCTGCAAATGACGAAGCACGATCACTTCACGATAGTCACCGGGCAGCGAAGTCAGCGCGTCAGCCAACAATACAGTTTGTTCCAGGTCCTCGGCGCTTCGACTTGGACTCGCTCCGGCATCAGCCAGCATGCCGTTGAGCAAGAGCGACGATTGCTTGAGATCGAGATCGATGCGGCGCTCCAGGTGTACGTCCCGCCGCCGGGTGCTGTAATGGCGTATCTGCGTTGCAATCTGCGATGCCAGGATCTTGCGCAACCAGGCAGTGAATTCTGGCTGGCTGGCACCAGCAAAGTCGTCGAAGAATTGATGTGCCCGAACAAACGTTTCCTGGACGACGTCCGAAGGTGAGCACTTGGATTGCAGATCCTGTTCCAGCCGCACGCGAGCGATCAGCCCGAGGTAGGTGCGGTGATCCTCCAGCAGTGTGCCGAGTGACTCGGTGCAGCCCGACTGAGCCCGGACGAACAAGCGACGCCATTTTGGGTGAGGGTGGTCGGATCTGGAGGTCACATCATTGGTCATAAAATCCACCGAACAGGGTGATCAGCCCCCCACTGGCGCCCTTGATGTCGGTATTTTACTCCTTTGTGGCTGGTCGCGCATGAAACCGCGACACATTCCCGCCCATTTGGCATCTCTGTTAATAGTGCGGCATTCCGCGACTTAACAGGGGACGCGAAGTGGCGGTTAGACGGACGCCCGCTGCGACGCAAGATCCCACGTCGCCGATATCACTTGACGTGCTACCACCACGAAAGGGTCACCGGAGAATGTCGTTGAGCGTGTTGGTCGTTGAAGACAGCGTTGTCAATCAAACGTTGGTACGCGCGATTCTGATCAACGCCGGTCACACGGTTCGTTTGGCCAACAACGGTCGCGAGGCGGTCGCGATGATCGAAGCCGAAACGTTCGACTTCGTGTTGATGGATGTCCAAATGCCCGAAATGGACGGCCTGACCGCCACGCGATTGATCCGCCAATCGGAGGAGGCGACTGGACGACGCTTACCGATCGTGGCGCTGACCGCCAGCGAAGAACGCGGTCCCTGTATGGAAGCCGGGATGGACGACTTCATGACCAAACCGGTTCGGGCGGTCGAGTTGCTCGAGATCGTTCGCCAAATTGGTTGCTCTCAGGAGGAGACCCTCAACTACGCAGAACCGCGTGATGCGGCGAAGATCGGTCCGGTCTCGGTTTTACTTGTAGAAGACAGTCCGACCGCAAAGTTGCTGGTGCCCAAACTGCTCGAGAAAGGAATTGGCGGGCCCTACTCACTCGATATCAATTCGACGTTGGCCTCGGCCCGGGAAAGGATCAAGCAGGGAGGCATTGATGTCGTTCTTCTCGACCTCAACCTGGACGACTCCGCCGGACTCGATACACTCCGCAGCGTCCGCGAACTCGACTCAAATGTTCCCATCATCGTTTTGACCGGCGAAGCCGACGAAACGCTTTCGGTGACCGCGATTCGCAGCGGCGCCCAGGACTACCTCGTGAAATGGCGTTTCAATTCCGACTCCCTGACGCGTGCGATTCAGTTCACGCTCGAGCGCCACAAGTGGGCAAGCGAAAAAACCTCCGCTGCTACATCGAACGATTCGCACCGACAGTATGTCGCGCGTGCCATTCAGAAAGACCTGTTGCCGACGGAATCGCCGAAGATCGCTGGCGTCGACCTGCATGGACGATGTGAAATCGCGCACACCATGGACGGTGACTTCTTTGATTACCTGCCGATGCCAGGCGACAGCGTTGGTATCGCAGTCGGCAGTGTGGCTGCACCTGGTTTGCGAGCGGTAATGAAGATGGTCGAAGCCCGGGCGGTGATAAGATCACTCGTCCTGACGCACGGCGACGTGGGATACATTTGCTCGCGTGCTGCGGAGGTCATCACGCGCGACCTGCAATTGGGCGAAAGAATCAATATGGCATTCACTCGAGTGGATCCCGAAAAACGATCGATTCAATATGTCGCTGGCGACGGCCAGGGTTTGTTGCTCGAAAGCCGTGCAAAGGTCAAACATCAACTGCGGTCTTCGGCCCCTCCGATCTGCCAGGAAAGCGACGTGAAGATGCCGGAAGCGAAATCGATCAACGTCGATCCGGGCGATATCCTGGTGCTCGCATCTCGACCGCTGGCCGATTTTCGCTCCACGGGCGGCGACCGTGTGACATTGGAAAACCTCGTCAAGAGCATTGCCGAGGACCGTGAAACGCCGGCGCAGGTCATGGTGGAAATGCTATTCCAAAAACTTTATCAACTGGGCGGCGACCACCCACTGGATCACGACATCTCGTTTGTGGTGGCCCGCTTCAACGACAAGTCGAACTGACAAACGGTGAAAATGGCACGTGAGGACAGCTCATCTCCGTGAAAAACCGTTACCATGAATCATCCTGGCTTCCATTTATTGAAAGGAAAACATGACCTGCACTCACTTACGGCACCTGATTGAAGTCTGCGAAGAGAACGATCTCCGTTTCTCGAGCCGCGACATGGTGCACCTGGTTTGCAACAAGTGCCAGAAAGAAGAAGTCTGCCCGTCGTTACTTTATGACCAGTACGAAGCAAAACATCCCGAGCTCGAAGAAACGCAAGACAGCGTTAGCCGGGAATCGAAAAAAACCTGAACCTGACCAAAGAGGCAGGCGGCATGGTTGATTCGTCCGAGCCTGAACAGTCCGATCTCGGCGTCATTGAAAAGTACGGTTTTCATGCGCCGGAACATTACGTCTTTCGAGCCCACAAGGGGCTCGACCGAAAGAGGATCGAACAGATCTCGGAGATGAAGGGCGAACCGGGCTGGATGCGTGAGTATCGTCTGCGAAGTTTCGAGCTCTTTAAATCGATGCCGACTCCAACTTGGGGTGGCCGAATCGAGATCGATTACCAGGAGCTCTGTTACTACATCAAACCGTCGGAGTCACAGGCGCATCGTTGGGAAGACGTTCCCGAGGAGATCCGCGATACCTTTGACCGACTGGGGATTCCCGAAGCCGAAAAGAAGTTCCTTGCCGGTGTCAAAGCGCAGTACGAAAGCGAGGTTGTGTACGGGTCGCTGCAACAAGATCTGGAAGAACAGGGAGTCATCTTCTGCGATACCGATTCCGCGCTACGGGACCATCCCGATCTGTTTCGCGAGTACTTCGGCCAGGTCGTGCTGGCGGAGGAACACAAATTCGCAGCGCTCAATTCGGCGGTCTGGTCGGGCGGGTCGTTCATCTATGTCCCGCCGGGCGTCACCGTCGACTTTCCCTTGCAGGCCTATTTTCGCATCAACGCGGAGCAGATGGGACAGTTCGAGCGGACATTGATCATCGTGGATGAAGGAGCCCGTTTGCAGTACGTCGAGGGCTGCACGGCACCCCGCTATTCGACCGAAAGTTTGCACGCGGCGGTCGTCGAGATCATCGTCAAGTCCCATGCCAGATGCCGCTACACGACCATCCAGAACTGGGCCAACAACATTTACAATCTCGTCACCAAACGAGCCGTGGCCCACGAAGCATCCGTGATGGAATGGGTCGACGGGAATCTCGGTAGTCGTTTGACGATGAAGTATCCGTCGGTCCATCTCGTCGGCAGGGGGGCACACACCGAAACCCTTTCCATCGCGATTGCTTCGGCCGGCCAGTACCTCGATGCAGGCGCGAAGGCGATTCACTCGGCACCCGATACGACCAGCCACATTGTTTCGAAATCGATTTCCCGCAACGGCGGGCGATCGAGCTATCGGGGGCTGGTTCATGTCGACCCGGGCGCGGACGGTTCGCGTTCCAACGTCGTTTGCGACGCGTTGATCCTCGACTCGCAAAGCCGCAGCGATACCTATCCGGTGATCGAAGTCGCGGCCCAGGATGTCTCGGTCGGTCACGAAGCTTCCGTTTCGCGAGTCAACGACGAACAGCTTTTCTATTTGAAATGTCGCGGATTAACGGAATCCGAGGCGAACACCATGATCGTCAATGGTTTCATCGAGCCGCTCGTCCGGGAATTGCCGATGGAGTATGCCGTCGAAATGAACCGACTCATTCAGTTGCACATGGAAGGCAACGTTGGCTAATCACCCGAGTTGAGGAGAAAAATGCAAGAAAGCCAAGGCGCATCTTGCAGGTTGACGCCCGACCAACTCCGCTGGCGATGCGATCCCGCCCAGTTCGATTTTCAAACCACCGAGAACCTGCCGGAGCTGGAAGGACTTCTTGGCCAGGCGCGTGCTGAGAGTGCCATCGAGTTCGGGATCGGCATGCGTCGCGACGGGTACAACCTGTACGTCCTGGGACCACCCGGCTCAGGTAAACGGACTGTCATCCACAACTATCTTGAGCAGCGCGCAAAGGATGAACCGACACCTTCGGACTGGTGCTACGTTAATGATTTCCAGAACGAAGACTGCCCCGGGTTGCTGCGACTTCCCGCGGGTCGAGGTCGTCAGCTCGAAGAAGACATGTCGCAGCTCGTCGATGATCTGCTTTCCGCAATCCCTGCGGCACTGGACGCAGAATCGCACGTCCGAAAGATCGAGCAGACGCAGCAGGAGTTCCACGAGGAGCACGAAAAGTCTCTGGAAGAACTCGCCGAAGAAGCACGCGAACACGGCCTGGAGATCATCCGCACGCCCACCGGCGTCGCCCTCGCACCGGTCCGTGATGGCAAGGTGATCGGTCCCGAAGAATTTCAGCAACTTTCCGAGGAAGAAAAGAAGTCAATTCAAGACGCGGTCGAGAACCTGCAACCCAAGCTGCAGTTGATCGCCCAGAAAGTCCCGCAGATCAAGAAATCTGTTCGCGAGAAAGTCAAGGAACTCAATCGAGAAGCGACGCGATTCGCCATCGAACACCTGATTTCACCATTGCGACAGAAGTACGCCGAGTTCCCCGACGCGGTTTCCCACCTGGATGCCGTGGAACAGGACGTGATCGAGCACGCCGATGATTTCCGTTCTCCCGGCGAAGAGATTCCGGCAATCTTCCTCGCCGAACAGCGTGGGCCGTCGATGGGCCAATACCTCGTCAACCTGCTGGTCGACAACAGTGACACCCGCGGCGCGCCGGTCATTTACGAAGACCACCCTTACCACCACAACCTGATCGGCCGCATCGAACACCAGAGCCATATGGGTTCGCTGATTACCGATTTTTCGCTGATCAAGGCTGGCGCACTTCACCGAGCCAACGGTGGCTACCTGGTCGTGCAGGCGCGTGATGTTCTGTTGCAGCCGTTCTCCTGGGAAGCACTCAAGCGAGCGCTGCGTTCAGGCAAGATCCAGATCGAGTCACTCGGTGCGGCGTTGAGTCTGGTCAGCACGGTGTCGTTGCAACCCGAACCGGTTCCGCTTGAAGTCAAAGTGGTCCTGCTTGGCGATCGGCTCTTGTACTACCTGTTGCAGGAATATGATCCCGACTTTGACGAACTGTTCAAAGTTGCTGCCGATTTCAATGACGAAACTGACCGCACGCCCGAGAGTTGCCAGCTCTACGCACAACTGCTGGCAACGCTCGCCAAAAGCGAGCATGCGCGACGCCTGGATCGGGACGCCGTCGCCTTGATGATTGAACAGGCCGCCCGGCACGTCGGTGACAGTGAAAAACTTTCGACTCACATGCGAAGCATCGCGGATCTGCTGCGCGAGTCGGATTACTGCGCGGGTGCGGAGAATTGCGACACGATCAACGTCAATCATGTCCACACGGCAATCGAGCAACAGATCTATCGAGCCGACCGCGTACGGGAAAAAATACAGGACGAAATACGCCGCGGCACGTTGCTGGTCGATACTGACGGCCACCGCGTCGGCCAAGTCAACGGGTTGTCCGTGCTCGCCCTGGGCAGCCTCTCATTTGGCCGACCATCGCGGATCACCGCGACGGCGCGACTGGGCCGCGGCAAAGTGGTTGACATCGAGCGCGAAGTCGAGCTCGGCGGCGCCGTTCATTCCAAGGGCGTGTTGATCCTGTCGTCGCTGCTCGCATCACGCTACGCCCGAAACTGCCCGCTGTCGCTTCACGCGAGCCTGGTCTTCGAGCAATCATACGGGATGGTCGATGGCGACAGCGCATCGGTGGCCGAACTCTGTGCCTTGCTTTCCACACTTGCCGACGTGCCCATCCGTCAGGGACTGGCAATTACCGGATCGCTGAACCAGCATGGTCAGGCCCAGGCGATCGGCGGCGTGAATGAAAAGATCGAGGGGTTTTTTGATGTCTGCAGCGCTACCGGGTTGACCAGCGACCAGGGTGTCTTGATACCGTCGTCCAACGCGAAACACCTGATGCTTCGGTCCGACGTCGTGGATGCCTCGGCCAGCGGGAAATTCTCCGTTTACACCTACGACACTGTTGACGATGCCATCACCCTGTTGACCGGCATGGCAGCCGGGACGCCGGATGCACGCGGCGAGTATCCGCCGGACACGATCAACTTTCTTGTCGACAGGCGACTTCGCGAGCTGGCCGAATTGCAGCGGGCGTTTGCCGACAGGCCGGATCGAGGTGAGACATGATCGAAGCAGAAAACGCCGCCTTGAGAGCCAGACGCATCATGGTCGCCCTCGATACCTCCGCGCGAGGCCAGGCGGCGCTGGAAGCCGCCATCCGACTGGCATTGAATACCAGCGCCGAGTTGCAGGGGATGTTTGTCGAGGATGAAGATCTCGTCCGACTGGCGGCCCTTCCTTTTGCGCGCGAGGTCGACTTTGCGTCTGCGTCGACCCATCAACTGCGGGCGGCGAGCATGGAACGCGCGCTGCGGGCGGCCGCCGAGGAGGCCCAGCAGGCTTTTGCCCGCACGCTGAGGCAATTCAATCTTCGCTGGACTTTCCGCGTCTTACGGGGAAGAATCGCCGAAGCCTCGCTCGCCGCCGCCGGAGATGTCGATCTGCTGGTCATCGGCCAACAAGGCCGCTCACTCCGAGTCATTGCTCGCGATAGTCTGCCGCAGCGACCGCTGGAAGAGAATCGCATCGTGGCCGTCTTCGATGGATCACCCTCCGCGTATCGGTCGCTTGAACTCGCCAGCAGTCTGGACCCGTCCAACGCTCCGCCACTCTCGGTTCTCGTGCTGGCCGATGACTGCGATGACGCCGCTCAGCAATGCATGTCGTGGCTTCAGCAACGTAACGTCGCGGCCGAGGTAAACCGGATCGACAATCCATCGGCCGATGCAATTCTCGAATTCGTCAGACAATGGCCGCCAAAAATGTTGCTGATCAATCGCGACTCAAAGTTCATCAGCCAAACACAGATTTACCGATTGGTCGATGAGTCCGATTGTCCACTCATCTTGTGCTGATGCAAACCATTACGGCTTGTTCAACGCTTGAACTTGAGGCTGATGATCCCCAACAAGTCGCCTTCGCCGAGTTCCCCGCGTGGTGACCCAATTGCCTCGTGACATTGGATGCACGCCGGCGTGGCACGAATGCCGCGCACATACTGTGTACCGCCGGGAACTTCTCGCCAAACCTCGGCGATCCCGGCGCGAACGTCCTCGACAGATTTTTTTTCAAAGTCATCGAGTGGTCTTGGTCTCGGTTTCACTTCGGGTAGCAGGAATTCCGCGTTGGATCGCGTTTCCAATTGATGATTGATTTCGTCGCCAGCCTGTTTGGCAATCATTCGCAACTCTTTGCCGGAAACCCACGTCTCCCAGTGCAGACGCATCAACTCGTTGGCCACTGTCAAACGTGCAATCCGATCCATCTCTTGTGTCGGCTCGACCTTGGATGCCGATTTTTTTTCGTCACGTTCGGCGCCCTGGATTGCATCCACCGGATGCCACATCAGGAACGTGACGGTCATCAGAATTACAATCTCTCGCACTTGCACGTTCATGTGATCATCTCCCCGGAATGGATGCTTGTTTCGAATCACGTCGGGCCGCTCGATCACACCACGCTAAGCAATGGAATCCTGATCGATGCGAGTCAACGCAATCACCGCCGCACCGCGGCGCTCGGCACCATAGACCGGCGAGTCCTGGGCTCGGTAACCACTCGCAAGGGCTGCCGTGCCGACAATCCGGCTGGCCGTCCTTGTGCCGTGTCCACCTCGCCCATGAAACCGCATGCGGATCATGGAAGGGATTCAGGGCAAATGCTATGCCAGATTCTTTCCACGAGACGCTGATGTCGGAGTACACGCGCACAACTTGTAGCCGACCGCGGCAAAAGATTTGATGGGCTGTTACTCCACCACCGACTCCGTGCGTTATCGCACAGATCCGAACCATTCGCGTTTCGCTTGATCACTCAGGGCGATCGCTCCAGGTATCGACCACCGTACCGTTGAACAGATCAACAGTGTTGCAGCCGCGAGTCGGGCGGGCCCGGGTGTGATTGTTAGAATGCCAGGTAACTCGATCAACTAACCCGAGGGACAAGGAATAGCATGGCCTTAGCGGTTCGAGAATTCGACATTCGCCGCGTCGTCCTCGCAGCACGGTCGTGCCTGGAAGATGGCCTTCTGACAATCGACGAGCAGTCATTGATCGATGCATTGCACAACGATGCGCGAATCGACAGCGCGAAAATTCATCTCGCGCTGCCCGGTGAGGCCACTCGCATCCTTTGCACCAAGGATGTGATTCAGCCGCGTGTGAAGGTCGAAGGCACCAGCCACGGTCGCGGAACAACGCATCTTCTCAACAACGTCGCGGTGGTCACCTGCGGGCCGATTGTTGCGTTCCAGGAAGGGATTATCGACATGTCAGGTGAAGGTGCGAATTACACACCGTTTTCGCAATTGGCGCTCGTCGTCGTCGAGATCAAGGCGGTTAATGGCACGGCTCCGCACGACCACGAGGCATCCGTGAGGTCGGCTGGCTTGCGAGTGGCCGAATCCCTGGCCGCAATCACCGCCGAAGGCACGGCGGATCGGACGCGCGAGATATTGTGGAACGAAAAGTCGATCGCTTCGGATCTGCCGCGGATCGCGTACGTGGACATGGTGTTGAGCCAGGGCTTGCTGCACGACACGTACGTGCTGGGTCGCAATGCGAAAGACGCGCTACCCGTTTCGGTGGATCCTCGTGTCGTGATCGATGGCGGCATCGTCTCGGGCAACTGTGTCAGCGCTTGCGACAAGACCACGACTTATCACCATCAAAACAACCCGGTGATCACCCAACTGCTCGAAGGTCATGGCACTCGCTGGAATTTCGCCGGCGTGGTTATCACCAACGAACCAACGAGGCTTGCCGAGAAACAGCATTCGGCAATGCGAACCGTAGAACTGGTACGTGAACTCAAGGCCGATGGCGCGGTGATTTCCAAGGAGGGTTTTGGAAATCCTGATGCCGATCTGATGATGATTGTTCGGGGTTTGGAGGCGGCCGGTATTCAATCGGTTGCCATCACGGACGAGTATGCCGGGCCGGACGGTGACTCACAGTCGCTGGCCGACACGACGTCGGAGGCGGACGCGCTCGTCTCGGTCGGAAACGCCAACGAGCGGATTCTGTTACCGCCTATGCGGACCGTCATCGGTCCGCTTCCCGATGTGTCGAGGCTTGCCGGAGGCTATCCGCACAGCGTGCGTGATGACGGTTCGATGGAAGTCGAGTTGCAGGCGATCGTCGGCTCGACCAACCAGCTCGGCCTTAGCAGACTCAGTTGCCGAGGATTGTGACGATGGCCGCTAAGATCAGAGTCATTCATTACGTGAACCAGTTCTTTGCCGGCATCGGCGGCGAAGAAGAAGCGAGCGTATTGCCAAAGTGGTTCGATGGTCCCAGGGGACCGGGCCAGCTGATTCAGCGCTGGGCGCCCGAAATCGAGCTAGTCGCGACGCTCACCGCAGGCGACAACTACATGGCCGAGAACCTGGCCGAAGGTGCGGACAAGATCATCGCGTTGATCAACCAGCATGTTGAGTTGGATACCGGCGGTCGACCCACCTTGTTGATCGCAGGACCCGCCTTCAATGCCGGCCGCTACGGCATGGCCTGCGGAGCGGTTTGCCAGGCAGTACAGGAGCAACTTGGGATTCCTGCCGTGACGGCTCTGTATCCCGAGAATCCCGCCGTCGAGAACTATCGCCGCGAGCTCACGATTGTGCGCGCCGCCGACAGCGTGCTGGGAATGCAGGATGCCGTCAACGACATGCTGCGCATCGGGATGAAGCTGTTGCGCGGTGAAGCCATCGTGCCGGCCGAAGACAATACGATCCCACGCGGCCTGAGACAGAATTATTTCGCGCAGGACAACGGGGCCAACCGCGCAATTGAAATGCTGATGAATAAACTCGCCGGCAAGGCGTTTGAGACGGAATACGAGATGCCGGTGTTTGACCGAGTCACACCCGCGCCGGCCGTCGAGAACGTTCGGACCGCGAACATCGCGCTGGTAACCTCGGGAGGCATCGTGCCGCGTGGAAACCCGGACCGGATCGAGTCGGCCAGCGCGAGCAGGTTCGGTGCCTACTCGCTCGAGGGACTCGATCGGTTGACGTCCGAGACTCACCAGAGTGTCCATGGCGGATACGACGCCACCTATGCCAATCAGGACCCAAATCGCGTGCTGCCGCTCGATGCGCTGCGAGAGCTGGAAAGCGAGGGAAAAATCGGCCGTTTGCACGGCACTTATCACGCAACGGTCGGCAATGCGACCTCAGTACGACAGGCCGTCCGTTTCGGCCAGGAGATTGCGGCATCCCTGGTCAACGAAGGCGTGCAAGCAGTGATTCTCACGTCGACCTGAGGAACCTGTACTCGTTGCGGGGCAACGATGACCAAGGAACTGGAGCGTGCCGGCTTGCCGACGGTGCACGTCTGTTCGATCGTGCCGATCTCGAAGACGGTTGGGGCAAATCGAATCGTGCCCAGTGTCGCGATCCCCCATCCACTGGGCGATCCGAAGAAATCACCCGACGAGGAACGAGCGCTGCGCCGACGCCTGGTGGAAAAGGCACTGGCGGCACTCGAAGCGAATGTCCGCGAGCAGACCGTATTTGATTAGCGCGAATGCCTCACTTTCATTGTGGTACATCCAATCTGTACAGGTACGTTTGAATCGCCTCTCGCAGTTCGTCCGCCGCCACGAGCGTCAGATCGTTGTGACCGGCCCCCGACAATTCAACGAACTCTTTTGCGATCCCGGATGACGATTGGTCCGGTGCTGCGGCGAACAGTCGGCGTCCGAGGGCAATCGGCATGATCGTGTCACTCGTTCCGTGAATTTGCAGAATCGGGCATGTCACTTTTGGAATGCGATCCGCCGCTGGAAATCGATCCACAAGAGCCGATCTCACCGGCAGCCACGGGTAGTGATAAGCCCCGGCGTCGACCAGCGACGAAAAGGAAGAGCGCAGGATCACTCCACCCGGCGCAGAGCCCGCCTCACTTTGATCGGCGGCCAATCCAACTGCGATGGTGCCACCCAGCGATTCTCCGTAAAGGATGATCCGCTCGTGTGACACGCGGCGGGTCTGTGTCGCGTAGTTCCAGATCGCGTGTGCATCAGCCCTTAGCGAACTTTCATTTGGCGACCCGGGATTATCTCCGTAGCCGCGGTAGTCGAAGATGAAGACGTCCATACCGAGTCGGGTCAGTATGCCGAACTCGGAACTCCGATACCGACGATTCGCCCCATTGCCCGAAAAATACAGCACCAGTCGACGCCCCGATGCCAATTCACGATCGCACTCTTCGAGATTCTCGGCGGTTCGTCCATCTGCCAGCACATGCCAGCCGCGCAGTTCGATTCCGTCTTCGGTGCGCACCGTAATCGTGTGCACCTGCCCGCGCGGCAAACCGGCGTCGTCTGGTTCGATCTTCGCCTCACGGGCGGGGAAGTAAATCAGCGAGCGTTGAAAGGAAGCGAACATCAGTACAATGACAAGATAACTGACAAGGATTGAGGCAGCGAAGCGGATCCAGCGCCATCCACCGCGCCGGGGTTTCGATTCTGTTTCTTTTTGGTTGTTCACGATCCCGAAGTTTAATAGGTTCTCGCCAAATCCAATCTGTCTTGCGCGGCGTTCCCTGGAAATCACCGTGAAAAGCGAGGCAGAAAGCGTCCCACGCGTTATCTGTATCGCCGGTATTCGTCACCGAACTTTTCGATCAACTCCCTTTCTTCGATCGGCGTGCGGATGGCAATCATCGTCCTGAACAAGAAG
This sequence comes from Rhodopirellula sp., assembly GCA_024644085.1. Taxonomy (GTDB): domain Bacteria; phylum Planctomycetota; class Planctomycetia; order Pirellulales; family Pirellulaceae; genus Rubripirellula. Next base: position 16,175 of record JAHELS010000120.1, read on the forward strand.
GCACTCAGGAAAACAAACCAGTTGGATATCAGCAGACACAACCCCACCGTTTCGATCATGCCGCCGGCGTAAAGCGGATGCCTGACCCACCGAAAGGGGCCAGTCGTGATCAACGAATGCTCATCTTTTGTGCTGATGCTGATCGTGAGATTCGTGCCGAGGTGATGCAATCCCGACACCAGCAAGTAAGCACCGATCAACAGCGGTGCTATCCCAATCCATCGCAACCAGGCCGGCGATGCGACCGCTGACCACGCCATGCTCGCCGGATGAATGAAGTAAGCCAAAACGGACACCAGGTAAGCGAGATAGAAGACAGCGCTGCCTGACGCAAAGAGAAGACCCTCCTCTCGATGCCCAAAGATCGTCGACCCAGCCCCGGCCATTCGCACGTAACGAACACTGATCGCAATTTGGATCATCGAGATTCCAATCAGCAAAAACCGAAACGTGTTTTCGTCAGTCATCTTCGCTCTCGCACAAACCAGACAGACGAGTGAGTCCCCTCACAAGTCTGTTTCCGCCAGGCAAATGTACTCGACATAGCCACCGACGTTTGGCATCGCTGCGACAACGTCGCCGACCTGGACTGACGACACATCGTCACCCAGTATCTCGACAACTCCAACGACACCCCATCCTGGTGTATACGGTTGTCGTCGAGCCTCGGGATGAATCCCCTCACGTATCAGTATGTCAGCAAAGGAAACACGCTACTTGGACGTTGACTACTTCATCGTTTCAGATTGCGCACGTGCAAATGCACCGACGTCTGTGATCGCCCTGCGGAACAGTTTCAGCTCGCAGCACGTCCCGTACCGCAAGCGAGATTGGCGGCTTCCGGATCAAGCACGGAATGAAAGCTGATCAACAGCGTGCAGATTTGCACACATGAGAGTGGGATCGGTCACGCCCCCAAGTTTGAAACTGCGAGAAAACTTCTACAGTTCTCTCTGGCATCATGTTTGCTGCCTTCCAAACTGTCGTTAACGTGGAGCGACCTTGTTTCCGCCAACTCGTGAAAGCACTCGAAATGAAACTACGATTTGCGCTCTATCCGCAGCAAATCCAGATTCTTACATCACTGTTGCCAATTGCGTTGCTGATCGCTTCGTCACAATTGATTCATCCGAGTGAGCCAGAATCCGTACATGATCCTGAGCATCAAGTCTTGATACTTCGCGCGGCGTCGGGTCCCGGTGCGGCGCGAGTTGAGGTCGACATCACAAATCGCTCGGAGATTTTCGACAATTTGTTTGTAGACATCGTGGGCTTAAGGCTGTGGGTCGAGGATGAGAAATCAGTCAAGCAAATCCGAATGTTGACTACCAATCCGTCGGAAGCCCTTCAGATCAGGCAACGAGTGGCAACCAAGCTCATGGAGAACGGAGTCGAGCCAGACATGATTCCCGTCCGCGGCGACGAAGGCAAGAAAATCGGCGTGGATGAAATGGTTTTGCTACAAGCAGGCGAGTTCACACGAACGGGGGAGTTTTGGGACTCGACTGGCGGTGGCCTGAGCGACAACCAGAAACCATCGCGTGGCGACAGATATCGCGTCCGTCTCTCCTCGTTCTACATCGACAAATACAAGGTCACCAACGAGGACTACTGCAGGTTTCTCAATGATGGTAACGCCGGCTACTGGACACCGTGGAACGCGCGGATTACCAAGGCCGTCGAAGGGCAGAGCGCCGGTAAGTTCGTACCCGCCGACCTTTCGCTGGCAAGGCATCCGGTCGTACTTGTGAATTGGTTTCAGGCCAAAGGCTACGCGGTCTGGTCTGGGAAGCGGTTGCCGACCGAAGCTGAGTGGGAATATGCGGCGGGCGGCAAGGCAGGACGGAAGTATCCATGGGGTAACGAGCCACCGGATCAAACCCGTTTGGATTTTCCGATCCAATTCCGACATCCTGTTCCGGTTGATTATTTTCCCGAAGGCGCTACTCCTGAAGGCGTGTTTCAACTGGCGGGCAACTCAGCCGAGTGGTGTTCTGACTACTTCGATCACGTTTCCTATAAGAAGGCGCCGGCCGGCGGTGTGGCGGTTGACCCTACCGGTGCCAAACAGGCATTCCAACCCGATACGTGGTACAAGTACCGCGTCATGTTCAAAGGCTGGTGCAAGGCGAACCGCGCCGAATACTTCACCTGCACAAAGCGTCACGCGCGTCCTCCATTAGCTGACGCCGCCGCGGGTGTCAGTTTTCGCTGCGTAAAGAGCGTCGAACCGGAAACGCAACCCACGGCCCAAGAGACAAATAACTAGTTGAGCATGCTATCCGATCGATGGCCTGTTTTCCGGCAGTATTATGCTTACGGAGTTAGCCGCCGTTCTACCCGCAAGTCGGCACATTTCATGAGACTTATCCGGTCAATCCCGATTGCTTTGGCGCTGTTGGCAAAAGTCGCCGTCATCACTACGGCGTCTGCCGCCGAAAGGCCGCCGCTTGCTACCGCACCTTTCGACGCTGAAAAAGCGCGCACGTTCCAACAAAAATGGGCCAGTCACATTGATCGGCCGGTTGTTCACACCAATTCGCTCGGCATGAAGCTGACACTGATTCCCCCAGGCGAATTCACAATGGGTCGCACAGAGGAACAGTTTCGCGAACTGATGCGCGTC
>JAHELS010000359.1 GCA_024644085.1 Rhodopirellula sp.
CGCACAGGCGCGTCGGTTCCGATCCCGCCCTTGCACCAGAAGCCTCTCCGGTTTGGTGGCGACATCGTTAGGCCTTATGTCTCAATCGTGGCCATTACCGAAACATGTTTGAATTTCAATCGGGTGCACAGATACGTGTTTGAATGAACACGTACTTCGCACGGCGGAACGTTCGCGACAGCCAAGCCCGCGACGACGCTCGATCACCCTGAATCCGAACGTCGGGTTTTGTTGTGGTGGAGTGCGCTTTTTGCGTATTGGCCTTCCCAATACGGTACGATGCGCTAACTGAGGAGGATAGGGGGGGTCTTCGGCTTCGACCTTCAATCAAACGAGATTGAACCACGCGTTTTCGGGCGCGCGATCCCACCTGCTTCAAGGCTGCCCCCCGGCAGACGAACTTGAGTTGCAACCTGGGAGAATCACGATGTTCGCGAAGTCACGGTCGGGTCGTTCACGGAGTACGCGAAATAAGAGTGGCCGGCGGCGAGAACGCTTCCGAATGCTTGTCAACGAGACGCTCGAACCGCGGTTGCTTCTTGCCGTCAACGGCAGCGAGTTGCGCACGTACCGGTTTGCCGTCGCGGCGACCGAAGAGTACACGGCGTTCCATGGAAGTCGCGCGCAGGCGCAAGCTGAAATCGTGTCGCTGGTCGACTCAATGAACGTCATCTTGAATTCCGAGTTGAATGTCCATCTCGACTTGCTGGACCGCTTCGACCTCATTTATGGACCGGGCAACAGCCCCGATCCATTCAGCGCGGCGGGCGCAGATCCATCCCCGGCACTGGATGAGAATCAAGCGTTGTTGGACTCTGTGCTCACAGCGAGCGGTTACGACATCGGTCACGTGTTCGGGACGTTTTCCGGTGGCCGCGCCACCCTTGGCGGCGCCGGTGTTGACGGCATCAAGGGCAAGGCGGCATCGGGTATCAGCAGCGCGAGTGGACCGGACACCGTACGGCTGCTCGATATTGTCGTGCACGAAGTCGGGCATCATCTCAATGCAAACCACTCGTTCAACGGCGTGCAAGGTTTTTGCAGCGAACGGAACGGGCCGACGGCTTATGAGCCGGGTAGCGGAACGACCATCATGTCGTATGCCGGGATTTGCCCGGCCACATTTGTGGAACCTCCCGTGGGCGACAACATTCAAAACGGGCCCGCGGATGAGTACTTTCATGCTGGCAGCCTGGCGGAGATCGTTCCCCACCTCGAATCGCTCGATACGGCCGGCGTTGGCGTCCGCACAGCCGGCACAACACCTCCGGTCGTGGACGCGGGCCTCGACTACACGATTCCCGCCGACACAGCTTTCGAGATCACGGTCACCGGGTCGGACGCCGACGGTGATTCATTGGTTTACACGATCGAACAATTGGACACGGGTCCTGCGCAAACCGTGGACCCGTTCCCGGGCGATAACGGATTGAGCGCGCTGTTTCGTTCCTTTCCTCCCGCCCCTGCACAGAACGGCGGCTTCACTCGGACGTTCCCGCAACTCAGTGACCTGCTCGGTGGCACGACCACCAAGGGCGAATATTTGCCCTCGGTCGCGCGAGACCTGAATTTCCGGGCCATGGTGCGTGATGGATTGGGCGGCATCAACATGGACGACGTGCTCGTCACGGTCGTCGACACCGGCGTACCCTTCGCGATAACCAGCCCCAATACTGCGGCAACATTGATGGGAGGATCGACGCAGAACATCACCTGGAACGAAGCCGGCACCTCAGGCGGTGCCATCGCGACAAGCATGGTCGACATCCGGCTCTCGGTCGACGGCGGCATGACCTTTCCGTTTTCGCTGGACGTCACTGATAACGCCGACGGTATGCATTCGCTTGCCTTACCCAATATCAATGCTCCGGAAGCTCGGATCAAAATCGCCGGTGTCGGAAATATTTTCTTTGATGTCTCCGATGTTAGTTTTCCCATTGCCGCAGATCCCACGGCAATTGGCGTCAGTGTGACCGACAGCGTTGTCGTCGGAGAACTCGGACTTTATGCACCCGCGACCGATACGTACGACCTTTCACTCAATACTGCACCCGGGGGCACGGTTGAAATGTCGGTCACCGCCGATGACCAGTCCGAAGTCAGTATCGACGGTGTCAGCTTTGCATCTTCGGTAACCTTTACGCGCAGTGACACGACGTCGCAGACGATCACTGTCCGCGCGAAGGACGATTCCGTAGGTGAGGGTCCGCACACCAGCACCATCAAGCACGCAATCGTCTCCGGCACGACCGATTACCCAGTCGGTACCTTGATCAATGATGTCGTGGTTGACGTGGTCGACAACGAACGGCCACCCGTGGTTGGTGTCGATCTTCAGCCGAACTTTCTGGATCCGCCGCCTGACCCGCCTTTTACGGTGCCAATGAACTGGACGGCGCGCGAAGAAACGGGCGAAGTCACTCTGGTGGATCTGATCCGCGAGGACGGGACGCCGACCAATATTGATCTTACAATTGCTCTTACCAACGTTAACTCGCGCGGCGGCGCCACTGTGACGCCGATGCCCGATACAGTTCCGATTCACACGCCCTCGCTGAGTGGATTGGATGGGAATCTTCGCTGGCGCAACAATGACACCACCCAGGTCGACATGCCAGCCAGCGTCAATGCAACGTGGACCAATCTCGTGCCGGGCCAGCGGTACGCGGTTTACGTCTTTGCGATGGAAAGTCTCAGCTCGGAATCGATCAACCAACTGGTCACGATCACCGGAGCGGGGGATCCAGTGCAATTCATGCAGGTTTCAGCCGGCAAAGACGATGTTCTGATTGTCAATGATTCCGATGGTGATTCGAGCCAAACGCTCGAGAGCTATGCCAAGATCGTGACCGCGGGCTCCGGACTGCTGGGGCCTCCTGGTGCGATCATTGTGAACGTGACGCGCGATGATAACGAGTTTCGAAATCGGATTCACCTGGCCGGATTCGCGATTCAGGAAGTCCTCGACGCACCCCCGGTTTTTACCAAGAGCTTTGCACCTGATCCGATCCTTGTTGGCGGCACTTCGACACTCAGCTTCACGATCGACAATATCGCCAACGCGGTGTCGGATGCGACCGATCTTGACTTTACCGACATCCTGCCTGGTGGATTGCTGATCGCGACCCCGGCCAACGCCGCCACAACTTGCACTGGTGGAACTCTCATTGCGCCCGCCGGAGGCTCGGAGATCAGCTACAGCGGCGGATTGGTGGCGGCGGCGGCCAGCTGCACGATCAACGTTGACGTGACCAGCGATGCGGCCGCGAACTACACGAACACCTCGGGCAACCTGACCTCGTCGCTCGGCGACAGCGGCCCGGCCAGCGACACGTTGGTGGTAAACCCGCTGCCCACGTTTGACTTCGGCGACGCGCCAAATAGTTACCTGACGCTCGATGCATCCTCGGGTCCGAAACACACGCTCGGAACGCCGCTGTTTCTCGGTGCCGGAGCTCCTGATGCTGACAGCGACGGATTTGGCGACGGCACCGATGCAACGCTCACGGCGATGGACGACGACACCGAGGGGGCGTTACCAGACGATGAGGATGGCGTATCGAGCCCCCTCCCGGCGCTCTCCACCGCTTCGACCGACTACAGCGTGGACGTAAATCTCGGCAACACGACCGGCGGCAACGCGAACCTCGTTGGATGGATCGACTTTGACGGCAACGGCACGTTCGATGCGGATGAAGCGGCTACGGCGACGATCGCCAACAATGACACGATGGCCACACTGAGCTGGACCAATCTTGGCAGCACGGGTGCCAATGTGGTGGCGGGTGATACGTTTGCCCGATTCCGGTTGACCAGCGACACGATCGACGGCAGCAACCCCGGTGGGCTGGCCAGCGACGGGGAGGTCGAAGACTACTCGTTGACGATTGTGGCTGCAGCTGCGGAGATCGACGTACAGGGCAACGGAATGTCGATCGCCGACGGTGACACGTCGCCATCCACCGACGATCACACCGATTTTGGTAACGCCGATGTCGGCGGTGGGATGGTAATGCGCACATTCACCATTGCGAACACGGGCGATGCCGAGTTGAATCTGACGGGGAGCCCGCTGGTCATGGTCGGCGGCACCCACGCGGGTGACTTCACCGCGACCGCCGTGCCGACGACGCCTGTGGCCAGCGGGGCAATGACAACGTTCATCGTGACGTTCGATCCGAGTGACGCCGGGGCGAGATCCGCGACGCTGACGATTGCCAACAACGATGCGGACGAAGATCCCTACAACTTTGACATCCTGGGAACGGGAACGCAGCCGCCCTGTACCCTGGTCGTCGACCATACCGAAGACGACGCTCAGGCTGGATCGTTACGCGAAGCGATCCTTTGCGCAAACAGCACGCTCGGCGTCGACACGATCACTCTTCCCGCGGGCGACTATGAATTAACGATCGCCGGCGCGAACGAAGACGCGTCGGCAACCGGCGACCTGGACGTCACCGAGTCATTGACCATCATCGGTGCCGGACGCAATGTCACCACGATCGATGCGACATTCCTCGTTCCGCCCGGGTCCAGCAGTGGCGACCGTGTCCTGCACATCATCGGATCAGATCCGCAGCAACCGGTCGTTTTCGAACTAAGCGACGTCAAAATTTCCGGCGGCAACCTCGGATTCGGC
>JAHELS010000360.1 GCA_024644085.1 Rhodopirellula sp.
CAGCCCGGCTTGGGGCAGCGGGTTCTTGCCGAGCGTGTACCAGGGTGTGGAGTTTCGCAGCAAAGGCGATCCTGTCCTGTTTCTCTCGAATCCCCAAGGCGTCGAGCCGAAATCACGACGACGCATCATCGACACGGTAAACGAGTTGAATCGCCAGCAGTTGGCCGATATCGGAGATCCCGAGATTGCGACGCGAATCAGCCAATATGAATTGGCGTATCGGATGCAGACCAGCGTACCTGAATTGATGGACATCTCCTCGGAGCCAGAATTCGTGCACGAGATGTACGGAACCAAGCCGGGCCAGACCAGCTTTGCGAACAATTGTTTATTGGCCCGCAGATTGGTCGAACGCGGAGTCCGCTTTGTGCAATTGTTCGATCAAGGCTGGGATACCCACGGCAGCGTTTTCACGGGTGTTGCGAACAAGGCGAAACAGGTCGACCGGCCCGTGGCAGCGTTGATCCGCGATCTTCGCCAACGCGGATTACTTGATTCAACGCTTGTTGTCTGGTCCGCCGAGTTCGGGCGTACGCCGTTCGCCCAGGGCGCCAACAGCGAGGGAAAGAAAACCAAGGCGGGCCGCGATCACCACAAAGACGCTTTCACTGTCTGGGTTGCCGGAGGCGGCACCAAGGGTGGCGTGAGCTACGGTGAAACGGACGACCTCGGATACAAGATCGCCGAGAAACCCGTGCACGTGCACGACTTCAACGCGACACTTTTGCACTTGATGGGAATCAATCACGAGAGGTTGACCTTTCGCTACCAGGGCCGACAGTACCGGTTGACCGATGTTGAAGGCGACGTCATTAGAGACATCGTGGCATAGAAAATCACGGATATGTTGGCGGAAGCCGCGACAACGCAAAGACATCGCACTGATAATTTGCTCGTCGGTTCAAGTCGCAAGGAACTCGTCGACAGCACGAATGATGTCTTTGGCGACATCCCCCGGATCCTGATCCGCATTGATCACGACGGTCCTCTCGCTGCTTCTGTGGAGTTGCGACAAGAAGCTCTGGCGAACCGATTCCATGTACTCGGTGCCGCGGCGCTCCATGCGGTCACCCGGACCCTCGATCCGTTTCATCGCAGCCTCGGCCGGCATATCGAGCAGCAGCGTCATATCAGGCGCCAAATCGTCATTGGCCAGGGATCCTAGTTCCCAAATCTGTTCGGGCGTAACGTCGCCACCGACGCTTTGGTAAACAACATTGGCCAGCAGAAACCGATCGGAGATGACCGTGGTGCCTTGCTCGAGCGCCGGTCGAATCGACTTTTCGATCATTTCGCAGCGGCTGGCCATGAACAGCATCGCTTCGGTTCGACGATGCAGATCGAGGTCGCTGTCGAGCAGAATTTCACGAAGGCGTGCACCCACCGGTGTGCTGCCGGGATCACGCACCTGAATAACGTCGTGACCTCGGCCGGCAAGATGCGCGGCCAACCTCTCGATCTGTGTCGATTTCCCTACGCCATCGATCCCATCGACCGCGATAAAAACCGGTTTTTTGATTGCCTCACTCATTGAGATACCTGTGATGCCCTCAGCGGGTCTGGCTTGGCGGCATGCTGAATTGATCCGGGCCGCCGGCAATCGGCATGTGACGATAATCGGTCACAACCCACTGGTCGGTCGCTTTTTCGAATTTCAAAATCAACCGCCGCGGCACCCGCACATCACGCAGGCTCCCGCGATTCTGGCTGACATCAACCTTGACGCTCATGTCGACATCGGCTTCGAGCGGGAACGTTCCCTCGATCACGTCGATGCTGCGAATCTTGTTAACGCGGGCGAGGTGGAATGTCCAATTCGCTAATTCCTGGCGTGCTCGCGAGCGGGTTTGTGGATCGCCGATGACTTCAACAGCGGTGTCGTGGTCGTTCTCTTCCACGGCATTGGCGATTTCATAAATCAGCGTTCGGATCTGTTCGCGATCGGTCTCCCAACGCGACGCAATCAACCACGCGAGTGGAATCAGCGCGAAGGCGACCAACCCGGCCGCCGCAGCCTCTTTCTTACCGGTCTGCAGCCAACCGAAGATCAATCCGCCGCCAAGCGTTCCGAGCATCAGCGAAACAACGAGCGGTTGTTCGGCTAGCAAGACTTCCATCGCCTGGGATCCTTCAAACGTGCGTTAGTTCGGACCGAGTCAACGCACGCGCCCGTTCTTCCGGCCAAGGCAGCGTTTACTTCTGGCGGAAGAGGGGGCCGCCATACAAGGCGGTATCACCCAGCATTTCCTCGATTCGCAACAACTGATTGTACTTTGCCATCCGATCGCTGCGGCTGGCGGAACCCGTTTTGATCTGGCCGGTCGATAATCCAACCGCGAGGTCCGCGATGGTCGAGTCCTCGGTTTCGCCGCTTCGATGACTGGAGATCGACGTGTAGTGGTTTCTCGACGCCAATTGGATCGAATCGATCGTTTCGGTGAGCGTTCCGATCTGGTTGACCTTGATCAGGATACTGTTGGCGATGCCGTCATCGATGCCTCGCTGCAGGCGTTCGACATTCGTCACGAACAAATCGTCACCGACCAACTGCACGCTGTCGCCGAGCTTGTCGGTCAGTTTTTTCCAGGTGTCCCAATCGTCCTCAGCGCATCCGTCTTCGATGCTGCAGATCGGATACTTGCTGCACCAATCGGCGAGAAAGTCGACGATCTCGTCGCCCGAAAGTTGCTTGCCGTCGATCGAGTATTTGCCGGTGGAACTGTCGTAAAACTCCGTCGAGGCGGCATCGAGTGCAATCCAGATCTGTTCACCCGCTTTATAGCCGGCTTGATCGATCGCCTGCATGATCACATCGAGTGCTTCCTGGTTGCTTTTCAGATCGGGAGCGAATCCACCTTCGTCACCCACAGCGGTGTTGTAGCCTTTGCTGGAAAGAACTTTTTTCAAATTGTGAAAGATCTCGGTTCCGGCACGCAGGGCATCACTGAATCTATCGAAACCGAGCGGCATGACCATGAACTCCTGGACGTCAACCGAATTGTCGGCATGCTCGCCACCGTTGATGATGTTCATCATCGGAGCCGGCAACAATCTCGCACCGGCGCCGCCGAGGTAGCGGTAAAGAGGCTGGCCGGTGGCCTGGGCCGCAGCGTGGGCCGTTGCGAGCGAAACGCTGAGGATCGCATTGGCGCCGAGGTTTTTCTTGTTGGGTGATCCGTCCAGGTCGAGCATTGCCTGGTCGATACCGGCCTGATCGGTCGCGTCCATTCCCTGCAGCGCATCGGCGATTTTCTCGTTGACGTTGTCCACCGCCGTCTGGACGCCCTTGCCCATGTAGATCGACTTGTCGCCATCGCGAAGTTCCCAAGCTTCGTGAGCACCCGTGCTGGCACCACTGGGTACCGCGGCGCGTCCATGACTCCCGTCGCTGAGCAGAACCTCGGCCTCGACAGTAGGGTTGCCGCGGCTATCGAGAATCTGACGGGCATGAATGGCTTCGATTAGCGTCATGGTTACCTCGCAGGAATTGTTTTCCAGAATTGGTTACGTTGTGTTTCCGAGCGGCATTTTGTTCAATGCAGGTATCAGTGGCTACCCGACGACCGTTTTTGTGCCCCACCCGCTCGTTGCAGCGTCGCTTCGTTGTCCGGTACACCCTTAAGCATTCTCTCACTTGCCCATCCTGCGACACCCACAGGCCCGCTCTTGATGTTTACCGGATTGGTCGAGACGATCGGAACGATTACCGCGATCAGCGATCAGCCACCAGGGAAACGGCTGAGTGTCGATGCCGGAAGTGTTAGCCAAGGCGCCGCGATCGGTGACAGCATCGCGATCAATGGATGTTGTCTGACAGTGGTTCGGATCGCTGGCACGACGCTCGAATTCGAGGCCGGCGAGGAAACGTTATCGCGAACCAATCTCGGGGAATTGGTGGTCAACAGTTCCGTGAACCTCGAGCGATCGCTGGCGGTGGGCGACCGGCTCGGCGGCCATTATGTCACCGGTCACATCGACGGTGTCGGCAGCCTGCTCGAGCGTCGTGACGACCCCCCGTGGGCTCACTTGCGATTCGAAATGCCGTCGCGGTTGGCACCCCAGGTCGCTGCAAAGGGAAGCATCGCCGTCGACGGGATCAGTTTGACGGTCGTGGATGCACTGAGTGATTCTTTTTCGGTCGCCTTGATCCCGCATACGCTCGACGCGACGACACTCGGAAAGCGAAAGATCGGCGACCGCGTGAACTTGGAAACCGATGTTTTGGCCAAATATGTCGAGCGATCGCTTAAGATGCAGCCGCCTGAACCTTAGTCGCGAACAAGACCCTTAGTCGCGAACAAGACCCTTCGTCGCGAACAGAACCCTTCGTCGCGAACAGAACCCTTCGTCGCAAACAAGACCCGCAATCGCGAAAAGAAAAGTCGCCACTTGGATCAACACCGTCAAACCGCATCGTTCCTTTCCAAACGTCTCGCCGCAGCCGGATTGCGTCCGGTATCGCGGTACGGCCAGAACTTTCTGATTGATCTGAACTTGATCGATCTGATCGCGCGCTCCGCCGAGCTTCGCAAGTCCGATGTTGTTTTGGAAATCGGCACGGGCGTCGGATCCTTGACCAGCCGGCTCTCCGACCAAGCCGGCGCGGTGTTGAGTGTTGAAATCGATGCCAATTTAC
>JAHELS010000121.1 GCA_024644085.1 Rhodopirellula sp.
TGATTCACCGCACTGACTGTAATCGAAACGGTTCCCTCGTCCGATTCGCCCTGAAGGTCCTTGACGCGATAGACGAATGTGTCGGTTCCGACAAACGTAGAACCGGGTGTGTAAGTGAAAACGCCATTTGCATTGAGCGTAATACTCCCGCTGGTCGGGCCCGAAACCGTCGTTGTTTCGACCGTCAACGGATCTCCATCCGGATCGGAATCAGGCGTACCGTGTGTCAGCACATTGCCCGAGACCGCAACCCCCTGGGTCGTTGAAAAACTGTCGTCGACGGCCACTGGTGCGTCATTCTCCGGCGTGACGGTAACTGAAACCGTGCCGGTTCCCTGACCACCGTTCCCGTCGTCTGCCGAGTACACAAAAGAATCGGAGCCGTTGAAATTAAGATCGGGCGTGTAGGTGAACTCGCTGCCGTTCCAGGAGACCGAACCGTTGGATGGATTCTGCGAGGTGCCGAAGGAAATCGGATCGTTTTCGACGTCGGTGACGGCGGACGCCAGATCACTGCTGACGCCGATATCTTCCTGCGTGCTTACCGATACGTCGCCGGCCACCGGTGCATCGTTGACCGGAGTCACCGTGATCGACACAACCGCGATATCCTGGCCGCCAGAACCGTCGTCGACCATGTACTGGAAACTATCGGCGCCGTTGAAATTCAGGTTTGGCGTGTAGGTGTAACTGCTGCCGTCCCAGCTAAGCGTCCCACTGGTTGGGCCCGACCCCAAGACCGTGCTGAACGTGAGGGAATCACCGTCAATGTCATTGGCGCTCGACGCGAGACTGCTGCTCAGAGGCGTATCTTCCTGGGTGCTGGCCGTGGCGTCGTTGGCTACCGGGTCGTCGTTTTGCGGATTGACTGTGATCGAGACCGTGCCGTTGTCCTGACCTCCGTTGTTATCAGTCACGGTGTAAACGAAACTGTCCAATCCGTTGAAATTCGCATCGGGCGTGTAGGTGAATGATCCATCACCGCTGATCGATACCGTTCCGTTTGTCGGACCCGACGCCGGCGTCGTGATGACGCTGAGCGGATCGCCATCGGGGTCGGAATCAGCAACACCGTCGGTCATAACGTTGCCGGAGTTCAGAACGCCGTCTTCGGAAACGTTGTAGTTGTTGTCCGTCGCGTTGGGCGGCTGGTTTCCGCCTTGGAAGAACGCGATCACGTTCCCCATCACCGATGATTGGTTATTGGGATTACCGGCCGAGTCGCTGATTCCCTCGAACGGCGCCGCCATGAACACGACTTTGAAATCGGTACCGCCGTAGGCGACGGTGTTGTACGGCTGTGAATTGCTGTTGACGGAGTTGCGATAGAACACGCCTTCCGCTCCAGCCACCGGAGCCAGCGTGTCACTCCAGTCGGCCGAGAAGTCCGACGGCAAGTTGAAGGACAGGTTCATGCCGTTGCTGATCGCGCTCCCGCCGACTCCGACAAACGCCGACAAGCCACGCACGTCGCTGGTGTAATTTGCGACCTTCAAGTAATCGGTCTGGAAACTCGAACTGACGCCGTTGTAGAGAATGTCCTGGCCGATGGCGAACAGGTTTCCTCCCGAATCGAGGTACGTCGACAAAGTGGACTGTTCGCCGCTCGAGAGCCCAGCGTCGGCCGCCTGGTAATTGAATCCGGTATTCCAGACCACGACTGAATAGGGTGCAAGATCACCGCTTGAGGGCAACCCACTCGCTTGGACCGTCCACGTGTCGTAGCTCAATGAATTCGCGTCGAGCGCCGCAGTGTAGAAACGTTCGTAGGCGGCGCCCTGGTCGTCGTCGACGAAAAGGATCGGCGGAGTCGGTGGGGTAACGCTCACGACGACGGTTGCGGTATCAAGTTCGCTTGCCGAGTTTGTGATCGTGTAGGTGAACGAGTCGGTGCCGCTGAAATCAGGATTGGGCGTGTAGGTAATCACGCCGCCCGACTGAATAATTTGACCCTCGGCGGGCGTGCTGACGCTGGTGATCGTGATCGCGCCGCCGGCGGGGTTCACATCATTTGCCAAGACATTGATGTTGACCGCGGTATTGAACTCGGTTGTGGCATTGTCGTCGCGGGCGTCGAGCACCTGTTGCGCGGTAACGACCGATCCTGAGATTGCGTACTGGCCGCGACTCACCGATTGATCGAATCCCGACGGAGGATTCTGTGCCCAGTTGCCATAGCCCACACCGTCGATTTCCAGGTAGTAAGTCCCGGCGGCTAGATTCAAGTTATTGAACGAAGCGCTGAGGCTTGACGTCGGATTGGACGTCGCGATGACCGATCCACCGCTGTTGCGAATTCGGGCCTGGATATCGAGGTTCGATCCCTGGTTGCCGACCGGCGTCGATTCGATCGATCGATCAAACCCAGTGCCGGTCGAAACGAATGTCTCCTGAACGTACGAATCGATCGTAAGGTTCACCGTGCCTCCGCCAGATTCGAATTGGAACCAATCCTGATCCGATCCCGATTCGATCACACCGAATCCACCGACGTCAGTTCGCGACGGATCCGAGCTGTTGACGCCGAGGTCGTCGAGGGTCGAAGCCGCCGATGTTGATCCGCCGTGGTCATCATCGCGGTATCCAAACCCGTTGTTGGAGGTAATGATTTGCCAGTCGTTCTGGGAGTTGTTCGCCAGGTAGTAATCACCGGCATCCCAGGTTGTCATGTTCGAGTAATAACCGCTGCCCATGATTGGGCCCCAGCCGGTCTCGCCCGAGCCGTGGCCGCCGTAGTAAGACTGGCCCGACGTCGTTCCATCGTGGCCGAGGCCGAGGGCATGTCCAACCTCATGCGTGGATGCGGCGGCGACGCCAGTCTCGCTCGTGTTGAACACGAAGACGGGTTCATCGGTTGAATCATTGAAGCTTCCAACGTAGGCGAAGCCACCACAGCCACAATTGTCCCAGTCTTCGGTGATAACGACGCGAGTACCCCACTGAGTATCCGATCCGCCCGATCGGCGCAGCGCCGCGGCACCGGGGTCTTCCGTTGTGACGTTCACATCGAATGGCGAAAAATCCTCGGCAACCCGTTTCCAGATATTCTGGATGCGCGTCAATTCCGTGCTGTTGAACCCACTTCCGTTGTTCAACGGATCGTAAGCGGGCGAAACGATGCTGGAATTCCCACTGGCACTGTTCCAAGTCGTCCCAACCGTCGTGTGGCCGTCGAAATCGAGATAGATCGTTTTGTCCGCCCCAGGCAAACTGTGCAGCTGAAACGTGTCGGCCAAAGTCGCAGGCGCGGACTGTGGCAATGCACCGCCGCCACCGCCGATCAGTTCCGGATTCTCCTCGGGACGCTCGACGAACAACTCCGATTCGTCATGCCCCTCGTCATGCCCCGCGCTTTCGTAGGAGAACTGGGAGTGCTGTGGTCCGTAAAGCCCGTAGTCCGCGACGTCCTCGTCGGTCAACTCCCATCCCTGGTGCCACCAACCGGGTGAGGTGATCCAATTGGGAAGCGCGCCCAGCGCAAGCAACCGGCGGGCTTCAAGTTGTTCGACACGCCCGCGACGTCGCGTACGGTTTCTCGATGGCGCGCGACGACGCTGACGATCATTTTTTGGCATGATTCGTTTCTTGTTGAGGAAGCCGACGGCAAGGTATACCCGGATGGGAATGCGCCAGCCGGACCGAATGGTGCAACGACTTGATGAGGAATTGAGGAGACTTGGGACGGGAGGTTGGCGAGTGTGCCGCTCTCGGGTGATCGGTGCTATGGGCGAAGAGAAGGCCAGATGAGGCGCGATGCCACGTCAAAGCCACAGAAAAAGTTACCAACTTTCACTCGTTATCGTCAACTTCGTGCCGCGAAATACGACATTTGTTACGCTAAAGCCGCCATTTGCATTCATTTCAGGTGCTTCCACCCACCGTACAGGATGTGTCCGTGATTCTCGGATCTCACGTCTCCGCCGCCGGCGGCGTTCACAAGGCGGTTCAGCGTGCCATCGACGTCGGTTGCGATTGCATCCAGATATTCACCAAGAACAACAATCAGTGGCGAGCAAAACCGCTGAGCGAGAAGGACGTGAACTCGTGGATCGAGGCGCTCGCGAAATCGAACCTCAGCCACCCAATCGCGCACGCGTCGTACTTGATCAACCTGGCTTCGCCGAAGGACGATCTGTTCGAAAAGTCAATCGACGCATTGGTGATCGAACTCGAGCGCGCGAATCTGTTGCAACTCGAGGGACTTGTGGTCCATCCCGGTGCCTATACCGACAGCAGTGAGGAAAACGGGCTCAATCGCATCGTCGACGCGGTGAGCGAGACTTTGGGCCGAGTCGAGCCCGGGACCTGCCGGTTGTTGCTCGAAAACACCGCCGGTCAGGGAACTTGCCTCGGCCACACCTTCGAGCAACTCGCTTTCATGCTCGACGGAATCGATTCGAATGATCGTGTCGGTGTCTGTTTTGATACATGTCATGCCTTTGCTGCGGGATACGAGATCAACACTGACACCGGTTTCACGGCCATGCGTCGCGAGATCGACGACCTGTTACCAGACAACTGCATCGCCGCGCTGCATCTGAACGACAGCAAGAAACCACTCGGCAGCCGCGTTGACCGACACGAGCATATCGGTCGCGGCGAGATCGGCCTCGATGCGTTTCGCTTCGTGATCGAGGATTCGATGATGGGAGAGCTGCCCGGGTATCTCGAGACCGAAAAGGCGACCGACGAAGAGAGCGGCGAAGAGTGGGACGTGATTAACTTGCGAACGCTTCGCGAATTGGTTTGATGGCGATGCGAATTATCATCTGTTGCATTCTTTCGATCGCCAGCTCGGCTCAATGCATGTCGGCGGAACCGCATTGGATTTGGGGGCACGAACTCGGGGCGGCAAACGAACCCGTCCGCCTGAAGTACACCTTTCGAACCGACCATGCAACGCCTCGGGCCGTTCTAAGCTTCGCCGCAACATCGGCCGCAATACGGATTTCGCTCGACGGAAACGAAGTCGGAAGGTGCAAACCTTATTCAACAATACAACGAATCGAGCTCGATCAGCGCCTTCATTCGGGCGATCACGAGCTTGTTGTCGAGGGACAGGGCATCGATGGGCCTTCGGCGATGTTTCTTGAACTGAAACTCAGCCACTTTGACCGCAACCCGCGCATGGTTGTCTCCAGCAGCGATTGGCACTGCGACGGCGACGCCGATGTGAAAGATTTCGGAGCGATCGACGAGCGCTGGATCGTCAGCGAGGATCGACGCGTCGGAATCAACGCGGTTGATAATTACGAGCAATGGAAACAAGCGCTCGGGGCTAATGAGGGTGCCGATCCAGCATCATTCTGGGTCGCACCCGGATTTGAGATCCAATTGGTTCGCAGCGCCACCGAGGCCGAGGATTCGTGGGTCTCCTTGGCCATTGATCCGCACGGCCGCCTGATTGTTGCCAAGGAACAAACCGGTTTGCTGCGGATGACGTTGTCTCCCGAAGGAGACGAGGTGACGCAAGTTGAATCAGTGGACGAGACGTTGAAAGAATGCCGAGGGCTGGTGTTCATCGGAAACGATCTTTATGTCAACGCGAACAACTCCAAAGGCTTGTACCGGTTGCGCCACCAGGATGACCAGTTTGCAAAACCGGAACTGTTGTTTGCTTCCAGCGGCGGTGTGGGCCACGGACGCAATGACTTGGCAGTCGGCCCGGATGGAATGCTTTATTCGATCCACGGTGATGCGGTCGATTTACCGCTGAGCGCGAAAGTGGACTACACCTCGCCCTTTCGCGAAGCACGTCGCGGCAAGAAAACGAGCGAAGGCCATCTGTTGAGAATCGATACGACCACCGGTGGCGTCGAGATTCTGGCGGCCGGTCTGCGAAATCCATTCGGCATCGACTTCAATGGCGCTGGCGATATCTTCACGTACGACGCGGACGCCGAGTACGACATGGGCGCGCCGTGGTATCGTCCGACACGTGTCAACCACCTCATCACCGGCGCGGACTACGGTTGGCGCGGCGTCACGAAGTCATGGCCGCCCTATTACCCCGATCATCCTGACAATGCGCCGGCTAATCTTGATATCGGCAAAGGTTCACCGACCGCGGTTAAATTTGGATCGCGCAGCAATTTCCCACGTCGCTACCGTGACGCCCTGTTTGTTCTCGATTGGGCATACGGGCGCATCATTGCCGTCCACACGATGCCTCGAGGAAGTAGCTACACAATGACATCCGAGACGTTCTTGAAGGGTCGTCCCCTGAACGTCACGGACATCGATTTTGCCGATGACGGCAGCTTGTACATCGTCACTGGTGGTCGAAAGACGCAGTCGGCGCTGTATCGTGTGCGTTACGTGGGCCATCTAGACGACGACGCTTTGTCTAAGACAGCTCATGAGCCGACTGCAATGCAAGCTGCCGTGAACGAGTTTGCACGACAATCGCGGGACCAGCGACGAAGACTCGAGTCGTACTTGACGATGCCGCAAGACGTCGAGCAGATCGAAGACGCGTGGCAATATCTCTCAAATCCCGATCCCTTGCTTCGACACACAGCGCGGAATGTTTTGGAGCGATATCCGATCGAGATGTGGAAAAACCGAGCCTTGGGCGATTCCGATCCTGTGGCATCATCGGTCGCGCTCCTTGCGCTAGCGCGGGCCGATCGGACCGATCTTTATCCGGAGATCCTGCAGCGGTTGAACCAGATGCAGAAAAGGCATGATTCATCGACCAGCAGGTTGCCTGCCTTCTACACCTATTGGCTGGTCCTTCGATCGAAGGCGGATCTCGATGAACAACTTCGCCGAGCGACCCTGGAGGCTCTTGAAAAGGAGTATCCATCCGAGTCGTTCGATGAGAACCGTCTGCTCAGCGAGATGCTGGTCGATCTTTCCTCCGACACCGTCGTTTCGAAAACAATGCGGCTTCTCGAATCGGCCACCAACCCGTCCGAGCAGATGCACTACTTGTTCGTACTGCGCAACGTTCGTGGTCCATGGACACTCGACCAGCGACGGGAGTATTTCGCAGCGCTGGCCCAGGCAACGTACTTTGTCGGCGGCGCAGGGATGCCTGATTTTCTGAACAAGATTCGTGAAGAAGCGAAGGCTTCGCTGAGTACCGTCGAAAAACGTGAACTCGGCACATTGACGGACCCACGCCAAGTCGCTGAACAGATGCAAAGCAAGCTGCCCCCACGGCGATTTCAAAAAAGGTGGACGACCGAGGATCTGTTATCTGGTGAGCAGGACGCGAAGCCCGATCTCGCTCGAGGTGCCATGGTGTTCACGGCGGTCTGCAAACAATGCCATCGATTTGGAACACGAGGTACGCCGATCGGTCCCGATCTGACCAGCGCCCATCGTCGCTTCAGCCGTCGCGACCTGCTGGTCTCGATCATTGATCCCTCGAACGTGATCGCAGAGAATTACCGCAGCCTCAAAGTGCTGACCTCCGATGGAAAGGTGTACGTTGGACAGGCATCCCCCGGAGGCGACTATCGGTCCCCGGTCCTGCGAATGGCAATCGATCCACGTAATCCGTTCTCGATCACCGAGATTTCGAAAACGGAGATCGAGGCACAGGAGTTTTCCGATGTCTCGTGGATGCCTGAAGGATTGCTTGATGCTTTCCGCAGGGAAGAGATACTCGACCTAATCGCTTTCCTGCAATCATCGCCCTGAGCGGCGCATGTCGCTACTCAAAGATTCCGTGTGTCGCTCATGAATCGATCCGACTTTGCTTGTCCTCACTGTGGCGCGGAGCTTCCATCGGGCGCAAAGTTCTGTCGGTTTTGTGGCAGCAGCGATTCGGATGGATGGCGTGACGAATTTGACGTCGAAGCCGACGCGGATGATTTCGATTACGACGAATTCGTCGAAGACAACTTCTCTTCGACGGCGGTGAACACCAACACGCGACCAATTTGGCGGCTGGTCGCACTTGTCCTGCTCGTATTGTTCGCGCTCGCCTACATGATCCAATGATCCGAATGCACAGGGGTGATCCGTGACGATTCACGTCGAGGGCATTGTCGATGCGGACGGCCAGCGCGCGGTCGAAGGGCTGATCGTGGAAGAACTGTGTAAATCGGTTACGTACCTTCAGTCGACCAAATCGACCAATACGCGCGCATTGCAAGATCTCCAGCGCGGCTCGGTCCGCGACGATCAATTCCCAAGGCTTTATCTCGCCGACAACCAAACGGCCGGTCGCGGGCGGCACGGACGGAGCTGGCTCAGCCCCGCTGGCGGTCTCACCTTTTCATTGGCGGTCGATCGACCCGTCTCGGATCACGCGGTCCGGTTGCTCTCGTTGGCGGTGGGCGTCGGCGTGGCGTGTAGCGTCGAACATGAATTCTCGCCGCTGCGAACCGCATTGAAATGGCCCAACGATGTATACGTTCACGGCGGCAAGCTCGCTGGAATCCTGATCGAGACATCATCGCTGGCGCCACAGCGAGTTGTGATCGGCGTCGGTTTGAATATCAATAGTGCGCCCGAACTCGATGGGCATCTCGAACAAACTGAAAGCCGAAGTCTTTCACAGGTGGTGGGGCGCCCGTTGCACCGCTACGATGTGCTCGGTCCGTTGGTCATCGGGATCACACAGAGCTTGAACGACCTCCACGGTTCAGCGAATGACGTGATCAACAGCTTCCGTGATCGATGCTTGTTGAGCGGTCGGGCGATCACATTCCAGGACGGTCCGGCACGACGCGACGGCATCTGTCGTGGAATCACCGACACCGGTGAACTGATTGTCGAGTCGGACCGCGGTACACAGCATGTGCACAGCGGCGAGGCTCGTTTGGTAAGAACCAAGTCACAATGACACGCACGTCGGAAGGAAAACATCTCGTGTCTCAATCCGTACGTCCAACTGCATTGGTGACCGGCGCTGCTACCGGCGTGGGTCGCGCGTGTGCTCTCCAGTTTGCGAAACTCGGTTACGATGTCGTCGTCAATTACTCGCGCAGCGATGCGGAAGCCAAGCAGACGGTCGCCGATGCCGAATCACTCGGCGCAAACGTGCTGCTGGTACGATGCGACGTTTCGGACGATGCCGGTGTCCGAACAATGCTGCAGGAGGTCAAGTCAAGATTCGGCCGCCTGGACGCGCTGGTTAACAACGCCGCCACGACGAACTTCGTTGATCACGCCGACCTCGAAGGATTGACCGAGGAGATGTGGGACCGAATGCTGGCGGTGAACCTGAAAGGCGCGTTCTTCGTCACGCGCGCCGCCGCGGACTCTCTGCGAGCCGGGGAGGGCGGATCGGTCGTCAACGTCAGCTCGGTCGCCGGTGTCGTCGGAACGGGTTCCTCCATCGCATACTGTGCCTCCAAAGGCGCCTTGAACACGATGACCAAGTCGCTTGCTCGCGTCCTTGCCCCGCAGGTCCGTGTCAACGCAGTCTGTCCCGGGCCGATTGACAGCCGATGGATCCGCGAGGGGAACCCCGGATGGGATCTCGATAAGATGGTGGAGAATTATCCGATTCCACGGGCTTCGCAGCCGGATGATATCGCCGACGCTGTGATCTTTTTCGCGACCGGAACTCGAATGGCGACCGGCCAAATCGTCACTGTCGACGGCGGCCAAACGCTCTGATTGCCACCGGGACGCGTGCAAGGAACGAATCTTCGGGCTAGAATCCTGCGCCTCACGCGGAACCTCGCGTTATGCCGGCCGTTCAACGGATGGAAGGTCCCTTGTCTTACCCATTGAAGAAAGAGTTCCTGATGAACGTGAAATGTGTTGTCGTCGCCCTTTTGGCATCCCTTATCACTGTGCCCGCGGTCGCCGAAGAAGAGAAAGCGGCAAAGAAAAAACGCAACCAGGGTGCCCGCAAGTCGGCTGCTGTCCTGGTGCTCAAGCAGCTCGAGCCAGTCGGATTGACGGAAGATCAGATCGCGAAGATCAAAGAGATCGGCGCCGCATCGACTGAGAAAATGAAAAGCATCCGCGAAGAAGCCGGTCTCACACCCGAGATCATGAAGAAACGAGCGGCGGCGCAAAAGTCACTCCGCGAAGCGGGTAAGAAAGGCAAAGACCTTGCCGCGGCAATCAACGAAGAAGCGGGTTTGAACGAAGCTCAGGCCGCGGCACTGGTGAAAATCAACGAATCACGTCAAAAATTCCATAAAGACGTGATCGCGATTCTGACTGACGAGCAGAAAGAAAAGTTGCCCGCGAAGCTGCAGCGATTGACCAACGCCGGAGAGCGAAAAAACAAGGGCCAGGCGAAAGCGGGTCAAAGACCGGCCAAGCGCAAGGCTCAAGCCAAGGCAAAAGCTGACTCCGCCGACGCTGAGTAGTGGCGCAACTTAGCGGACGTCAAACGTCGCGATCACTGGATAATGATCGCTCAAGTCTCGCTCGGACGAGTGAAGTTGCCAAAAGTTTTCCCAGTGCTCGTCGGCGGTGTCCGGGCGTCCGCGAATTGCAAGATCACGTCGCACCTCGATCTTCTGAAATACGAGATCGGGGCGTGACGGATCGTCCTTTAGCAGTGACGAACTGCAGAATATCCGGTCGTATTGGCCACCGAGCAAGTGTGTCCGTCGATCGCTCTCCTCAAGCTTGAGGTTCAGGTCGACGAGATCATCGCCGACCTCGGAAGTTTCCAATCCCCGGGCGACGCCCACGTCGCTACGGGCATCGGAACTCTCCTCACGCACCTCGGTGTTGAAGTCGCCCAACAAGATCACGTTCTCGCCCGCCCGCACTTGCTGGGCGATCCAAAGGTGAACGAGCCGTGCCTGTCTGATACGCAGCGATTCGGCTTCGGGAGTGCTTCGCAAATGCACGTTCATCAACAGGATGCGTTCAAGCCCTCCAGCGTGCTGTATCTCGAAGACGCCCATCAGGTGCTTTGTCACGTCATAGTACTGGTTCGTGCTGCGCAATCGTTTTGGGTAGGCGGATTGGATGACCGAAAGCGCGTCGACGGGAGGTCGATAGAGAAACCCGACATCTTGCTCCGTGAAAAAATCCCGCCCTTCGGCTCCAAGTTCGTGGTACTCGGCTTTATGGTTTCGGGCGAGGGCTCGAGAGAGGTACCAAAGCACGCGCCGATTCTCGACTTCCTGGACCGCCGCGATTGTCGGACTCGCCCGGGCGATGCTGGCAGCAATCGCGTCACGTCTCCAGTCCCAACTTTGCCGATCCGGCGCCGATTTTTCTTTGCCGAGATCGCTGTAGTTGTCGCCTTGGTAATCATCGTAAAACCATTCCAGGTTCCACGTCATCACAGTCAACGATTCCGTGTCGGCTCGCCCGAGCGTGTGGGCGTCGCGCTGATCCGCCGCCGGCTGCGCCGAGCAAATCGTGACTGAGCAACTCATGACTGAGCAACTCGTCAGCGAGCAAAGATACAGAACGACGCAGATATAATTCTTCAAAATCCTGCTCCGGTAAAGGCGAGGTGAGTCCGCAGTCTAACCAGAATGGTAGGCTGATTCGATCGCGGATTGGTGCATCTGCATCGCTGAACTCCCGATCAACGATTCTTGCGACTCAACCGGGTGGTACCTGCGGATCGATCATTCATGAAACAATCTTTCAGCGTTTCGTCGCGGTTGTCGACTCTTGATCCAAAGGACGCGAATTTTGCCGTCGACGCGGTGGATCTGCTGCTGCCGATGGCATTGGCGCGGGGCGCCTCCGACGTGCACCTCCAGCCGCGCGAGAATGGCTGGGATGTACTTTTTAGAATCGATGGCGTGTTGTCGGTTGCCGATTCATTGCCGCGAGGTGGTTCGAGCGATCCAGTCACGCGACTGATGGTGCTGGCCGGCTTGCCGACCTATCGGAGCAGCCAGCCAATGGAGGGACGATTGAATTGGGCGAGTGCGGATTCGGACGCCCAGGACGTATCGATGCGCTTGGGAGTTTTTCCGACCGTGCACGGTCCCCGCGCGGTGGTCCGCGTGCTGCGGCGAGGGGACATGTTCGATTCAATAGCTGCATTGCAAATGCCTGGCGACGTGTCGACGCGATTACAGGAGCTTTGCAATCACACCGATGGAGCAGTCTTGTTGTCGGGACCGGCGGGAAGCGGAAAGACAACCACGATGTACGCGATGCTACGGCACATTGCGTCGATGATCCCGCGGCGCAGCGTGATGACCATCGAAGACCCTGTCGAAACGGTGATCGATTCGATCAGCCAAAGTGAACTCGATCCTTCCGCCGGCATGACGCTCGCCTCCGCACTGCGGAGTGCGGTCCGCCAGGACAGCGAGGTGTTGTTGGTGAGCGAGGTTCGCGATCCGGAAACAGCCGAGGCCGCGCTCCAGGCTTCGTTGACCGGACACCTCGTCTTTTCATCGCTGCACGCGACGGACGTGTCGGCGTCGCTGCGGCGATTGGTGCAGCTGGGAATTCCCAATTACGTGCTTCGCAGCGGCGTCCGCGCCGTGATCGCACAACGTCTGTTGCGGTGCGTTTGTCCCACGTGTCGGGCCGAATCCGAATCGACGACTGAGGGCGATGCGTGTCCCGAGTGCCTCGGATCCGGCTATCGCGGCCGCATCGCAGTGGCTCACTGTGTTTGTTTTGACGGAAGCGATCCGGTCGGCGAAGCGCTGTCCGACGCGCTCGAATCAGGAGCTTCGGCTGTGCAAATGCGGCGTCTCGCCGTCGAGGCGGGTGATCTCGATCTTCACGCCCGTGCCCGACAGCTGGTCGAATCGGGAATCACCGATGAGGCGGAAGTGTATCGTGTGCTCGGACGAAGTGCGCAAGACCATTAAGACACACGGGTCCGCAACGGTTCATGTCGACGGTTGAGCGTAACGCGCAAGAAAAGCACTCGCCGTCGATGCCACGAATTCAAGGTCGGCCGTGCGGTCGGCAAGCAAGTGGTCAGCACCTTGAAGAGAAACCAGGCTGACGGGTGTCTCGACGCTCGGCGAAGACTGAATCAGCCCCATGATCCGCAGTGCATGATCAAACCCCAGCGTCTGGTCAACGGGGGAATGGAACAACAGCGTCGGCGATTTAATTTTCCCGATCATCGCCGTCAGATCGTGAGAGAGGAGATCTTCCAACATCTCGCGTCGAATCGTCCAGGAGAGCCCACCAATCGAGACCTTGCCCACGCCGGAACGTTGGATCTCGGGGTCCCGGTTTGCCAACAATTTCGCCAGGTGATGCGTGTCGCTCGGCGCCGCGATGGTGATCAATGCGGACAGCGAAAACCCGGTTTCCCAATCTTTTTCGGAGCCCGCTACCGCCAACGACGCAGCGCCTCCGAAGCTGTGTCCGATCATCGCGGTGACTTGGCCGAGATCGGTTGCCGCAAATCGAATCGCAGCGCGCAAGTCGGCAACGTTTGTTGTGAAGGTGGTGCGAGAGAAATCACCGTCACTGCTGCCGAGCCCCGTCATGTCGTAGCGCAAAACCGCGATTCCCGCTTCGGCCAGGGCACGCGAGATTCGCACAATCGCCTTGAGGTCCTTGTTACAGGTAAAGCAATGGCTGAACACGGCGACGGGAAAGGATTCGAGGTCGTCGGGGCGATCGACAATGCCCGCCAACTCGAAGCCGTTGCCGCCTGCGAATCGAACGCGATAAGAAGTTCGTGCCACGGCGCTCGACGATTTAACTGCTGTTGGCCGATCCAATGCGGCCGGCCCGGAACGCTTCAGCCATCGCCATCGGCACTTCGGCTTCGGCCAGGACCAATTGCGAACGGTTCTCGGCGACTCTGGCTTTCATTTGTTGTTCTTCGGCGATCGCCTCGGCACGACGACGTTCGGCCTGGGCGCGGGCAACGCGTGTGTCGGCTTCCGCCTGGTCACTCTGCAGCCGAGCGCCGATATTCTCGCCAACGTCGATATCGGCGATGTCGATCGAAACAATCTCAAAAGCGGTTTGCGCATCGAGGCCACGCGAGAGGACAACTCGAGTGATCATATCAGGGTTCTCAAGGACGTCGAAATGGGACGCGGCCGAACCAATGGAACTGATGATCGCTTCGCCAACCCGGGCAATGATCGTGTCTTCGGTCGCGCCACCGATCAATTGAGAGATGTTTGTTCGCACCGTCACCCGCGCCCGCACCCGCAATTCGATGCCGTTCTTTGTGATCGCGCTAAGCGTCGTTTTCCCGCTTCTCGACGGATCGGGGCAATCGATCACTTTCGGGTAAACGCTCGTTTGCACCGCGTCGAGCACGTCACGGCCGGCAAGATCGATCGCAGCGGCTTGATCAAAATCGAGCGGAATCTCGGCTCGGTGAGCCGCGATGATCGCGTGGATGACATTCATCACGTTGCCGCCCGCCAGATAATGCGCCTCGAGGCGACGTGTGCTGATACCCGCACTGCGATCGATGTTCATTCCAGCCTGGGCCGACATCACCTTCGCCTGCACGACCACGTGCGGATTGACTTTTGTGAAATGCATTCGAATCAAGCTGATCAGACTCACGTCGGCAACCGACATGTAGGCCTGGAACCAAAGCTTGAAGTACCGCAGGAAGAAAAAGACAAAAGCGAGAAGCAAGAAACCGACAAAAATCCCCAACGCCAAAAAAAGGATCGCGCTGGCGGATTGTGCCAGCACGAACCCTGGAACCAGGGCTGCGAGCATGGAGGGGATGGAGAAAGAAGGTTCCAGCAGCATTGTCGGTATCTCCGCCACAACGTTTCAGTTAAATATTGCTCCCCTGATGATAGGGGTGTGGACGGCATCCGCAAGTATCCGACCGACCGCGGCGACGGTTGCCCGAGAGAGAACCGTCCCGCCCGCAGCGGAAAAGTGACAGTGATCCCAATGGTGAAAAGGATCGCTGTGGGCTCTCGCCATTGAACAACCTGTCCTCGGACGGCCAGCTGCGTCACCAGGCTGGGAAAAGGGGCTTTTTACTCTGCTTTTCTGACAGGCTGCCAACCTGCATCGCGAGGATCTCAAAGCGTCGCTGCGGCTTCAGACGAACTTTTTGAGCAATTCAGCGACCAACTCGGGATCGTCCTGCTCTCGCAGATGTTCGATCTGGTCCTCGGGAAGCCCGATTTTTTTCAAGTGGCTTTCGAGCCGCTTCCAGACGCCGGCACGTTTTTTCCCCTCGCTGAGGTAGAGTTCGGTCACAGCTTCCTGCGCTTTCTGCAACCCGATCGCGTCCCGGTTGCGATAGTAATCCTTGATGATTTTCTCTTGATATCGGCTTCGTTGAGGGGGCATCGATGGTGACTTTCAACGAGAGTGTGTGTTGTAGTTTGGGAATTCGCCCGGCGGGGCTGCCCGATTATCGGCCGTCGAAGCCTATTTTATAGTGTGGGCATGAATCCAGGTCGAAATCATGGCTGCACTTTCTATGATCGACGATAAGTTTGTCAATCGATGCCAAAGAACCGAGTGAGATGGGAATGACCGTTTGCCGTGGAGTCCGCGGAGCCACGACCGTCCAGGCGGATGATCGTGAACAGATACTCAACGCGACTCGACAACTGCTGGCGTTGATCATCCGCCGCAATGATATCGAATCGACGGACGTCGCCAGCGTGCTGTTTACGGTCACCAAGGACCTTAGCGCGGAGTTCCCGGCTCATGCCGCACGCCAACTCGGTTGGTTGGAGGTTCCGCTGTTGTGCGCCTACGAATTGTCGGTGCCCGATTCTTTGCCGCGATGCATTCGAGTCCTGTTGCACTGGAATACCGAATTGCCGCAATCCGAAATCCAACACGTTTATCTCCATGATGCCAAAAAGCTTCGTCCTGATTTGAGTGCGTTGCCGCCGGTCGATTTTGATGAACTCGAACAGTGGATCAACGCCCACCTTTGCGAAGGCTAGCACGGTGTCAAATCCTGTGACGGTCCGTTGGATCGCCCACACCGAATTGAGTGCCGCGCATGCAGCGTTTGTTGTTGCCACGGGTGCTCGATGCACCGATCAGAAAACAGAACAGTTGTTGGTCGATCCGGTAACCGATATCAACAACCGCTTGTTATCTTCGTCGATCGACGTCAGCTCGTTTTGGCAGCACTATTTGTCGGAGACCATGAATGGTGCGGATGTCACACGCGCCTGCACCGTCGCGCTGCTCGCGTCGGGTTGCAGTGAATTGCAGATCGAGCAAACCACCAAGGCGATCAGCCATCGCATGAACAGTGCGCGGCAGGCGTTCTTGCAGCGTTTTCCCAAGCTCGCCGAACAATTGGAACTACGTGCACGTCCGCTCCGTGATCGGTGGGACACCGTTGGCCCGGGATTACTTGGCGAGGTCGGACGGCTTGTTTGGCAGGAGAGTCCACCGAGCGATTGGTGGACGCAACGTATCGACGCGTTGACGGTTCAACCGGTGCGCGGTGGCGATGGGGGCTTTGACGCGTTTCGCTCGACAATTTGGGTCGAAGCGATGTTGACCGATGTCGATCCGGCGGTCCCGGAAGTGCTCCGAGTTGCGTGGTTGATCACGCGGATGGCAATCGAGAGCTACACGCGTGAGCGGTCCGCCGACCAATCGTTGTCCACTCCCTGGTCACTCGTGTCGGTCCCATTGGTGTTATCAGCCGCGAGGCGTCTCGACATCATTGGTGGTTCAGAACTGCCCATCCACCGGGCAATGGAGTTGTGGCAATTCTCTGACGCGGCGACAGCGGCGACGTTGGCACGTTGGTGGGATGATTATCTTGACCAACCCAAACCGTTGCCCGCAGCATTGCTGGCGCTTGAGCAATCGCTCGGCCGGCTGCCTTCGACGGACCGGGACCGCGCTGGCGACACATGAGCGGATCTCGAATCACTTTTGGATTCAATAAGGGACGCCGATCGCGTCACACAGGAATCTCATGAGTGACTTTCCCGCTTTGATCCGGTCGACGATCAAAGCGGCAACTCCCGCGGCCACGATTTGCTCTTCGGAGATCGGCGCGACGGCGATGTAATCGATTCGACGCAGGTCTTCGATCATCGGATGATCACGCGGATAATTCCGCGGAGCGGTTTTCAATTGATCGCCTGCAAACTCAAAATGTTCATGCAATCGTTTTTGGTCACGTGCCCGCTTCCACACTGCGGGATCTTCATCAATTGCGGCACGGATTGACGCCAGCGTTGCCCGATCGGGCCGCCAACATCCCACGCCGATGAAACAACCTCCCGGCTCCAAATGAACGTAGGCGCCCGGCGCGTGAATATCGCCCGCGGCCTGATGCCTGAGTGAAATGCCGACGTTGGTTTTGTAGGGCGTCTTGTCTTTCGAGAAACGCGTGTCCTTGTAGACTCGCATGATCGATCCGCCGTGGCGTTTGGCAACAGCAATCAACATTGGGGCTGTGCGACGCAACGGTGGCTCAATTTGCCGAACCAGTTCGACCGCGGGATCGAGCACCTGTTGTTGGTACCGTTGCTTGTTTTCGGCGAACCATTCGCGGTTGTTATTGCGTTTGAGCTGGCGGAGGAATTTGAACAACTCAGGTCCAATGGGCGAACTTGACATCAACTTTGCACTTCACAATCGACGAGGTTCGAGGGGGTCACGAGGGGACCCAACCGAGGAACCCTCGGTTATACTGCATTGCCGAACCATGTTTTAAACAAGTGATAGTTTTCCGCACCACGAGCATCCTCACCTTTGTTCCCTCACGGCATTTTTCGAATCACCGCGTCGGCACCACCGCTGGCAATCGCCAATCCGGCGGCCAACGCAGTCGCGTCGATCCGCGCCATCGATGCCTGCGACGCCGACCTGGTGCTGCTTCCCGAGCTCGGATTGACCGGCTACACGTGCGGTGACCTGTTCGGAAACGATGCCTTGCTTGCCGCGGCACTGGATGCCCTGGATGCAATTGTCGAACATAGTCATACCCACGAGTCGATCGTCGTCGTTGGGTTGCCGTTGGTCGTCGGGACGTCATTGATGAATTGTGCGGCACTCGTCGCCGGCGGCAGAGTTTGCGGAGCTGTGCCCAAAACGTTCCTGCCAACGTATCGGGAATTCTACGAGGCCCGCCATTTTCTCGGGGGCTCGAAAAACGATCCGGCGCTGA
Organism: Rhodopirellula sp.; assembly: GCA_024644085.1. Classification (GTDB taxonomy): domain Bacteria; phylum Planctomycetota; class Planctomycetia; order Pirellulales; family Pirellulaceae; genus Rubripirellula. The sequence goes on from JAHELS010000121.1 coordinate 17,969, forward strand.
TCGAACTCCATGACATGGAAGTTCCCTTTGGCCGCGATTTGTTGTTCGACTGGGGCGAGGCAACGATCGCGGTCGAAATTTGCGAGGACCTGTGGACACCGGTCCAACCGAGCAGCCATGCGGCGCTGGCCGGCGCGAATATCCTGTTGAATTTGTCGGCAAGCAACGAAACGATCGGAAAGGCTGCGTGGCGTCGCGATTTGGTACGAAGTCAATCGGGCCGTTGCATCGCCGCGTACGCGTATGCATCCGCCGGACCGGGCGAATCGACGTCGGATCTCGTTTTCGGCGGGCATTGCCTGGTCGCCGAGAATGGCTTGATCCTGGATGAATCGCGGCGCGTCGGGGACGGGTTGGAACCGGCCCAGGTGACCGAAACGTCGGTGACCTGCGACGTCGACCTCGAGCGACTCGCGCACGATCGTCGCGTGATCGGATCGTTTGACGACGCCCGGAGTGCAAGGCATGCAGCGTACCGGAGAATCGACGCGATGCCGGTGTATAGCGAAGCCCGGCCGATTCGCCCGACACTTTGTCGCACAATCGACGCCCATCCATTCGTACCGGATGAATCGGAGGAGCTTGATGCGCGGTGCGCCGAGATTTTCGCGATCCAGACTGCCGGGTTGGTCAAGCGTCTGTCGCGGCTTCCCGGCAAGTTGACCCTTGCGATCGGGATCTCAGGCGGACTCGATAGCACGTTGGCGTTACTGGTGGCCCTTCGCGGGTGCGATGCCTCGGGCCGTCCAC
>JAHELS010000361.1:0-2305 GCA_024644085.1 Rhodopirellula sp.
CGAGAACAAGAAGTGGAGAAGCAAAGGTGGATAACGACTCGTCTGTTGAATCTTACGGCGTCGGCGGCAAGCACTCGCTCAACACGTGGACACGGGTCTTCGTGCACGGGCTGATCGCGTTTATCGTCATTTGCGCAGTTGCTTATGTCGTGACGCTATTGGCCCCGATCTTCGATTTCACTGGAAATCGCCCTGTGGCGATCATCTTATCGATCGTGGCGATTCTCGTTGGACCGCCGCTACTTGGGAGCATCATCCTGTTCGGCCTCTTTCCGCTGCTAGGCAAGAAGGAAGCGTGGCGAGGACTGCTTGCCTGGGATGATCGCTTGCTGGCTGAGGTCTCGGGTGCCAAAGAAAAGGCTCAAGTGGTCATTGTCCCTTGGCCCAGCAAAGAAGTTCGCACGATGGGCGTCTTGACGGCTACTTTTGCGTCGGAGGAATCCGGAAAACAGCTTGCCGCTGTCTACGTCCCGACCGCTCCGCAGACAAAACTGGGTTACATCCGGATCGTCAAACTCGATGATGTTGAGTTCACCGATTGGACGCTCAAGCAGTGGCAGCTCTACCAGTTCACGTTCGGTTCGGTCAGTCCCGATCGGATTCGCGAAGCCGCCGACTGAAGTTTGCCGCAGGTGTGCACATTAGCCGCGGTTGTCACGAATACCCGTTTGTATTTGTAAGAACCGGGGCCAGCGCGCAGCGGCTGATTGGCGCAAGACTCCTTCTATTCTTCCAGCCCCAATGCGTCGCCGATCTTTTGTTCCAGCTGTCCACCAAGTGCACCGCCGATGGATCGCAATGGATGTTGGATCTTGTCGCGAATCTTGTCCGCCTCATCCTCGATTTGCCGGACGATGGTTTCGGCTTCGCCTTTGATCTGCTCGACTTCGCCCTTGATACGCTGGGCTTCGTTGCCGATTTGCCACACGACAAGTACTAAGATCACGAGCGAAATCGCCATCACGGTCGCGATACCGACGATGCACCATTTGATGACTTCGATCGAGTGAGTCAACTTGTCAACGCTGTCCTGCATTTCTTCGCGGCGGCGACGAACGCGTCGTCTGTTCTTTCGTCGCTGCTGTGCGACCCGCGTCTCTTCTCTTTCCAAAAGTAGGCTGACGGCTTGAGTCAACTCTTTGGTGCTCATCGGTTTGGTTTCGTTTTCCATGATGTGGCTCGTGGTTCATTACGAGAGAAGAGGCAGGCCGGAGATTCAAGTTAGAAGAACCCAGTCTAATTAGCAGACATCATCTTTGAAGACGAATCGATATTGTCCTTTGGTGCAATATCGATCGAATCGGCAATCCGAGACCCTCTGCTATAGTGTTGATTCACGAGTCGCCCGGAGCGACCGACGGTGCCTTTGCAATGAATCATTGATCAACGTGTACTCCTTCTCACCACGCCCTCTTGAGCTGCGATCGCGTTTCGCTTGCCTGCTGATCCTTTGCTCGCCACTTGGCGGCGTTGCGAATGGGCAAGCGGCGAAGACCGACGTTCGCTTCCAGCGGCTCTCGGTCGAAGACGGCCTGTCCGAATCTCGTGTCTATTGCATCCACCAGGATCGGACCGGATATATGTGGTTTGGCACCGAGGACGGGTTGAACCGCTTCGATGGCCATGAAGTCCTGGTCTTTCGACCGGAGGATCGGGAGCCCGCCGCGAACTACGTGGTCAGCTCGATTTACGAAGACGACAACGGTTTTCTCTGGGTGGGCGAGACCGATGCGGAATTCTCCAAGTTCGATCCTGCCACTCAAGAGTTCCTCGAGCGCCATCGCTACGCTCCCGGCAAACCCGAAGGCGTCCCCTACAGAATGCACCTGACCATCCGCGGAGCCCCCAACGGAACACTCTGGATCGGCACAGGTTGGGCTGGCTTGCTGCGGTTTGATCCACGTAGCGGAAAGTCCACACCGTTCTCGCACCGAGAACCTTCGACTGGCAGTGCGAAACGCGACGGAGCGCGTGCGATCTATTCGAGTGAACCGGACTCCGACATCCTCTGGTTGGGAACGGAGTTGAGCGGACTGATTCGTGTCGACTCGAAAACGGGCGAGCTGCATACGTTCTGCGACGATCCCGCGGGCACCCATGCCGTCATGCCACCGAAGACAATCACTTTTATCGGGAAAGAATCACCGGGCGTTCTCTGGGTCGGCGGCGAAAACGCGCAGCTGTTTCGATTCGACGCGAAGGCCGGGCGGTTTCTCAGCGCCCATCGCTTTAGTAACGGCGAAGAGACGGATTTACCCGGGCCCGGCGAAATCATCAACGCAGTCCGGGATCGAGAGGGAAGGAT
>JAHELS010000361.1:2405-4627 GCA_024644085.1 Rhodopirellula sp.
CTGTCCATAGCCTTCTGCGCCTTGATCCCGAGTCGGGAACCGCCCAAGTCTTTCGCCATGATCCAGCGGACGCAAATTCCATCGGGCCGGGATTTGTCACCCGCATCCACGAGGACCGCCAAGGTCGGTTGTGGTTCGCTTCGCATATGGGCGGAAAGGGAATCTCGCGATTCGATCGCTCGACAGAACGATTCGTGCGCTATCTACACGACACGGCGGACCCGAATTCAATTGGCGACAATGCCGTCAACGCGTTTCATGAAGATCACGAAAGGGATGTGCTCTGGATTGGAACGAAGACTGGACTCGACCAGATTGAGATCGGCCCGAATGCCGATCTGCGCACGTTTAAACACATCAAACTGGGCGCAGCGAGCGACGAAGTCTTCGGGATCAAGCAGGACAATTCCGGCAAACTCTGGCTGGCGTGCAAATCCGGGTTGCGGCTGATGGCGAATCGGGATGAGGCCAGCCCGGATGCTGCAGTCGTTGCACCGGATACCGCGAACCGATTCCAGGCGTTGAACGACTGCTACTGCAAGTTGCAATCGGGAGAAATCCTGATCGGATCGCTAACTGGGTTCTTTGAGATCCAGCCTGCTCGGTTTCAACGCGGTGAGCCGCCGCCCGTTGTCATCACCGATGTTCGGTTGCGTAGCGGTGGAGAGACCACGTCGGCACGGGAGACCGTGGATTCTGGATCAATTCTCGTCTCGCACAAACAGAACAAGGTTCTGGGTTTCCAGTTCGCCGCTCTGGATTTCACTGATCCCAAGCGGAATCGCTACGCCTACCGCCTCGAAGGACTGGAAGATGATTGGCACTACGACTCCAAAGGCTACACCGCCACCTACACCACGTTGCCGCCGGGCGACTACGTGTTCCACGTCAAGGCCGCCAACAGTCGGGGGATTTGGAACGAGGAAGGCACGTCGCTCGCCATAACGGTTCTGCCTCCTTGGTGGGCGACCTGGTGGTTTCGTAGCGGAGCAGCCATGGCGCTGTTGGGGCTGACTGCTGGAGCGATTCGTTGGCGGAACCAGAATCTGCGCCGACGGAACAGGATGCTCGCCCTGGGTGAGCAACGGTATCTGAACTTGCTTGCCAACAGTTCCGAGTTGCTGTGGTGCGTCGAGTTCGACGAACCGTTATCCCTCGATCTTTCCGAGATGGAACAGGTCGAACGCATCTTTGGGGCCAAAGTGGTCGAAGCCAATGAGGCATTTGCCCGAGCTTACAACGGCACTCTTGCCGAGGTGATCGACCGCTGGCGTGTCGAGAACTTCCTCCCACGCTCGTTTCCCACTTCCGTTCCTTTCTTGCTCGAAGCTGTGCGTTCACGCTATCGGATGGAAGAGGTCGAAACGACCGAACGGACCACCGATGGAAAAACAAAGATATTCGTGAACAACTTCATCGGCACAATCCGCGATGGTCACGTCGTACGCATCTGGGGAATGTGTCGAGATGTGAGCGAGTCCCGCGAGATCGAAGAACAGATTCGCTTGCGGCAGGCGGCCATCGAAAGTTCGACCGACGGAGTGGTGATCGCCGACGCAACGCAGAGCGACTTGCCGCTGGTGTTCGCCAACGAGCGTTTCCAGCAGCTCACGGGATACACTTCCGATGACGCTCTCGGCCGTAACTGCCGGTTCCTGCAGGGCCCCGACACCGATCAGGAGATGGTGGAGAAAATCAGAAAATGCGTGGCTGCAGGCGAGCGTTTCCAGGGGGAAATATTGAATTACCGCAAAGACGGAAGTCCGTTCTGGAATTTCCTACGCCTTTCGCCGATACGTGACGAAAACGCGACGCTGACTCACTACGTCGGAATCATCACGGATGTGACCGATCGCAGAGGCGCCGAACAGAGCAGCCAGCAGCAACGCGACGAATTGGCTCACGTATCGCGCGCTGCCACGATGGTGGAAATCGGTGCGGCGCTGGCACACGAGTTGAGCCAACCGCTGGCAGCAATCCTTCGCAACGCCCAGGCGGCCCGCAGGTTTCTTGATAACCAGTCGCCTAACCTGGACCAAACTCGCGAGATCTTAAACGACATCATTAAAGATGACCGGCGAGCCGGAAAAGTGCTCAACCGTATTCGACAGCATCTGAATAAGGATGTCAGCGACCGCAGCAGCGTGAATGTCAACGAGGTTGTCGATGAAGCTTTGTCTCTGTTGCATAGTGAACTGATTATCAGTCATACGAACGTCGAT
>JAHELS010000011.1:0-12877 GCA_024644085.1 Rhodopirellula sp.
CGATGAGAGTGGCCAGCTCGCGGATGAGACGCCCCAGACGTCGACGGTTCGCCCAACGCCTCCGACGCCCCCAGCGCCTCCGACGCCCCCGACGCCCCCGACGCCTCCGACGCCCCCAGCGCCTTCGACGCGTCAGCCGGCCGAGAATGCCGTCAGGGATGATCACCACGGTGATTTGCAATGAGACCTGGAAACTTCGCGTCGGCAACCGCTACCGCGAAATGCACTGATTCATTTTTGTTCACACCAACCCATCGATTCGCACCAAGATGTCTGCCAGCAATCGTGCCGCACTGATCGGAAAACTGAACAACGCGCTGAAAAAGCACTACAAGCCGCTCCCGGCGCAACCCACTCGGCCGCTGCTCGAGCATGTGCTTTACGCGTCCCTGCTTGAAGATGCGCCCGCCGAGTTGGCCGATGAAGGGATCGCCAAATGCGAGCAGGAGTTTTTCGATTGGAACGAGGTTCGCGTGACAACGGTCACGGAGCTCAGCCAGGTGCTCTCGAGTCTGCCCGATCCCATCAAGGCCGCTCGCCGATTGAAAAGTAACTTGCAGGCGATATTCGAAGAGTTTTATACCTTCGATCTCGACCAGCTGAAAAAAGACAATCTCGGCAAGGCGGTGGTCAAATTCGAGAAAATGCCGGGGATGACGCCATTCGTGCTCAGCTACACGATCCAGCACGGCCTCGGTGGCCATTCCATCCCGGTCGACTATTCGGCAATGGTCATCATGCTCGCGACCGAGATCGCTTCCCAGCCCGAGGCGATGTCGGGCAAGGTTCCCGGGCTCGAACGTGCAATTCCGAAGAACAAGGGAATTGAATTTGCTGGATTGTTGCACCAGGCCGCCGTGGCACTCAGCAAGAGCACCAAGGACAAGAAGGCGCGAACGCTGTTGGATGCGGTCAACAAGGGTTCGAGCAAACGGCTCGATCAGTGGTTGGCGAGCAAGCGAGCGGCCAAGCGGCGAGCAGTGAAGCGCAAAGTGGAAGAAAAAGAAGCCGCCGCGGCTGCCGCCAAGGCGGCTGCCAGAGCAGCGCTCGAGGCAGCCAAGAAGAAGGCAAAGGAACCAGCCAGGCCCGCGAAGGCAGCAGCGAAAAAAACCGCCAGGACAGCGCCGGCCAAACAGTCGGCCGCCAAGCAGGTGGCTGCCAGGCCGGGGAAGAAACCGTCCGCGAAAAAGTCGGCTTCGAAAAAGGTAGCAAAGAAAGCCCCGGCGAAAAAAGCGGCTGCAAAAAAGAAGGTTGCAAAGAAGACTTCGAAAAAGTCTGCAAAGAAAACGACCAGGAAACCGGTCGCAAAAAAGAAAGCTCCCGCGAAAAAGAAAAAGGCCTCCAAGTCGAGGCCGGCGAAAAAAACAGCCAAGAAGAAGAAGTCGGCAAACCGCAAACTTACCAAACGAAAACCTCGATGATCCGACAGACTTCATCGTGCGTAGTTCAGTCCCCTGCGTTTCATTTCGCGTCAGAGTGAGCGGTGGCTCGCCTGCATTTCACCCCCAGTTCCATCACGATAGCCATGGCAGGACATTCAAAGTGGGCCAATATCCAGCACCGTAAAGGTCGTGTGGATGCCCAGCGAGGAAAACTGTGGAGCAAGCTGAGCAAGGCGATCATCGTCGCCGCCAAGAGCGGAGGAGGTGACCCGGCTGCCAATATCAAGCTGCGCAAGGCAATCGACGATGCCAAGGCCGTCAGCATGCCGAAGGACAATATCGCCAGGGCGATCAAACGCGGTACGGGCGAGCTTGACGGGGGCGACCTCGAAGAGATCCTCTACGAAGGGTACGGACCGGGCGGCGTCGCCGTGATGTGTGAAACGCTGACCGACAATCGAAACCGTACCGGCCCCGAACTTCGTAACATCTTTTCAAAGCTCGGTGGAGAAATCGGCAAATCGGGTTGTGTCTCTTATCTCTTCGACCGGAAGGGATTGTTCGTCTTCGATGCCAGCGTGGGTGAAGAAAAGGTCATGGAAGTCGCCCTCGAAAATCACGGGGATGATGTCGAGACAACGGAAGACGGCAAGCTGCAGGTCACCTGTGCCCCGGAAGAGTATGACCAATTGGCCGACGCGTTCGAGTCGGCCGGGCTCAGCGCGGAACTCAAGGAGATTACGCGTTTGCCCCAGAGCACCGTCGATGTGGAAGCCGGAACCGCCAAGCAGGTAATGAAGTTACTCGAGGCGATTGACGAACACGATGACGTGCAGAATGTCGGCACGAATTTGAACATCACCGACGAGATGTTCGAGTCAGAAGCCTGAGTCACCGCGACAAACGTTGTGGGAATTATGGCTCGTTTGTCCCAAACGGGATCTGCAATTGGCGATGGATCGCCTGTTCGCCACGTTGGGTTACGCTTGGCGAAGCCAGTGTTTCGCGGTCGCTGTGACAGCCAGCGACTTCGAAAATCGATCGACCGAGGTCTTCACCGAAACTCAGTCGTCCTCGTCCACAAGCGACACTCCGAGCAATTCCACCACGTTCACGTACAGGAAGTAAAACGTGGGGACCAGCAGCAGCACCAGGAAGGTCGCGAGCATCAAGCCAAAGGCGAGGCTGGTTGCCATCGGAATCAGTAGCTGGGCCTGGAAAGACCGCTCGGTCATCAGTGGAATCAGACCGGCGATGGTTGTCATGCTGGTCAGCATGATGGGCCGAAAGCGGCGCTCTCCCGCCTCGAGAAGGGACAAGCGAATCGGAATACCTTCGCGTACGCGCGTGTTGATGAAATCGATCAGCACGATCGAGTCATTGATGACCACGCCCGAGAGCGCAACGAGTCCAAACATGCTAAAGAGCGTGAGCGGAAGGCCGAGCAGCGCGTGACCCCAGACCGCGCCGATCATCCCGAAGGGGACGATCGCAAGAATCAGCAGCGGTTGAACGTAGCTGCGGAATTGCAGCACGAGCAGCACGAACATGGCCAGGATAGCGATCGCAAATCCAGTCATCAAACTGCCGACCGAATCCCTGCTCTGCTCGCGTTGCCCTTCCCACCGAATACTGACATCCGGAAATGTCTGATTCATGTCGGGAACGAATTGTTGCTGTAACTCGCTGATAATCAAATCGGCGTTGGCGGTGGTTTCATCCAGGTCGGCCGAGATGGTAATCGACCGCAGTTGATCCACGCGATTGATTTCCGAGAAACCGCGATTGAGTTTGATCTCGGCCAATTCCGTGATCGGCCGCTCGGTTCCGTCGGCGGCGCGAACGCGGATCTCACGAAAATCGACCTGGCTGCGCCGTTCCTCTTGTGGATAGCGAACCATCAACTTGACGTCGTGCCGCCCGCGTTGCAGTCGCATCACCTCGGCGCCGAAGTAGGTGTTTCGAACTGTCTGGCCGAGTTCGGTCGGGGTGACGCCAGTCGCCAGGGCCCGGTCCTTGACGCGAAACTGAAATTCCCATTTTCCCGGTGTGTTGTCGTCGGCAATGTCGTACACGCCCGAGAATTTTGCGAGGCGGTCTTTGACCAATTCGGTCGCAGCGAGCAATTGGTCGACGTTTTTACCTGAGGCGAGCAACTTGAATTCGATCGCTTTGCCTCCCGGGCCCACTCCGACCGATCCGTAGGTGACCCGTTCGGCGCCCGGGAACTCGCCCGCCTCGGCTCGCCACATCGCGAGCAAATCATCGCTGTGAATCTCACGAATCTCGGTGTCATACAGCTCTGCAAAGATTTGCCCAACGTGGCTTCCCGAACCACCGCCGCCCGCGGCGTTTTGCAGGTTGGTGATCGTGCCAACGTCGCGGTAGGTCAAACGAACCGGCCCTGTCACGCGGCCTTCGGCGGTGGGATAGATTTCGTCAACAGGCACGCTGGTCAGCGAGGACCGCTGTTGGGCGACGCGTTGGCTTACCCTCCGAAGAGCTTGCTCCATTTTTCGTGTCGCCTGGTCTGTTTCCACCGCCGTCGTGCCATCGGGAAAGGCGATGGTGGCTTGCAGGTTGTTGTTGTCGGACTTGGGAAACAGGATCGATGGAACGACGCCGCCGCGGATCATTCCGAACGTGACCAGGAACATTGCCAGCGCCGCAGCGATTGGTACTGGAGGGTGCGTGATCGAGAACAGCAGTGCCGGCCGATAGACGTTGTAGCACACCCATTCCAGACCCTTGCCCGCTCGTTGGCTAAGCCAATTCAATACGATACCCAGCGGACGCAGGGGATAGACCAGTACCGAAACGAACTTGAAAAACCCGGTGTGCTTGTGCGAAAGATGACACGGCAGGACAAAAATGCTTTCCCAGAGCGAGATCACCAACATCGCGATCACCGCAAACGGAATGACCGCCATGAATTTGCCCATCACGCCGGAGACGAAAAACATCGGCGCGAACGCAATGATCGTCGTCGTGACCGAGGCGGTCACGCTTGGAATCACTTCGATGGTTCCCTCGATCGAAGCCTCCACCAGCGATTTGCCCATCTGAATGTGCGCGTAGATGTTCTCGCCGATCACGATCGCATCGTCGACAACGATCCCTAACGCGACCAGGAAGGAAAACAGACTCAACATGTTGAGCGTCTGGTCACCCCAGGCGAGAGCCGCGCCGGCGCCGAGAATCGAGATTGGAATTCCCAATGCCACCCAAAACGCCAATCGCATTTCGAGAAACAGGGTCAAAACGAGGAAGACGAGCAGCAATCCCTGAAACCCGTTGCGCAGCAACAATGAAAGCCGGCCGCGCACTTCGGTGCTGCTGTCACCCCAAACGACGAACCGATAGCCATCGGGTGGTTCCGTTCGGTCCACGTAGTCGCGCACCACGTCGACCATCGCCAGCAAATCTTCTTCCTTGGTCCGTTCGACGTTGACAACCATGGCCGGTTCGCCGTTGATTTCGCCAACCGATGTCACGTCCTCGAACTCGTCCCTCACTGTTCCGAGGTCGTTGACGGTCAGAACAACGCCACCTGGCTGTGTGATCAGCGGCAGTCGGCCGATCTCCGCGCCTACCCTGCCCTTGTTCTTTGCTCTCAGAAGGATCTCTTGCCCTTCCGCTTTGAGTTGGCCGCCGGGCAGCTCGATATTGCGTGCGCGGATGATCGATGCAACGGATTCCAAAGACAATCCGTAACTGCGCAACGTTGCCTCGGGGATTTCAACGTCGATCTGGTAGGGTCGCGTGCCCATGATTGATGCGGACGAGACCGCCGGCAACCGGAGCACTTCGTCGCGGATGTCTTCGGCCACCGCGCGCAGCGCCAATTCACCTTTGCGCGAACGATCTGGTGGTCCCACGATTCCGATGCGAATGGCCGCTTCACGAAACGTAATCTGCTGGAGCTGCGGATCTTCGGCCAGGGCTGGAAAGCTTGGGATGCGATCGACCTCGCGATCAATTTCGGACATCACTTTTTGCACATCCTCGACATCGCTATGCAATTCCGCGAGTACGAACCCGGCACCTTCCTGAGCGATCGAGGTGACCTTCTTGATCCCATCGATCGATCGAATTGCTTCCTCGATCTTTTGACAAATCGCTTCCTCGCTATCCTGTGGGGTGGCCCCCGGATAGGGAACGGTGATCATCACAATCTCAAGTTCAAATGCCGGAAAGACTTCCCGTCGCATCCGAGCCAGTGACACGGCGCCGACGATCATCAACGCGATCATCAGCACGTTCATTCCGGGCGAGTTGGTGATCGCCCAGGATACGACCCGTTTCATCAGATCTCCTCCGTCGAAAGCAAATCGCGAGCGGCCGTGGACCGGCTCGAATCGGCACTCTGCGGTGCGCTATTCATCCCCACCCGTTCGGCCCGAACGGGCATCGCAGCCACTTCAACGCTGGCCATCGGAGAGACAACAACGTACGAACCCCCTTTGAGCGAAGGATCACTCACCTGGCAGACCCACATTCGATTCATCTGGGCGAAATCCGAGTCGACGGTTTTTCGGGAATTGTTTTCTTCGTCCAACACCAATGAATCGACCGGATTGACCGAGCTGCGCAAATAGACTCGCCCGGGTTGCCACAGTTCCGGATCGAACGCGCCCGCAAGGTCCTCGTTGAGAGTCGCAGTGGTCGAGGGCGACTCTTCTGCATTATCCCCAGGTGAGTCGCCCCCGGGTGCGGCATCCTCGCCGGACCCGCTCGACGACTCGAGCACGGATTCATCGGGAACAAACTGAATCACGCGGTTGCCAGGCTGCAGGGCCCGGGCCGGTATCACGACGAGTTGGCTTTGCGGCTCGATCAGCAGTTTGACCCGGACGAACATGCCGCGGACAAGGGGTGTTCCTCCTTTGAATTCTTTTTCATCCCCCCGGTCGTCGACGTAGTGGGTCGGGTCGTCGACGACGACTCGCACCGGCACGGTACGCGTCACCGGGTCGAGACCGATACCATCGTAGCTGAGCAATCGGCCTTCCCAGCGATAGACAAGATCGTCGCGTCCAGAGACTTCGAATTCAATGATCGCGGGAGTATTGGGCAGGTCGTAGCCGCGGGCCGTCGGATCAACTTTTTCACCTCGTTGATCGAGGACCCAGAAGAGCTGATCCATTCTCAGGTTCGTCGCGACCTCGACTTTCGAGGTGTCCTCGATCGTGACCAGCACGCTGCCGCGGGATACGAACGTATTCAGGTCTGCCTCTTCGGTAACGATGACACCCTCGATCGGCGCACGGATCTCAGTTCGCGTCAGGTTGATCTCGGCCGCCTTCAACTGAGTCGCGGCCAACCTCTCGGATGCCTCGAGCTTGGAGCGGCGTTTGCGCAGCAGGTCGATCTGATTTTCGAGTGTGATCAACTGTTGATTCGAGGCCAACAGTGCTCGACTCGCCTGGTCAATCTCGGCGGGGCTGGCGAATCCTTCGCGCATCGCCTTGAGCCGGTCAACTTCTCTTTGTTGCAACGCTACGTCTTGCTCCGCCACGTCGATCAGACGTTTGGTATTGGTCATTTCCTGGTCGACTTCACTGAGCGCCTCGTATTCCTGCTCCTGCAGCCGGCCAAGCCGTTGGACCTCGAGTTCGTAGTCGGTCGGGTCAATCTTCATCAACACCTGATCCTTCACTACAAACGATCCCGCTTCGCAATCAGCCGTCTTGAATACCACCCGCCCGGCGACCTCGGCGGCGACCCTCGCTTCCTGGAACGGAACAACGGTACCATCGACCGCAAGTTGCAACTGCTTGCCGGTCGATTCGAGTGACCGCAATTGTTCAACACGCACGGGCGGAAGCGCCTTGAGCCTTCCCAATCGAGTGTCGTCGGTCGGGGGACGCTTCTCGGGCTGGACCGTTCCCAGCAACATCACGATTCCCCCGGCAAGGCCGAGCAGCACCAAGGGGACGACGACGTTGAACATTATCCCGCGGCTGGGCAATTCTCCGTAGTGCGACGAATCGGTCGACTGTGGTGGAGCGGGCAGTGGTTCTAGTTCTGGTTCTGACATGACGTGAGCGTTGCCTATGGGTTGTCTGATTCCGAGGGTTGCACGTCCACCCAGGCTTCGATTTCGGTTCGCGTGCGAAGGACCGCGCCGCCGTCGATCGCCGCCAACATGACGGCGGTGACATGTTGGCTTAACGAATCGATGTCGTAATGCTCTTTCCGCTCCGTGGCCGGAATCAAAATCTGGACCACGCCGCCCCCGACTCGGTAATAGACGCACTGGCCAACCACACTCAGCGCCAATTGCTCAAGAGTGTGCTTGGGGACGGGCTGGCCGACAAGCGAATCGATCGTATTGACAAGGGAATCGAACAGCGGGCGAAAGAATTCTCTTACCAGGCTCTCGAAAACCGGCGTCGGATGATGCATCTCACGCATCAACAACTGAGACTCCCATCCCGAGGAGTCGGCCGCCAACATTCGAGACAACATCGTGCGGACAATTCGGAACAGCATGCGACGAGAGTCGGCGTCGGTTCCACTCGGAGCCGGAAACTTGCGTTCCCGCGATGCGCGAATCCCTTCAATGACCTCGCGGTACAGACCGAGCTTGTCGCCGAAGTAATAGCCAACCGAGGCGATGTTGACGCGGGCGCTTGCGCAGATCTCGCGGACGGTGGCCCCGTCAAATCCGTGGGCCGCGAAGACCGGGCCGGCCGCTTCGAGCAATCGGGTGCGAGTGTCAAAGTCACTTGTGTCACGGTCACGCGCTGCTCGCGGACCGACACCCCCACCGGAGGTCGATGGATGCGGTTCAAGCCCGTGATTCATCGAAGATTCGGCCACAATTGCCTCATTGGATCGCGTCTAAACATCTGTTTAAAACAATCGTTTAAGGGGGCGGAAATGTCAAGCCTCCCGCGAGTGCGCGAGCCAATCACTCCGTTATGTGCTCTTTTTTATTCGGGATTGACGCTTCGCCACCGTGCCGATCATCTTTTCCGCAGCCTCGAACGACGGGCGTGCAAGTCGATGGGACCGCGTCCTGCGGTCTGCGACGCTCGCGGCGAGCACCAGATCTCTCGCCACCGGTATGCGAGGGTCCGACCCTTTCCCCGAACGATTGTGAACTCAGATGAGTACCGCTTCGGCCGCCAATGTCCATGTTCAACTTCCCGACGGAACGATTGCCGAGCATCCCGCGGATGCAACCCCAATGGACGTGGCCTTGGGAATTAGCGAGGGCTTGGCTCGCAGCGTGATTGCGGCGGAGGTATCGGGCGTGATTGTCGATGCGGACCGGCCGCTTGGTGAATTGTCCCAGGCGTCCGATCCGGTGCGGCTGCAACTGTTGACCCATCGGGATGCTGCGGCGCTGGGCGTGCTTCGGCACTCCGCGGCGCACGTGATGGCGCGGGCTGTGATGCGATTGTACAAGGGCGTGTCGCTTGCGTTTGGTCCGACCACCGAGGGCGGTTTCTACTACGACTTTGATCTACCGGAAAAAATCAGCGAAGAGGATTTTCCCAAGATCGAAGCGGAAATGAAGCGGATTATCAAGGACAAGGAACCGTTCGAGCGATTCATTCTTGACCGGGACGAGGCGCGCAAGTTGTGCGAGGATCTCGACCAGGATTTGAAAGTCGAGCATATCGACACCGGATTGTCCGATCAGCCCACCGTCAGCTTTTATCGCCAGGGAGAATTTGTCGACTTGTGCCGAGGCCCGCACATTCCCGATGCGGGGAAGATCAAGGCGATCAAGTTGATGAGCATTGCCGGTTCGCACTGGAAAGGTGACGTGTCGGGGCGGCATCTACAGCGTCTTTACGGCACTGCTTTTTTCGACAAAAAGGAACTCAAGGCGTACCTCGAACAGATCGAAGAGGCCAAGCGGCGCGATCATCGCGTCCTGGGGAAACAGCATGGATTGTTTTCAATCAACCCAGAAGTCGGCCAGGGTCTTTGTCTCTGGTTGCCCAAGGGCGCGCGTGTGCGGGTGGCGCTGGAAGACTTTCTGCGCAAGGAACTTCTTTCCCGCGGGTACGACCCCGTCTACAGCCCGCATATTGGGCGGGTGGAATTGTACGAAACGAGCGGACATTTCCCCTACTATCGCGATAGCCAGTTTGCCCCGCTGTATGGCAGTGAGGTCGGTGGCATGCTCGATGCTTGGAGCCAGCGACTTGAGCAAGGGACGATTGATGCTGATGGCGAAGAAAAGCTGATCGAGGCCGCCAAGGTGTTTGGCGTCGAGTTGCCGGATTACAAGCCGTCCGCATCGGCCGAGGCCAAGCGCGACGTCTTGCACCAGTGGCAGAGGGTCAACGAACGATACCTGCTCAAGCCGATGAACTGTCCGCATCATTGCCAGATCTTCAAGGCGCAGCAGCGTTCGTACCGCCAATTGCCGCTGAGGTTGTTCGAGTTTGGGACTGTCTATCGGCATGAACAAACGGGCGAACTCAACGGCATGTTGCGAGTCCGGGGATTGACCCAGGACGACGCGCATATCTTCTGCACCGGTGACCAGGTGGAGGAAGAATTCCGAGCCACGATTGAATTGACGAAATTTGTTCTCGAGTCGGTAGGACTCGACGATTACCGCGTGCAACTCTCGCTGCGCGATCGCGACGGCGACAAGTACGTTGGCAGCGAAGCAAACTGGAACCAGGCTGAAAGTGCGCTGCGGGGCGTGCTGCAAAACTCGGGATTGGAGTTCAACGAGGAGCCGGGCGAAGCAGCCTTTTACGGACCCAAGGCGGATTTCATGGTCCGCGATTGCATCGGGCGTTCATGGCAATTGGGTACCGTCCAACTCGATTACAACTTGCCCGAGCGATTCAAGCTTGAATACAACGGCAGCGACAATGCCGCGCACCGCCCGGTGATGATTCACCGTGCTCCGTTCGGATCACTTGAGCGGTTCACCGGCATGTTGATCGAACACTTCGCGGGTGCGTTTCCACTTTGGCTTTCGCCGGAACAGGTGCGCGTGCTTCCGTTGAGTGATAAGTCGCTCGATTACGCCGTCCAGGTCGCACGCGAATTGGAAGATGCCGGATTGAAGGTCACCGTTGACAAGAGCGGTGGCAAGGTCCAGGCGAAAATTCGCGACGCTCAACTCGACCTGGTGAACTTCATGGCCGTGGTGGGACCCAAGGAGGCCGAAGCGGGCGAAGTGGCGCTGCGGGATCGCATCGAGGGTGATCTTGGTTCGATGCCGACTGCGGAAGCGATCAGCCGGTTGCAGCAGGAAATTGCGTCGCGCCAGGTTCGCCAGGTGGTCAAGGGTTCGTTCTCGGCGGCCGCGGTCGATTCGGACGCGGTCGGCAACGAGTATTGAGCCGTTATGCTCGTCGGCATGCAACGTTTTCCGTTGTGATGTCCGATCCAGATGCCACGTCTCGCGATCGATTTGGTGGATTTCATGGCGTCCGCCCAGTCAAAACCTTCCCCGACCGGGGAGGTACTTATACTGGGGTGACGCGTTCTAAACTTCAGACGTCTTTCGTTGCCTTTCCCTGGCGGTGTGCCGATGCGATTCCTGTTGATTGCCCTGTGCCTGACAATCCCCTCGATCGGGATCTCCGCAGAGTTGACCACGACCGAAAAGAAAACGGTCCAGGCGGTCAACGCGGCGGTGCAGAACGCGGGTGCAAATTACGCGGGGGGCAATTATGACGAAGCGGGCGAGCGAATCGAGGAAGCGATGCAAGTGATCCGCGAGGCGATGGCCGATGCGTCGCCTGATCTCTTCGACGCGCTGGTCCCCGCGATGCAGCGAATCGAGAAAGCCCACACTTTGTTGGAGTTCGAAGGAGTCACGCTGCCGCCGTTTCGCCGGCCCCAACGCCCCGACGCGTCCGCTGCGAGTGCCGAAAAACCAAAACCGACTCGTCGTCCTCGACCCTCTCGCACACCTCCCACTCCTCCCACTCCTCCGCCAGCACCGGAAACGATGATCAGTTTCACCGGGGCCGTGGCACCGATTCTGGTCAGCCGCTGCGGGCGCTGCCACGTGTCCGACAGCAAGGGTGGGTTCAACATGGCAAACTTTGCTGCGTTGATGAAGGGCCCGCCCGAAGGGGTTGTTGTGTTTGCTGGCGACACCATCGGCAGCCGACTGATCGAGACGATTGAAACCGGTGACATGCCGCGAGGCGGAGGGAAGGTTACGCCTCAGGAACTCGAAACCTTGAAAGCATGGATCGTCGCGGGAGCCAAATTCGATGGGCCTGATCCGGCCGCTCCGATCGGCGGTGCGTCCGCTGCGACCCCCGCTCCGTCAGCCCCGGAGTTGGCGGTGCAACGCGCCACCGGCCAGGAAACCGTCAGCTTTGCCGGCGACGTGGCGCCTTTGTTGGTCGACAATTGCAACGGTTGTCACCTCGAAGCGATGCAAGCCAGTGGCGGATTGCGGATGGATACATTTGCCCAGCTGCTACGCGGCGGCGACAGCGGTGCGGTGATTATGCCTGGCAAGGGCGAGGAAAGTTTGCTCGTGCAAAAGCTTCGCGGCAAGGTTGGCCAGCAGATGCCGGCCGGTGGCCGCCCGGCGTTGTCGGATGAATCGATCAAGTTGATTTCCACCTGGATCGATGAAGGCGCAAAGCTCGATGGAGCAACCGAGACGCAGCCGTTACGTGTCATGAGCATGTTAGCGTGGGCAGCAGCCGCGACACCGGAAGAGATGAGTCAACGGCGACAGGAGTTGTCCAGCGAGCACCTGGAGTTGGTGACGGCATCGGGCGGCGTCTTGGAATCGACGACGACCGATCACTTTTTGGTAACCGGCCCTGCTTCGTCAGGAACTCTGGAACTGGTAGGCCGACTCGCCGAAGAGCAGATGAAAACCGTCAAGACGGTCGTCAGTGATGATGCGGGCGAAGCCTTTTTTCACGGGCGGGCAACGCTCTTTGTACTTCCCAACCGGTACAACTACAGCGAATTTGCCAAGATGGTGGAACAGCGAAGCGTTCCCGCCGAATGGACGGGCCACTGGAAGTTCGACGGAATTGAGGCCTACGTTGCGCTGGTGGCGACTGAACGTGACGAAGAGGACGACATCGCGAATCGATTGACATCACCGCTGGTGAGTTTGGCCGTGGCGACGCGGGGTGGCGATGTTCCGCGGTGGTTTGCCGAGGGAGCGGGGACCGCGACGGCGTCGCGCAAAGGCAACTCACGGGACCGTAATGCGCGCCGCAAGACCGAATCCGAGATCTCCGAGGCTTTGGCAGTCATGAACAGCGCCAAGCAATTTCTCGATGGAAAAATGACCCCCGAGCAATCGGATCGAATCGGCGCGGCGATCGTTTCATCGGTGCTTGGCAATCAACGGCGCAACTTCGATTCACTGATGCGAAATCTCGACGATGGCAAGTCGTTTGACCAGGCGTTCCTCGAATCGTTTCGAGCGACGCCCGCCGAGTTCATCGAGGCCTGGATGAAGTGGGCCCGCGGCGGCTGATCTCCCCTGCTATTGGAAAAATCGCCCCGGCGGTAGAGAATCG
>JAHELS010000011.1:12977-58862 GCA_024644085.1 Rhodopirellula sp.
CGGTAGAGAATCGGCGTTGCCGGGGCCCGAAGTCGCCCGGTATTCGCGCAGAACCACTGACCAGGATCGTCGGTTTGAGCACGTCGTCAGCCGATTTCACGCTCATTTCCCCCGATCGGCTCCCCGATCGCCCTAAGAGCCAACAAGAACTCAACGAATTTCGAGTGAAGAATCATGATCGTAGTAATGGAACCGGGTGCGACCGACGAGCAGGTGCAAGCGACGGTGCAGCGTGTTGAAAGCCTTGGATTGAAGGCTAATGTGATCGTCGGCACCGAGCGCACGGTCGTCGCTGCGATCGGCAACAAACGTGAGCACTTCAAGGAGTCCCTTGAGAGCGGCGAGGGAGTTTCGGCTGTCGTGCCAATCGTGGCACCCTACAAAATGGCGAGCCGCGAAGTTCGCGAGGAGCCGACGAAAATCCGCGTGCGAGATTTCGTCGCCGGCGGCGGCGAGGTCGGATTCATCGCCGGGCCGTGCAGTGTCGAAAGCGAGTCGCAGCTTCTCGAGACGGCGCGGGCGGTCAAGGCGGCCGGTGCGACCGGGTTACGTGGAGGCGCTTTCAAGCCGCGCACCAGCCCCTATAGCTTCCAGGGATTGAAAGAGGACGGGCTCAAGTTACTAGCCGCCGCGCGCGATGAAACGAATCTGGCGGTGGTGACGGAAGTGATGGGGACGAGCGACGTCGATCTCGTTGCCAAATACGCTGACGTGCTGCAAGTCGGGGCTCGCAACATGCAGAATTACCGGTTGCTCGAAGCGGTAGGTGCCGCCGGCAAGCCCGTTTTACTCAAACGTGGTCCGTCGGCCACAATGGACGAATTTCTGCTCGCCGCGGAATACATTCTCAACGAGGGCAACGACCAGGTCATGCTTTGTGAGCGAGGCATCCGCACGTTCGAGGGCCATACCCGGTTCACGCTGCCGTTGGCCAGTGTGACCTACCTGCACCGCAAGACGCATTTGCCGGTGATCATCGATCCCAGCCATGGCACCGGACACACCTACATGGTTCCCGACATGGCGGTTGCGGCCGTGGCGGCCGGTGCCGACGGTTTGATCGTCGAAGTCCATCCCGATCCGAGTTCAGCGATGAGCGACGGTTACCAGTCGTTGACATTTGAGGATTTCGGCAAGACCATGCGTCGCTGCCATGCGGTCCTTGAAGCGATTCGGTCCGTGGACGCCTGAGACACGAGGCAGGGATGTCGGCTCAAGACCGAACGCTCGACCAATACCACGAGTTGATGCAGATCAACGCCGTCTCGCACCTGATGCGGGCTGCGCGTCAGCTTGGTGTTTTTGCGGAGTTGCGAAAGGGACAACGGACACTCCAGCAGCTCGGCGAAACACTCTCGCTCGATCCGGGTTCGCTCAATCTGTTGCTTGATTCATTGGTCGCAATTGGAATCATCGAGCGATATCAGGACGATCACGCACTCGCACAGGCGACCCAGCTGCTTTGTCTTTACGACGATGACCTCGGCGATGCACGCTGGGACCGATTGGTCGACCGAGTTCGTGGTGAGGGGAATCGAAATGAACACGACGACCAGCAGCGATTTGATCACTTGGCCGCGACTCAGTGGATTCACACACCCGCAGCAATGCAGGCGGCTGAGATTCTGAACATCGGCGGCGAGGACGAAGCGAGCGGACCGCACATCCTCGATCTTGGATGCGGGTCCGCGGTGTGGAGTTGTGCGATGGCTCATCGCGATCCGGCCAGCATGATTACGGCGGTCGATACTGCGGGTGCGATACAGGCAGCGAATAAAACCGCGGAGTCGATCGGCCTGGGCGACCGATTTGAGGCGATTGCATCCGATCCGCTCGCCGCCGACGTTCCGCGCGGCGAGTACGATCTGGTGTTGATCGCCCAGCGATTGCATTGTCTCAGTCTCGAAAGCGGACGCGGACTTCTCGCTCGGGCAACCGCGGCCTGCAAAGCGGCCGGTCGCGTTGTCGTGATCGACCTGTTTCGCGGTCCGGCGAAGCCGAATCTTGCCGAGACCGTCGAGGCACTCAAGCTCGAACTCGAAACGCGGGGTGGCTCCATGAGATCGCTGGAACAGACCCAGGAGGAAATGCGACGCGTTGGGCTCGAGCAGTTGCAGTTCACCTTTCTGGCGGCGAGCCGGGTGAATTTGGGCCTGGCCGTCGGCATCAAGCCATCCCGCCCCGACCTGGGCTGAAGACCCGATGGCGGAATCGAGCCCGCATCGCTGCGGAAAAACCTTGAAAATCAGCCGGTTTTCCCGTTTCGGGCCGTCGACGCGTTGACGAAATCGGCATCGAACTTCTACGATACGCGGCTCGCACGAATTCCATTGAACCTGACCGGACGATCTCAGCAATGGCTGTCCCAAAACGTAAACATTCCAACAGCCGTACCGGCAAACGACGTTCTCACGATAGTTTGAAGAAGCGTCAGATCAGCTATTGCCCGCAGTGCAGCACCGCGGTCCCCACCCACAGCGTTTGCCCCAAGTGCGGCTATTACCAGGGACGGACCGTAGTCGAGCACGAAGAAAGCTAGACGGCATTCTTCCGCGATGAATTCAGTCGGCATTCTCTTTCCGGGACAAGGCGCGCAGAGCGTCGGCATGGGGCGCTCACTTTGTGCGAATCATGCCTCGGCCCGCCAGCTCTTCGATCGGGCCAACGAAGTGCTCGGATACGATTTGGCGGCGATCTGCTTCGAGGGCCCTGATAAGAAACTCCATGCGACCAACTATGGCCAGCCCGCCCTGTTCGTCGTTGGGATGGCTGCGGCGAATGTGCTCGCGGAAATCGAACCGGATCGCATTTCAGCGGTCACAGCGGCCGCCGGGTTGAGTCTGGGTGAGTACACCGCGGTTTGTTTCGCCGGCGGATTGGACTTCGACAATGCACTTCGACTTGTCCAACGCCGTGGCGAGTCGATGCAGTCCGCAGCCGACATGGTCGACAGTGGTATGGCGAGCGTGATCGGTTTGGAACTCGATACTGTGTCCCAGCTCTGTGACGAATGCCGGCAAGACGGTGAGGTGTTGCAACCGGCCAACCTGTTGTGCCCTGGAAACATCGCGGTATCCGGACATCTCGCCGCGATCGATCGGTTGGTCCCAGCGGCGTCGAGTGCCGGCGCGCTGAAGGTGATCCCGCTCGAGGTAGCCGGGGCATTTCACACATCGCTGATGAATCCGGCCGTTGCCGAATTGGAGGCGGCGCTCGATGAGATGCCGATTGCCGATACGAAGATGCCGGTGTACAGCAATGTCGACGCGGCGCCACACCAATCGGCCGAAGAGATTCGTGACTTGCTGAGCCGCCAGGTCATCGCTCCGGTGCGATGGGAGGACTCAATTCGCCGAATGCTTGCCGATGGAATCGACGCTTTCGACGAAGTCGGCACCGGCCGCGTGTTGCGGGGAATCCTGAAACGAATCAATCGAAAAATTCCAATGGACGGCTTCGGGGATTGATCACGGCGGTTCCAGCTCGCTTTGTGCCCAGCAATTCCGCCACCCGCGTTAAAATCAAGTTTCTCCGTCCGCACTGAATAGCAAGCGAAGCACAAACATGAACCTCTCGATCACCGCCGACCTGAAAGATCAGGTGGCCATCGTTACCGGGGCCTCCCAAGGTCTCGGAAAAGCCGTTGCCATCGCTTTGGGATCCAACGGTGCCAAAGTCGTCTGTTTGGCGCGTAATGCAGGAAAGTTGGCCGATACGGTGGGCCAGATCGAGGCAGCCGGCGGAGCGGCGGAGGCGCTTTCCTGTGATCTGACCGACCGCGCCGCGGCCAAATCAGCGATCGAAGGTGCCAGGGAGAATCACGGTCGGCTCGATATCCTCGTCAACAATGCCGGGATCACACGCGATAAACTGATGCGTGGCATGTCCGACGAGGAATGGGATGACGTGATTGCCACCAACTTGACCAGCTGTTTCGTCTGTTGTCGTGCCGCGGCTGGAATCATGCGGCGGGCCAAGTACGGCCGGATCATCAACATGGCCAGCATTTCGGGGTTGATTGGCAATCCGGGCCAGGCGAACTACTCCGCCAGTAAAGCGGGGATGATTGGGCTGACTCGGACCCTTAGTAAGGAATTGATCAGTCGTGGGGTCACGGTCAATGCAGTGGCGCCCGGATTCATCGCCAGCGAAATGACCGAGGAACTGGGAGAAGTGGTCTTAGCGGAGGCAAAAAAGCGGATTCCGGCGAAGCGATTGGGTGAGGCGACCGACGTGGCCGCAGCCGTTTTGTTCCTTGCCTCGAAGGATGCGGGGTACATCTCCGGGCAAACGCTCGTGGTTGACGGCGGGATGATTGGTTAGAGCATTTTCATTTTTCATGTCGCGGATTTAGGAAAAAGGGGTCAGGAACCAATAGCCGCCAGCGGCCCTTCGGGTGCTTTGCACTATTGGTTCCTGACCCCTTTTTCCGTAGCCGGCCCTTCGGGTGCTTTGCACTATTGGTTCCTGACCCCTTTTTCCGTAGCTACACCAATTCCGAAAATGCTCTAGTCCAGGTCATTGTTGGCGGAGTCGGGACCCTTTTATTCGTAAAACACGGGCTGGAACCGCCCATCGGTGTATTGACGTGTTTTGCTTGTTTCACCTATCTTTTCGACGAATGAAATCTCGCCCACCGGGCTCTATCCAATTCACACAGGCCGCCATCCCACTTTTGCAGTGTTTTTGGCGTCCGGTCGAACCAACCACCATACTCTCAGCTTGCTGACATAACTCAGAGACTGCTCATGGCTACCGTCGAAGAACGCGTCATCGATATCGTGTCCGAACAACTCGGCGTCGATAAAGACAAGATTACCCGCGAGACCTCGTTTGTGAATGATTTGGGCGCTGACTCGCTCGACACCGTAGAATTGGTGATGGAGCTCGAGGAAGAGTTCGACATCAGCATTCCGGACGAGTCGGCTGAGAAAATCCAGAAAGTTGGCGAGGCGGTCGACTTTATCGAGAACGCAAAAGGTGAAGATGGCTGAATTTGGTCAGCCGATCGGTTGATTGAATCTGGTCCTTTCGATTCCGCCGCCCCCCAAAAATTCGAGCCCGATCCTGATCGGCTCGGAGATTCGCGGGCGGCTTTTGTATTTCGTGGACACTCCGCATTGCCATGCGGCTTGTCCATGGCACGAGTCAATGACTTGATGAAGGCATCGTGATGCAACAAGAATCACAGCGACGCATCGTGGTCACCGGGATTGGCGTGGTCACCCCTCTGGCATTGGACGTCGAAGCGTTCTGGCAACGGCTGGTGGCGGGTGAATGTGGAATTCACGATCTCACCACCCTCGATACGAGCCAATACAAGGTCCATTTTGGCGGCGACATCCCCGATTTCGACGTCGCCGACTTTGTGGATCCGCGCGAGGCCAAGCGTCTCGATCGGTTCACCCAGTTCGCGGTGCATGCCGGTGGCCAGGCGATCAAGGATTCGGAAATTCAGTTTGACAGCGTCGATCGCAACAAGTGTGGCGTGATTCTCGGATCGGGAATCGGCGGCCTGGGTGAGATCGAAGTCCAGATCGAACGCATGTTGACCAAGGGTCCGGATCGTGTCAGTCCTTTCACGGTCCCGAAAATGATGGTCAATGCCGCCGGTGGCAACATCTCGATTACGTACGGATTGAAGGGCCCCAACTACGCGGTGGCCACGGCGTGCGCAAGTGCAACCAATGCGATGGGTGATGCCCTGCGCAGCATTCGTCTGGGAGAGACGGATGTGGTGATCACCGGCGGGACCGAGGCGGCCATCACGCGAATGGGACTCGCGGCGTTTCAAAACATGAAAGCGCTTTCGACTCGAAATGATGATCCGGCCACTGCCAGCCGACCGTTCGATGCCGATCGGGACGGGTTTGTGTTGGGCGAAGGAGCGGGATTGTTGATCTTCGAAGAACTCGCTCACGCCAAGGCGCGAGGTGCGAAAATTTACGCGGAGGTGCTGGGGTACGGCACCACCAGCGATGCCGGCCACATCACGGCCCCGGATCCCGAGGGTTATGGAGCCTCGGCGGCAATGCGTGAAGCGATAGCCGATGCGGGCGTGACACCGGCCGATGTCGACTACATCAATGCTCACGGAACCAGCACCCCGCTGGGGGACAAAGCGGAAACCCAGGCAATCAAGAGTGTCTTCGGCCAGCACGCTTACAAGACCAGGATCAGTAGTACCAAGAGCGCACTGGGTCATTCGCTAGGGGCCAGCGGCGGGATCGAGGCGGTGATCCTTTGCAAGACGATTGAAACATCGACCATCGCGCCGACCATCAATTACGAAACGCCCGATCCGAATTGCGATCTCGACTACACGCCCAACCAGTCGGCCTCTTGCGAAGTCAAAATTGCAATGAGCAACAGTTTCGGGTTCGGCGGGCACAACGCGTGCGTTGTCTTCGGCAAATACGAAGATGCCTAAGGGCTATCGTCTCGGCGTTCCGCTCCCTGCCTCATTCGTGACTTTGTTGATCATCGTCCAACGATTCGGTGGAGCGTCATGACGCAGCGGTCGACACCTCTCGAGCGAGCCGAGTACGTCGAACAGGCTTACCTGTATCAATTGCTGCGGGAGCGAACGGCTCAGGAAATGCCGATGCAGGAGCTGCTCGAGCAGATTCGGTATGAGCTGTTGACGACAACCAACTTGCCGATGGCGATCGATTACTTGCTGGCCGAGTTAAAACACTCCGGTCAAATGTCGCCCGCCATGTACACTCTGGCCCATTACTACACCCCGTTCCAGGCCTTCCTGGTGGAACAGGCGGAGCGTGAGGCGGGTCGGTTCACGATGGAAATGGCACTCCAGGTGCTCGAAGGGGAGGCGAAGTATCGCGTTGAGGGTGCGACACCGGCGGGGCTTTTCTTTTACCAGTTTGAAGTCTTGTGCCGAAACCGTCTGAACTATGACAAAGGGCTGACGGCGATCAGCAGCGACCCGATTTTTGAACCGGATTGGGCGAAATGGATTTTGATGCTGCGGGCACAGATCGGTCTGGTCGATTTCGCCGACCTGCTTTTTCTCGTCAGTGATGAGTACCGGCATCGGTTGATCGAGGCAGCGCAGAGGACCGAAGGCAAAGGGCCTTTCTTGTTCGGTCGCAAGGAAGGTCGAATCGCCTTGGGAAACCGCCAAAAAGATCCGCTCTACCTGTTCGGCGCGATGCAGCGACACCTGGGGTACCCGCATGTTCCCCGTCCCAAGAGGCCGGATGAAAACAAAGATGCGATCCCGCAATTGATGCGGCGGATGGAGCGACTGGAAACACGGGTCAAGCTGATGGAGGAGGAGCGGCGGGCTGGGATCGATATCACGCGGTTCTACGAAAACGAAGCGGGGGACGAGATGCCGCCGGATCCGCAATGAATACCGCTGCCGCCGCGTATCGCGCAAGTCGGGTCGTGCGCAAGTCGGGTCGTGCGCAAAGAGAAACGCCGAATCCGCGGGTGCGGATTCGGCGTTTGTGAATTCTCGACCGTGCCCGCCGGCGAGCTACGCGCTCTTGCTCGTCGGCATCTGGAACAGCGCTCGGGATCCCGAGACCACGCTTTCATCGATGGTAAAGACCGTGCCTTCTTCTTGTTCAGGCAGGTCATACATGATGTCAAGCATGACTTCTTCGAGAATGCCGCGAAGCCCTCGGGCGCCAACGCCCTTGGACATCGCCCGTTGGGCGACGTAGTGCAACGCGTCGTCGGTGAAGTTCAATTCGCACTTTTCCATCTGGAAGAGAGCCTGGTATTGCTTTGTGAGAGCATTTTTGGGCTCTCGCATCACACGGACCAGTCCTTCTTCGTCGAGCGGCTGCAGGTAGCTGACCACCGGCAATCGACCGACCAATTCAGGGATCAGCCCGAATTGCAGAATGTCTTCGGTTTGAACTTGCGTCAACAGATCCGACTCGGACTGTTCGTTTCGCACATTTTCGCCGCCGGCAAAGCCAAGCGTCTTGTGCCCAAGGCGCTTGCGAATGATGTCTTCGATTCCGACAAACGTACCGCCCACGATGAACAGGATGTTACTCGTGTCCATCTGGATGTACTGCTGTTCGGGATGCTTGCGACCACCTTGCGGCGGAACGTTGGCAACGGTTCCTTCGAGCATCTTCAAAAGACTCTGCTGAACGCCTTCGCCTGAGACATCGCGGGTGATCGACACGTTGGCGCTCGTCTTGCCAATTTTGTCGACTTCATCGATGTACAGGATTCCGCGCTGGGCCGCGTCGACATCGAAGTCGGCCGCGTGCAGCAGTTTCAAGAGCAGATTCTCGACGTCTTCGCCGACGTACCCTGCTTCGGTCAGCGTGGTCGCGTCTCCGATTGCAAAGGGCACATTCAACATACGCGCGAGTGATCGAGCCAACAACGTCTTGCCACTGCCGGTGGGTCCGGCCAGCAGGATGTTGCTCTTCTCGATCTCGACGTCCGATTCGCCTTCCCATTCACTGGTCAGGCGTTTGTAGTGATTATGAACAGCTACGGCGAGGACTCGCTTGGCAGCGTTCTGACCAATCACGTACTCGTCCAGGTGCTCGACGATTTTCCGCGGAGGCGGAATCTCGTTGAACAGCGTTTTGCTCGGACCACGCCGGCGCTGCTCCTGGTCGAGAATCGATTGGCACAGCTCAATGCACTCTCCACAGATGTAGACGTCACCGGGACCTTCAACGAGAGGTCCCACGTCGCGGTAGCTCTTCCGACAAAACGAACAGAAAGCGTTCTTCTTGTTGGACGAGGTTCCGCGGCGCGAGCTTGAGTTTTCCTTCGAGGGCATACACGACTCCTGATTGTGCGAACGAGCCGCCAGCGATCAATCTCACGGATGCGTCGTTTCTTGAGCTTTCGCTCACACATCCATTGTAGACTGAATCGCGGCGATGCGATTCGCGCGTCAAACGGTTTCGGGCCACGGCTCGAATGCTTTCCCAGAATGCCATTTTACGAAAAACGGCCGTCTGGGATGGGTCATCCGTATCCTCGAAAGCTCGAGCCAATCGTGGTTCGGGTTCAAAAACGATTTATAGTTTCCGAATGCATGCCCACATGGAATTGGGAGGGCAAGCAGCGGAGGGGTTGTCCTTCTGACGTCCGTGACGGACCAAATGCCATTTCGCCGAACTTGGGAGTTTGTATTTGGGCCTGCCAGGGAACCTTGCGGTGATGATCAAAGCGGTGCGAACAATCGCACCGATTGGCGATCAAAATCGGGTTAGGTTCGATTTCAGTCCAAATTCAGCTGTTCGGAGATGCGTCGTCCGGAGGGGACGAAGCATCTGTGTCACTCGGCCCAACGGGTTGCCGATGGGTTGTCGCTTGTATTGTTCGGAATTCCGCTTCGCTGATGTCACCTTTGCGATGCATTTCTTCCAAGTTTGCGAGCACGTCTGGGGGCGTTTCCCGGTCCTCAGCCGCGTAGTCGCGAAAGATTGACACAAAGTAAAATCCGACAAAGATCAGGACACACAAGACCAGTACGGCAGCCCCAGCACGCACCGTCGGATTCGCAAAAACTTCTTGCATAACCGCTAGCCCAATGCCATTCGCTGGTGGCGGTATATCCTGCATCCTGGATCGGTCGATTTCGGCGTCGACAGCGGCCCCGGGCTTTCGCCCACCACTTGGTGATGCGAGTTCACGCCGCCGCCCCGTCACTCTCACGTCCCGTCACTCTCACGTCCAGTCACTCACCCGCCACTTACTCTCTCACTCTCTCGCGCTCCGCGTACCAGTCGGCCTCCGTCCCCCTCGACACCCGAATGATAGGTGTGTCCAGTAAAGGCAGTCCAGCATTTTCAAGCCGTGCAACACGGTTTTTCCTGTTTCACGCGTGAGTCGCCCGTTTCACGCTTTGGGATTCATGAATTGTCCTGCAATTCATCGAACAGGTGCATCGCTTCCCTGGCGGGTGCGAATCCGAGATCACTTTGGCCCTCGACGCGCACGATTGCCGGACCACGAAATTGGTGCTCGGCCAGCGAACGCAGAATCCGATTCAACGCGACATCGCCTTGCCCGATCCGCTGGTCCCCGAAGTGGCCGGTTTGCCGGTCGCAAAGATAGACACACGCAAGGGTGTCGAGGTTGCGGCCCAGGCGGTCACCCACGGGCAATTCGCCGCCGATCAACATCTCACCGATGTCGGCGGCAAGCAGCAAGTCGCTCGAATCAGTGAGCCATTGCCCGAGCCGCTCGAATTGCGCCACCGTGGCGATCATATCCCCGCTTCGCGGTCTCAGTGCCAAACGGACCTGTTGGTCGGCGACCGAAGCAAGCAATTCGTTCAGCCGAGCCGCCAATCGTTCGAGGGTGTCTTCGTCGCCCAGGTGATCGGATGAATCGGTCGCTCCGCTCGAAAAGGTGACCATCTCCGAACCCAATTCGACTGCCACCGCGACCCACTGCTCGATCCATGCCATCGCGGCGCCCGATTCATCGTCGTCCGCGGCAACCAGGGATGGCCCCCGAACCGCCTCGGGTCCGTGCATGAAAGGTGCATCGAGGTCGAGCACCGAACGCACGTGCGCTCGCTTGATCGCATCGGAGATGCGCAGCACCTGTTGGCCAAACCCCGCAAGCCGCGGATGAAAGTTGCCGGCGTGCGGCCGGATCGCGACGCAGCTGTACCCGATATGCGCAAGTTCATCGACCGCGACGCATACGTCGTGGAGCAGCAGGCCGGCGGTGTGGTATCCAGGAATCATGATGGAGGCCGCGCGGGCGCAGGGCTCACGTGACACGAAATAGCAACGATAAATAGATCGACGGAATCGCGAGCATGAACACGACCAGTCCCCAGAAAGGACCCGCACCGAGCATCGCGACCGAAGCCGCCAATGGAATGATGGTCAATATTCCGACTCGGATCGTCGTTTGTATCTTGGCCGGTACCGGGTCGCGGATCGACCGCCATGCGCGCAGCACAACTGGGAAAGCAATCAACCCTATCATGATCGGAAACGCCTGAGTCGGCGAGACGTGCCACGGCATGGGCAACTGAGCCGCCTGCGGCGCCAGAGCGAGCAATGCAACGCCCGTGATCATCACGGCCAATCCAACCATCAGGTTCCGTGACTCGCCACCGATAGCCTCGCGGCGTGCCATGATCGTGATTCCGACGATGTAGATGCCAAAACCCAACGCGAGTCCCCAAACGTAATCGGGGAACCCTCGCGCATGGGTCCCTGCCTCGATGCATGGCGAAGCACCAAGCAAAAAGCTGAGCACTCGACAGCCACCCATCGCAAATGGTGCCAGGGGTGTCTGCTTGAGCAGACCGTCGTAGAGAAGAATCATCGCCGCCAGCGCCACTCCAATCGCTGCGGGCAACCATGTGCCCGCCACACCCGATGAGGGCAGAAACCCGCTCAGCGCCGCACACGAGACGCCAACTCCGATTAACCCCCATCCAGCAGCCGTCGCCTGCGGCAAGGAGACCAATCCGGCGGGAATGGGACGTGTCGGTCGCTCCTGGAGATCCTTGTCGACGTCAAACACGTCGTTGAGGATCATTCCGGCCCAATAGAGCGCGACGCCGGCCAGCAACACGCAGATCAGACGCGATACGGGTTCCGCGCCTCCGGCGACGAGCAGGAACGCCGCGCCGACATCGGCCAACACGGTGAACACGTTGGGGAGCCGAACCAATTGTGCCCACGCCATCAGCGGCCGGTGAGGCGCAGTTTCCAATTCGGTCGATTCGGACAAGGCGGCACTTTCAAGCAATTGGCAAGATCATCAGGTAATGCCAATTCTAACGACGCAGTTGCCTTCGTTGTCGCTCGGTCAGTCGCACGCCGTAGAGTTGTATGTAGCGGTCCGTTTCATTGACGAAGTTGACCTCGGCATCCTGGTTCTCAAAACGAAATCGCTCTGGAGGCGGGGGCGAGATCGGGCGAATCGAATAGAGTTCAACCAGCGTGATCAATCGACGTGCGTCCAGCGAGGTTTCGGCACTCGAGGGATCCGAGGCGTGGACCGGATCGCTCCAGAACTCGATCCGGGTCGGGATCAGCCGCCCGAAATCGGTATCCGGATCTGGTGTTGACCGAATTGCGACCCGAATTCGAGTTGGGTGCAACAGTGGCCACTCCTCCCGGCCTGATTCCGCGGCGATCTCCTTACGCCGCGACTGCTTGAGCGTTCCCGTAATGACCCAAACCGGGTCTTGCTTCAATTTGGCCCCGTCCACTTGCACGTGATAGTCCCGGGCGATGGTCGAGAGCATTTCGGCCCAAGCACCGACCAACAACCGAGGTGAGATTGTCGTTGATTTCTCGGCGCCACGGATCCATTCATCCAACCGACCCACGTCGACGCGGCGAAGGGAAACTTTGCCGGCGATATCCGATCGAGTCCAAGCCAGACGTCCGTCGCTGATTTGCTGTAGATGGTGTTTGCCACCACCGTCATGCATTGTCACCTGCAAATTGAATTGGCCCTTTCCGTTTCCGGTCTGCTCGTAGGTGCCAACTCCAACGACCTCGCGAGAGTTGGTCCAGACAGTTTCACGCACCTTGGCATCGAAGGCTGGTCCATACACGATCATGTGCAGAACCTGGCTCAGCAGGTGCATCGCTTCAGGTTCGGAAGAGGGCTGCGAAATCCTTGGGTTGACCTTGGCGACGGCGCTGGTTTCAGCCGCAGTGCCGGAATCGCTGGTAATCGGCGTTTCGCCATGGCAATGGCAGAACGGCGTTGCAAGCATGCCGACGCCGACACCGATGATCAAGGCCAGCCGTTGCCGACGTGGTCGATCGCGAATCATTGCCAGTGACTGTTTCACGGCGGTGAAACGGTTTCGCGGGCTGTGACGATCGATCTTCATAGTCGGGTTATGCCGATTTTCTCAAAGATACCGCATGTAACGTGCCGATGACCAACTACGAAGTCGGTACAGCCGCACTTCATTGGAACGCTTGTCGCGGATCGTAGTTTGCGATCGCCGCGCAAGTCCACCCAAAAAAACAGCACCGAACAATTCGACTCAGGCCGAGAAAAACCCAAGGAACGGGGGGAAACGATGAAACGAATCGTCACTCATATGTCGCTACTGGCGGCCGCGGCGATAATCGCCACCGGGTGTGTGCCGGTTCGCCACAACCTGCCACCCGAACAACGATTACTGGAGCCCGGCCCCGGGGTCGGTGGTCCTGGGCCCGGAGTGCTCGGACCGCCAGCAATGGCGCCCGGCATGATGGCGCCCGGTATGATGGCTCCGGCCATGATGGGAGCGGGCGGAATGATGGAAGCGGGTATCCCCGCGGCCGGTACTTCCGCGGCGGTTGATTCCGGCGACGTCTCCCTGGTGAATTTCAACGGTTGTGGACCGGGATGCAACAGCTGTGGTGGTGGCGACTGCCTTCCGGGAGGATCATCCAGCATCCCCCCTGGTGGTGGCGTACTTCCCACCGGCGGTATGATGCCTTCGGTTCCATCGACTCTGCAGGTCACTTTCGGTCAACCCGAAGGGATGCAGATTCGTTACGACGCGACCGGCGCCGGAATGTTCGACAGCGAGCCCCTTGTCGTGCCGGCTCGCCAGAACTTCCCCCAAGGTGGATTGTTCCGCGTCAAGCTGACCAACATCCCGGCTCGCGAAGGCGTCGAACTCTACCCAACGGTGGAACTCGCCTATGCCAATCCGCGCACCGGTGCCTACCTGGCTCACAACTCGGTGCCGATTCAGTTCACCGAGGAAGACTTCGACCAGGTCTTGACCGGCAACTTTGTCACCAAAGTCATCTATCTTCCCGATCCCGATTTCCAGGGCCCCGCCCTGGCCGGCATCGACACCCTGGTCAGCACCCGGCTTGATCCAGGCGTGGATCCGATCGTCGAAGCCGATCGTCGCGGGTCGATCCTTGCGATCATCCGCTTGGGCGACAAGGACATCGAGATGGCGGGTGCGGCAATGGCTGCGGCCGGAAACTATGCACCGCCGATCGCGGGACTGCCGGCACCTTTCGCACCGGCGATGACCGAAGGATGCGGAGGCCCCGGTGCCGGAAATTGTGCACCGCTTCCGCCGGCGTTGCCCGGCATGATCGCGGGTGTCAATGCACCTCAATACGGCATGCCGATGTCGGGAACACCGATCGGACTTCCCGGTCCGCCCCACATTCCGCTTGGACATCCGGCTGGATTGCAAAAGCACGTGATTCGCAATCACACCCACGTGAACATTCCGCGTCCGGTGGAGAAAGTCAAAATGAACGTGCGAATGCAACCTGGATACAGCTATCCGAATCCGGTCAGCCGAATCAACATCTCCGAGCAAAACGTTCATCCGGGCGTGCCGCACGGACGTGGTTACTACCAACACGCCAGCCAACGCGTGGATCCGAACTGCAAGCCGTAAGGATCACCGGGCTATCAAGATGAAAAACGAAACGCGGTGTGGATGATTCTGTCTCGCCGCGTTTCTTTCGGTCTTTACCGGGATTATCCCGGGCTGGATGACCGCCACCGATCGACCGCAACGCCGTTCACCTCCCAATGGTTCAGTCCGTGATGCGAAACGTCATCGCCTCGTTTTCAATCTCCAGGCTTGCGGCTTGGTTGATCCTGACGGTTACCGCCGCCGCGTCAACTCCTGCGATCGTATTCGCTGTCGATCCGTCCAATTACCTGAGCCAAAGTGGGCAACATCGCTTGCTCTCCTCGGATATGCCACCTGGCGCGCTTGGCCAGGCACGATTAGCGGGACGGGGGCCGGTGGCCGGTTACTTTCAGCCGGTCGCGTTTGCCGGGCCTTCCGGAGTCCACTTTTCGCTGCCCTCCGCAGGAAGGTTTCTTGATTCGAGCGAAACCTTGCGAGCCGGTCTCTTGGTCGGCGGGGTTTACCGATTTCGGATCACCGAGATTCCCGGTGCCGAGGGCGCCGAACTTTATCCGACGATTGAAGTCATCGACCGGACCTATCCGCCACCCGGATTGGCACTGAAACACCCGATCCAGATTCATTTGGATCAAGAAGATATCGAAGCCGCACTCAGCGATCGCCTGGTGACGCGAGTCATTTATTTGGAAGACCCGCAAACAGCGACTCCGATGGTGCAATCGGCTGCGACGACGCGGCCGTATGAAATCTCCGAACATCAAGATGCTTTGGAAGTCGCTGATCGACTCGGGCGACCTGTCGCAATCGTTCGAATTGGTTCGGTCTCGCCACCGCGAGCCGAAGCTCTGATGCCGCAATTCTTCTTCGGTTTTCCCGTCTGGGCACCGATTCATGATCCTGACCAGGCAACGCAGCCATGAGACTTTGTTCGGCAACAATCGCATCGCTGACGGCAACGTTGCTGCTGGGGGCAACCGGTTGCGTCGCACCCAATGCAAACGATCAAGGCATCGGATTGAATTCGGCTGCGGCACCGGCGCGCGGATTATCCCCCGCACAGGCATCGATGCCACCACGCGCCCTGACGGCGCCGAGGTCCGTACCACTGCCGGCAATGCAAGCGCCGATGAATGTTGCAAACACCAACGCGTCGGTTTCGCAGGTGGGATTCTTTCACGGTGACCCCAATGTTCCAGCATGCGGATGCCACGGCTGTGGTGATTCTGCCGGCGCTGCGTCGCCTCACGGCTATATCCTTCAATCACCACAGGGATGGAACGCGCACGGCGTCGATCCCCAGGAATTCGTCTGTGACGGGGGTGATCAACCGCCCGGTGCGGTTCTCAATCGCAACGACGACGTCCTTGGGCTGCAAGGCGAAGACACGGTTGCTCATTACACAACCCAGTCGGGAGAGATTGAGTTCGAGGCCAGCAATCGCACCTGCTTGTATGCGCCGCGTTTTTCCTCGGTCCGAAAGATTACCGGCGCATTGGCTGGTGGTCACGCGATTGGGGCCGCCCAGTTTGATCGTCCGCTGGGTCCAAATCGAATCGAGCACGAATTGCCCGGACTCGTCCTCACCGACACAACGGAGCTCGGCCATGCCGATGTCGCGCGTCGCCTCGACGCGATGCGTGAGCGAATTCGCGGCGTGCCAGTCGAGAATGTCTGGCAGCTCGAGCAGGCGGGCGACGTGATGGCCGCACTGGCCGGATTGAGCCTCCAGGAGTTGGGCGAACTTCAGGATGAAGAAAAAGCGTTGTACGAGCGACTCGCCCTCGCGGCCGTTGCATGGTCGCTCGATGAATCACTCGAAGTCGTCGTCGAAGACCTCAAGGCGCCGACCTTGACGCGTGACCAGTCGCTGCAGGGATTGACGGTCTACGAGTTTCCCGATGATCGCGGGCGACTGGAGGTCACCAAACTTGCCGATCGAGCCGATGCCCTGCCGGGCGATATTGTGAACTTTTCCATCCGCGTTGAAAACGTCGGCGATGCCGCCGTCACCGACGTCGTGTTGATCGACAACCTGACCACACGTCTTCAATACGTTGATGAAAGCCAAACCTGCAGCGCCGACGCACAGTTCGATACGGTGGTCAACGAAAGCCAATCTCTCAAGCTGCAGTGGAAGTTGACCAACGAATTGGCGGTCGGCGAGAGCGCCGAGATCCATTTCGAGTGCAAAGTCCGATAGGTCCCCAAGGGACACGACGGCCCCGCGATCGAGAATTGCGGCCAGCAGCCAAACACCTCACGACGCGTTATCATGGCGCGAAGTGCTTCATCCACCGCGGATGACGAGATTCCTTATCTTGAGGTGCTTGATGTCGACGGATCATCCCTTCACCAATCCCGGTCAGCCCCAGCAGCCCGCGGCAAGTAACAACACGATGGCAATCGTCGTCATTGTGTTGGCGGTCGTTATGATTATGGGACTTGTCTGTGCCGGCGTCCTCGCCGCTCTTCTGTTGCCCGCCGTGTCCGCGGCCCGCGATGCGGCCCGACACGCGCAGCTAAGTAATCAAATGAAGCAGATCGGGATCGCGATCCACAACTACCACGACACGTACCGGCAGTTCCCTCCCGCGGTCGCCACCAACTGGGAAGGCACGCAAACACATGGCTGGCGCGTGACGCTGTTGCCGTACATCGAGCAATACCCTCTTTACGAACAGTGGAACGAGAATGAAGCATGGGACAGTGCGGCGAATTCGCAACTCCACTCTCCGATGCCGTCCACGTACGCCTCGCCATTCGACAGCGAACCCGATACTACCCAGTCGCATTTTGTCGCGGTCAGCCATCCCAACGGAATCATGTCGGGCGAATCGGGCATCGGTTTTGCGAATGTGAGCGACGGGTTGAGTAATACGATCCTCGCGGTTTACTTGCCGAATCGAACCGTCAAATGGGCCGAGCCTAGTGACGTTTCACTGCAAGAGTTGCAGAGCGCGCTCGGGACGGCATCTATTTCCGATTCAGTGATCCTGCTGATGGCAGACCTGTCTGTGGTGCGGATCACCGCGCCGATGGACCCGGCGACCGTCGAGGCATTGGTCACACGCAGTGGCAACGAAACCGTTTCGTTGTGATCCGGATTTGATTCGAGGAAGCCTTGATGATCGGTCGTCACCTTTTATCGATTGCGCTGGTAGCGGCATTTGCATTTGCAGGTTGCCGCGTGAAATACCGCGAAGATCTCGATTATTCCTATGACGTCCAACAGACGTGGCCGCTCGAAGAGTTGAACTACGGCGAGATCGTCCAGTTTGAATCTGTTTTTTGGGAGCCGGACGACTCCGTTTCGATGAGAAAAAAAATTGTCGAGGATACAATCGCAGGCGGACGCGATGTGTTGGAGATCGGCACCGGCACCGGCCTACTTTCAATCCTGTGTCTGCAAAATGGCGCAAGCAACGTCGTGGCAACCGACATCAATCCGGCTGCCGTGGCCAATGCGAAGTACAACGCCGCCGTGCTGGTTCCCGATTCCGTACTGGATGTTCGACAAGTCGACCCCAGTACACCGGACGCCTATTCGGTGATCGGCGAAAACGAACGATTCGATCTGATCATTTCAAACCCGCCGTGGGAAGACGGAGAGGTCACCAAACCGGCTGACCACGCGTTTTATGATCCCGGTTTTGTGCTGATGGATTCACTCCTTGATGGTTTGTCAAAACACCTCAAGCCGGGTGGGCGGTGTCTGTTGGCGTACGGTCACGTTCCTGCGATCAAGCGGTTGCAGGTCGAGGCGGAGAAACGAAATCTGGAGTTCAAGATCCTCGACGAGCGGGATCTCGATTCGCTCGAAACCGATTTTCTGCCTGGAATGATGGTGGAAATCCGGCCACCCCTGGATGCTACCAAGGTCATCCAAGGAAAGTTTGTGGAGCCCGACGGCGATATCGACGCCGAATCGCTTGATGCTGATTCGCCGCGGGACGAACCTGCTACGGGGCAATAGAGTCGCGCAGAGGCGGTCAAAGGGAACGCGTGGCGCCAACAGGGAGGGCGTCGTATGTTTGACGACGATCAAAATGACCGACCGGCGATCCGACGCGTTGTCAAGTCAGAGGAAATGGAGGCAAAAAGTCGTTGGTATTTCCCTTGCGAGCGCAATCAATTCGTCACTACGATAAACCTATCTCACGACGTTGCATTTCTTGATGTATGTCGGATCGCGCTCGGTAGCCGATCACGCCGTGAGATTCACTCGTACAGGCACTTGATGGATGATCCACTACACTTGCGATCGTTGTAAGCGCCAAATCAACACGGCTGATCAAACCCGTTACATCGTTCAAATCGATATCCAATCAGCTGCGGATCATCCCGCAGCGGAAATCGAAGACGATGTTGATCAGCTGACTGAATTGCATCAGCTTCTCGAAAGCATGACCGATACGGAGATCGAAGATGACGATGTCGAGTCGAGCCACCACGGCCGATACGACTTGTGCCCCGAGTGCCATCGTCAATTCTTGAAGAATCCGCTTGGTCGTGACGCCGTGCTCGCGCTTGGCTTCAGCAATAACTGAGCGACGACATCAATTAGCCGGTTTGGCTACCATCACCCGATCGTGCGCGGCACCATTGATCGCCGAGAATTGGTCGCGCGTGTCCGCGTAATCCAGAACCGCAATGCGCACTTGCATCGGCAGCTCGCAGATGGCGGGGTCCAGGTGGGGGTCGGCCTGTTGCCGGAGCAATCGGTCGAGCCAATGCTTTTCGGTCTGGTCCGCGCCGCCATCGAATTTCCGGGTGACATTGCGAAGCATCGCCGTGAAGGAACTGCTGCTGCGTGACGAGCAGTGTTCCGTGACAACCCTGCGAAGCGAATTCTCGGCATCCGTCATTGCACGCGCCCGCCGTTCGGCCTGCGCGTCACCGTCGCGGTAGACCGCGACAACGAAATGGTCCGATGCAATCGTGTTCGTTTCGCGATCCCAAGGAGTGAAGGAAGATTTGGATTCGGATTGTGCGACGACGGAGACGTCAATCAAGCTTCCGCGCCACGTTGGTGGTACATCAAGCGTCAACTCGAATACTTTTTCTCCTTCGAGGATCTGTTGCGACGTCCAACGCAATTTGAAGTACACACCCCGGCCACGATGAATGGTGCCTGATGCGGTAATCGCCTGGATCGGAGCAACGCGGTCAAACTGGACCGATTGTTGTTCCTTATTAGTGCGGTCGCTGCCCGCGTTGGCGCGGGCGAGGTGGCCGTAAGATCCGTCGAGAGAGATTCCGAGCGACTGGCTCGCTTCCCGGCTCTGTTTGACCTGGATCGGGCTTGCCAGATCGCTGGCAGTTTGCGTTCTCGGCGCGTAATCAGCGATCCTCACCGCGGAATCACGAGGTACACATCGAACGATCCATTGATCGATCCGGGGGACGTCAGTCGTTTCAATCATCGACGATAAACGCAATTGCACTGTCACCAGGTCGGCGTCATCGTCGGCGGCCCGCGCGGCCGCCACGGGGGGAAGGTCGAAAACGACGGCCGCACTCTCCTCGGCGGCAAGTGCCGAGCTTGTTACCGAAAACGACGCCGATGCGAAGATCATGATTGCGAAGTCACGAATTCTGCTTGTCATCCCAAAAACTCCTTTCCCGCGACTGAAGACCTGAGGTCACAAGACACGCAGTTTTTCCGTCAAAGCTAAAAACTTGGGTTTTGAAGTGCAGAAGTACTATGAATCACGATTGCACGTACTTCCAAACCCAAGAACTAGCTTTGACAAGATACAGCTGTCTTGCCGGATCCTCCGAACGCACAAATCAATTGATTTGAACGCCCTTGCCGTCTTGGAAAGGGGTCGCTGCTGAGTGCGGGGGCGATTATCGATCACGCCCTGTCTAGCGCCGCGACAAGGGAAGGTTATGCGGAGGGATGACGCCGGCAACGGATCGATCGCGCGGATGATGATCACCGATCCAATGAAGGATCATCAGACGTAAGGCGTGAAACCGGGGGTCCATCATCGAGGCTAGGTGGCGTGCGCGCGTGAAACAATCCTTCAACTGTGCATCCGCGGCAAACTGCATCCCTCGATGATGATGTCGGCTTCACACTTGGACAGTTGGTCAAGCCGCGCGCGGACGGCATCACGCGGGGCAAAATGTTCGGCGAGCCGAACGTAGGTCGTGTGATGACGGGCTTCGCTCTCGAACAGGCTGGCGTAAAAACTCGCCAATTCCGCATCCTTCGCCTGGATGTGTTCACTGAGCAAACTGAAACGCTCGCAACTCCGAGCCTCGATCAACGAAGCGACCAACAGACGATCGACAGCGCGATCGGGTTCGCTAGAACGGATCAATCCGTTGAGCTTCTTTCCGTAAGGCCCCGAGGCGAGACGGCGAAAAGGGATGCCCCGCCGCTGCAGCAGCTCGAGAACCAT
Source organism: Rhodopirellula sp. (assembly GCA_024644085.1). Taxonomy (GTDB): domain Bacteria; phylum Planctomycetota; class Planctomycetia; order Pirellulales; family Pirellulaceae; genus Rubripirellula. Next base: position 33,735 of record JAHELS010000011.1, read on the forward strand.
TTCGAAGTGCTCGAGCTCCTCGACGATGATCCGGGTCATTTCGCGGCAGAGTTCACGGTCTTCGGTGTACGCGGTCATCAGATTCATCGCTGTCGACGCCGCCTTGCGTTCGCAGTGGGCATGGTCAATCAAGACCTCGTCGAGGTGCCGGTCCACTTGGTTGAGCCAGCGGGCGGTCGATTCGGATTGAAGATGCAGCATGGAGGCAGTTAGGAAAGAGTGGTGACCGATAAATCGGGTCAATCGGAGAAAAGCGCTTTGGCAAACGATGCGGCGTCAAATTCAGCGATGTCGTCGATCCCCTCACCGAGCCCGACGAACTTGACCGGAAGCTCGAACTGTTCGCGGATCGGCAGGATCACACCTCCTTTGGCCGAACCATCGAGTTTTGCCAGAACGATCCCGGTGCACCCGGCCGCTTCGCTGAACCCTCGTGCCTGGCTGATCGCATTTTGGCCGGCGGTCGCATCCAGCACCAACAGCACCTCGTGGGGCGCGCCTTCGACTTTCTTTTCCACCACACGCCGTATCTTTTCGAGTTGTTGCATCAGGTTGCTTTGCGTCTGCAACCGCCCGGCGGTGTCAATGATCGCCACGTCGGCTCCCGACTCGACCGCTTTTTCCACCGTCTGGTAGGCGACGCTCGCCGGGTCTGCCTCCGGTTTTCCGGTGATGATTTCGCACCCGATCCGGCCGGCCCATACGGTCAACTGTTCAACGGCCGCGGCGCGAAACGTATCCCCCGCGCCGAGCACGACCCGTCGGCCGGAAGCATGAAGGTGGTGGGCGAGTTTGCCGATCGAAGTGGTTTTGCCGCTGCCGTTGACGCCAACCACGAGAATCACCGTCGGCCCCGAGTCGGCGAACCGGATCTCGGTCGATTCCTGTTCCAGCATCGACTGTGTTTGTGTGGTGATCGTTTCGAGGACTTCTTCGAGATGAACCACGCGGGCCCGCAGTCGCTGTCCAACGTCGTCGCGGATCGTTTCGGCCGGTCCGACCCCCATGTCGGTGCGGACCAGCCGGGCGAACAATTCTTCGAGAAACTCGTCGTCGACCAGACGGCCTTCGCTCTTGAAAAGGTCACGGATGTCGGTGTTGAGCGTTTGCCGTGTTTTGGTCAGAGCGCCCCGCATTTTGGCGAACAGTCCACCCTTCGGTTCCGGGCTTTCGTCCTGGGAACTGGGCATTGCCGGGGATTCCGGCGCGGATTGCGTGACCGCGGAGGTGGAATTCGGCTCGGCGAGAGCTGGGGGATCGGTCTCGTTTACCTCGGTCGCCGCCTTGTCGCCTTGGTCGGATTTCTTGGAACGCCAGAACGCCATCGATAGGATTACCAACATCGGGGGGAAGGTTTTTGCCGGTTGTTCGGAATGAACCGGTGTCGACAGGTGGATTCTGACCGAAGTGGGCCCGATCGGGTAGTCCGCGGCGTTGCTGTCCGGACCAGCTGAACAATCGGACAATCTCGAACAAACCGGAGGAGGGTCAATCCTTTGCCCACAGGCGCTTGCGGAGCATTGCTCAGTCTTTTCGCGACGGTTCCCGCTCGAACACCTTTGCTGCGATTTCCGAATTGTTTGTGTGGAATCCGGGGCAATGTCGCAATCCCTCTCCGATACAAAGCCCTGATAACTGAGCGTGGTTCGGGAAGTCGAATGCCTGGAAATGGCGGATGACACGGCCTCGAGCAACCGATCGTGGGAGTGCTTCCCACGGTATCCGACGGCGATTGACGGTCGTTCGGAACCACGCATCGTGCATTGCACAATCACCCGAAATGGATAACTGGGGAGTTAAAAGCAAATGAAGCTTAGCAAATTGGCGCTGGTCGCCGTGATTGCTTGCGGAACGTACGCAGGCAACGTTTTCGCCGACCAGACAAACGACATTCAATTGGTTTCTCACTGCGACAACGCATGTGACTGTGGCGCGCCAGTGTGCGGATGCGACAGCGCTTGCGAAGCGGCAGCTGAATGCTGCGACGCCGCACCGGCGTGCGACACTGGCTGTGAAGCAGCCGCTGGTTGCGACTCGGCTTGTGGCGGATGCGATTCGGCTTGCGGCGGATGCGATTCGGCTTGCGGTTGCAAGAAGGGTTGCGGTCTTCGCGGACGTATGGGCGGCGGTCGCATGTGCGACTTGCTCGGTGGCAAGAACTGCTGCCTGGGCGACCCCTACACCTTGTTCGGCGAGCATTGCGGCTGGTCGGCTGGCGGTTGGGTTCAACTCGGCTACACCACCGACGAACTGCCGGCTTTCAACACGTACGATGACGTTCTGCAATTGCAGCAGGGTTGGTTGTACGCCGAGAAGGCTGTTGACGGACGTTGCGGTCTCGATATCGGTGGTCGCATCGACTACATCTACGGTACCGACGGACCGAACACCCAGGCGTTCGGAACCGACCCCCGTGGTTGGGACAACGACTGGGACAATGGTGGACAATACGGTCACGCCATCCCGCAGTTGTACGGTGAAGTCGCTTACGGCGATCTGTCGGTCAAGTTCGGTCACTTCTACACCATCATCGGTTACGAAGTGGTTCCCGCGACTGGCAACTTCTTCTACAGCCACGCTTACACCTTCAACTTCAGCGAGCCGTTCACCCACACCGGTGTGTTGGCTCAGTACGACGTGAACGATTGCGTCACCGTCTGGGGTGGTTACACGATGGGCTGGGACAGCGGCTTTGATGACAACGGCGACGCCTTCCTGGGCGGGATCTCGATGGATCTGACCGATCGCTTGAACGTCACCTACGCCTCGACCGGCGGACGTTTCGCTGAGCCTTGGTCCGGTGCCGTCCCGCAGGCCGTCAGTGGGTACCAGCACTCGATCGTGTCTCAGTACGATGTCAGCGATAGCCTGCAGTACATCTCGCAAGGCGACGTGCTGGCAACCAATTTCGCCGATGGCACGAACGCTCGTGACACCGTCGGTCTCAACCAATACCTGATCAAGACGATCAACGATTGCTGGGCAGTCGGAGCTCGTTTCGAGTGGTGGAACGTTGAGGACCTCGGAAACGCCGATGCCGACATCTACGCTCTGACCTTGGGTGTCAACCATCGACCCCACGCCAACGTCATCGTTCGCCCCGAAATTCGCTGGGACTGGAACGACGACCGGGCAACCGTCGCTGGTAACACCCTTCTCGAGGACAACGACGACGAACAGTTCACGTTCGGCGTCGACACGATCTTGACGTTCTAGGGCACAGGTGGATCCGTACGGGGGGTTGCCGAGCGATTCTCCCCGACGTTCTCAAACCGCCGACTAGTGCGGATTCAAGTCCAAGTCGAACCCGGTTGCCTGAAAAGGCAGCCGGGTTTTTTTGTGCGCAGGAGCAGGTTTGCGGCTTCGTAGGCCGGACCGAGCTCGGCGAGTTCCGGCATCGTCTTGAATGATCGCCTGAACTCGCGGAGCTCGGTCTGGCCTACGACTTGCCCATCATGCTTGTTTTCGCGCAACATCAAAACGCTGAATCGATGCCTCGCCGGCCCGGTGCGGCTTTCCCGCAATCCTGTTTTTGGGTCGCCATCTTCGTTGACCCTCAATCTTTCACACGGGCTGGAAAGACGGGCAATCCAGGCAGCATGCGTTCTTCGGTATTACGTGGAGTTTGACGGTAACCACGTCGATAGGGATTGAAAACCACTATCGCGCTGGGTGATCCGGTCTGCGTGGCGGCCTTTGCAGTCAGTTTCTGCTGAGTCAGTAAGAACCGAACCTACGATGCGGCGCAATGCATTCGCACGCGGTCCAACGATCAATGGGAGAAGCAAGAATGAATTTCGCCAAGACGGCCTTTCTGGCCCTGTTTGTTTGCCTGGCCACGGCCACGGCCCTCAACGCACAATCGCCAAGCTGTGGATGCGGTGATGCCATCTGTGGCTGCGAGGCAGTGGTGGGTTGCGGAGCGGGCCCTGCGTGTGGCTGTGAGCCCGCTTGCGGCGTAAGCGGCGGATGCGTCGGTTTGGGATGCGAGTCAGCGATTACCACGGGCCCGGCTTGCGGTTGCGAACCAGCTTGCGGCGCAGGTCCGTCATGTGCAGCAGGTCCGGCGTGCGGATTCGAACCCGCTTGTGGCGTCGATCCATGCAGTGGTGCCGATCCCTGCGGGGGCTCGGGATGCGGTGGTGGTAGCTGCCTCGGTGATTGTTGCCTGGGCGGTGGATGTTTCGATTGCTGTCTCGGCGAGCCATGCCGGCTGCTGGGAGATTGCGGCAACTTTTCCGCAGGCGGATGGATTTCGCTTGGCTACCACGACGAAGCCAATTCGCTTTTCAACAGCTATTCCGAGAAGTATCAACTGCACCAGGCCTGGGTCTGGTTCGAAAAATCGCTTGACACATCGTGCGGTTGGGACATCGGCGGTCGTGTCGACTACCTCTACGGCACGGACGCCCCCGACACCCAGGCATTTGGTACCGGGAGCGGATGGGACAACGATTGGGACAACGGCAACCAATACGGTCGCGCGATGCCGCAAGCTTACCTTGAGGTCGGTTACGGCGATCTCTCCGTCAAGGTCGGTCACTTCTTCACGATCATCGGTTGGGAAGTCGTTCCGGCACCGGACAACTTCTTCTACAGCCACGCCTACACGATGTACAACAACGAACCATTCACCCACACCGGTGCGCTTGCGACCTACAACTTGAGCGAAGACATCAGCATTTGGGCTGGCTACACCCAAGGTTGGGACAGCGGATTTGATGACAACGGCGACGCCTTCCTCGGCGGTGCGACCGTTACCTTGACCGACCGTATGACGTTGATCTACGCCGCGACCGGCGGCCGCTTTGGCGAAGCTCGCTGGATCAACGGCGGAGGCGACGAACGGGGATTCATGAACTCGATCATCCTCGATTACGCCGTCAGCGATAACCTGCAATACATCTTCCAGCACGACTTGCTCGACACCGAAAACCGGTTTGGCAATCGTGTTCGCGAACGATACGCCGTGAACCAATACTTGATCTACACAATCAATGATTGCTGGGCACTCGGCGGTCGTTTCGAGTGGTGGAACCGCGAGAACGGCAACAGCGACAGCGACGTTTACGACCTCACCCTTGGGATCAACTACAAGCCGCACGCGAACGTCACGATCCGCCCCGAAGTCCGCTGGGACTGGGATGACGACCGCATCGCCGGCTTGGAAGACAACGATGACGAGCAAACGACGATCGGGGCCAACACGATCATCACCTTCTAGATCGTCCCGTTCGAGATCTTGATTTCTGGAATTCGGACCCGGCCTTCCCGCTCCAGCGGAAGGCCGGGTTTTTCCATGCGCTACGCCAATCTCAAGCTCAGCCGAACTCCCCCTGCCCGCCTCGTCCAGAAACCATCTCTCCGATAGCCCGGAAAGCGGGCAAGCTCGGCAGTGCTGCCCAATAAAATTGCACGAGGCACCCTTCCCTGGATTGTGTCTCAAAACCGCTGGTTTTTTTAAGTGTTGATGAAGAAGCGATTTACGTCAGTCGCGAACCGCGCTGGCGACCTTTTTGGCGCGATCGTTGCTTGAATCGAAAAACCGAAACAACGATCGATTCGGCCCACAGGCCGGAATTCACAAGCTACCTACCGCAGCCCCGTCGTTCTCGGTTTGTTACCGGGGCGACGGGGCCTCCGGACCACTTCTCGGCTCTTGCCTGGGCCAGAAGATTCCAGCACCCGGGTGAGCGTCCGCCTCGCTCACCCGGGCCTGGATTTTCTTCGATCATTTCAATTCGAAATGCCTCGCCTAGCCGGCGACACCTTCTCGACTGCCGGCTCTTTTCGTTGGCAATGAATTCGGTCAAAGTAGACCCGCAGATTCAATCACCCTTCTCGATCTTGTTGCGGTAAGCCCACCAGTGAAGCTGATCATCGCCATTATCCAACCCGGCAAGCTTGAAGCGGTCAAAGAGGCGCTGACGAAAGTCGAAGTGTTTCGTTTGACGGTGACCGATTGCCAGGGATTCGGCCGCCAAAAAGGCCAGACCGATATCTACCGCGGTCACGAATTCAGCATCAACTTGCTCCGCAAAGTACAGCTGCAGATTGCTGTTAACGAAGAATTTGTTGCTCCCACGATCGACGCAATCGTCGAAGGTGGCCGCAGCGGCGAATCGGGTGAAATCGGCGATGGCAAGATTTTTGTACTCCCGATGGACGATTGCGTCCGCATTCGGACCGGCGAACGCGGCAACGAGGCGATTTAAAGCGAGTGATCATGGCAGACAAAGAACTTCCGCTCCGCGGCAAACGTGTGCTCATCCTCGCCGGCGAAATCTACGAGGACCTTGAATTGTGGTACCCGAAACTTCGGCTCGAGGAAGCCGGTGCCAAGGTTGTCCTCGCTGGTCCCGACGCTGATGTGCTCTATCGCGGTAAACATGGATACCCTTGCACGAGTGACGCCGCCATCTCGGAGATGAGCGAATCGGACTTCGACGCGCTCGTCGTTCCGGGAGGCTTCATGCCCGATAAACTGCGGCGCGACAGGGTCGTGTTGGATTTGGTTCGCGCTTTCAATCAGTCCGGGAAGCCGATCGCAGCGATTTGCCACGGGGGTTGGATCCCGATCTCGGCAGGCGTGTACAAGGGAGTGCACGTTACCGGTTCGCCCGGGATTCAAGACGATCTGGTCAATGCCGGCGCTCACTTCGAGGATGCTGAAGTCGTCGTCGATCGCAATCACATCAGCAGTCGCCGTCCCGACGATCTGCCGGCGTTTTGCCGTGCGCTGGTCGAGATGATGTCCAGGTAAACTTTCCGTGTCCGATTCGATGACGGCATCGTCTCTGCATGCCAAAGCAGTCGTCGAAGCTGAGTCCGTCTCGCTATGCATTTGTCTCAGAACAGGCCGCATCTTGATCTCGACGGTGCCGTGTGGCACCAATCAATCCGTGCTTTTTTCGGAAGAGGTGAGTCTCAAATCAACAGGGACAACCACGGATTAGAGTTAGGCGATTGAAATCCTAATCGTCTTGACTATCTCGTTCGTGCTGGCGATACGTTCTTGTTTTTTCACGGAACTGGAGTTCGCCGCGAATAAGGAAGGCGATCATGGCTGTGGCTACCGTAGCTGGAAAAGCGATGCCCGCCCAAAACATGAGTGGGCGCTCATCGGCTTTGATCCATGTGCCCTCAGGCGCGCCGAATGTGAATTGTCCATCAGCGACGCCAACGACGGTGAGAAATATACTGATACCGCCTATCCACACAGCGCCCAGCCACTCGTACCCGCGTTTGGGCTTGATTGGTTTACGCTCCTTCCGCATTTCTTCCTCACACGCATACATGACGCAACAGCGAGTTCGCTCGAGTGAGAGAGTGTACCAGCGGAAGCTTCGTAGCTTCGTAGGCCGGACCGAGCTCCGCGAGTTCCGGCGAACACTCGAAACAAAGCCGGAACTCGCGGAGCTCGGTCCGGCCTACGGATCTCTTGCCGGTGCTGCGTTCGTGTAAAGGCCGCGACGTCAGCGTGCGTCTGAGGGTCGATGCGTCACCATTCAGAACTGATGTCACGACCAAGGCGTGCTTTCCGTCTGTCTTCGACCTGTTGCAGAAACTGCAGCACCCTGAGATGGCGCATTATGTCCGCAGCAACCTTTGGATTGCTTCCGATTTCGGCGGATGGCTCGTCTGAGGGGACGAGCTTCACGTTCGGTGCAGGTTCGGGCAATCGGCTCAGTGCGAGGCCCGAAACCAGGCACGCGGTGCCTGCTATCGTCTGCAGCACGACAGCGGGATAGTTCCAGTGGTTTCTCGCAAGCAACAAGATCAAGGCCGCTGCGACAATGCAGGCAACAATCGCAAGGGTTGGCCGCATACGTTCTCCCACTGCGCGAAGACACAGGAATGAAATGAGCGTGACTCGCACTCGAAATGTACGTTGCGATCACGGAATAAGCGGAGCGTGTCCCTTTCATTCTCCGCTTTGACGTGACGGCTCGCTGCGGATGTCCGGTTCGTGACGATTAATATGACGAACATTTGCGATGACCGAGTCACGACGAACGACTTAGCGATGGCCGTGAAACGCTAATTGAGCTTCGCCGGAAGCCTGTCGAGCATGATGACAATGAGACGACGCTGAATCGCATCTGCAATCCATGCACCAAACGGTGGTGATCACCCGGTTTGTGCGGTTGACTGGCCATTTGAAAACGCCTGACTAACGTGCTCGGTTGCATTGGGCTGTTCTGCTGCTTCATATGCCGGGGTGTTTCAGCAGTAATTCTTCATAACGATCGTCGCCGCGAACACAGTCGGCGAAGTAGATCACGATCCACTCGCAAAACGTTTCAGCACACTGATACACATCGCAGTCGGCAATGTCGGGTGCCCGACCGGGAGGGTACCCGCTGACCAGTCCAACGGGTTCATTGCAATAGGCCACGACGTGCGTGCCATCAGGGGAGAGCAGGAGATACCAGCCTCCATAATCCGAACTCCCACCGAACATCAGGAACATCTTTTGTGCTGGATCATCCGGAAGCGGTACAATTTCGTCCGGAAGGCGAAGCCAAATCGCGTTGTGTCGCAATCGGTCGATGTAATTATCCGTTTCCACCAGTTCAATAAACGCTGGTGGAAGGACAAGTCCTTCAGCGTCGACTGAATTGCGCAGCATTTGGAACTTCGCTCGACGATCATCGTGACGTTGCTTTGGCTTCGGGCGACGGAAGCACGCAATTTGCGATGTCATATATCCGCCGGAGAAGTCGCCGTTTTCATACTGCTCCGCTAATTTGAGCTCCGCGTCCGAAAGGCTGACCTCGGCGGGCAGATACTTGAACGGATTGGTGTCGTAGTCAGGGGGGACTTTGTAGTTCTTAAACCGTCCTGCCGCGTCTGGCGACGATGGGCCGAAATAGAAGTAAGGGCGTTTCTCCAGCACAGAGTTGGTCATCACGTTATTGCAGCAGAACGAACAAGTTAACCCGGCGGCGGCCGAGAACCGTTGATTTCAGAATCCGCCCAATCCGCCGCTCGTGTGCACCGTTTAATTAGACGCTCGCCACCTCGTCTGCGATCTTCGATCGCCAGAGCCCATAGAGAGTGAGGAGTAAAGCGACCATGATCGTCACGCCGCACAACATAAGCGAGCCTGAAACAATTGGATTGTCAGTACCGTGCGGCGGTGGAAATTTTTCGTTGATCGTAGGCATTAGTTTTGACGAAGCGCCGATGAAGGCGGCAGCCACGCCTGCGGCGCCGTTAGTCCACGTGCCGATTTGCAGCATCGCGAACCATACTTTCAGTCCTGCCGGACTTAGGCAAAGTTCCTGGACCAGAAACGCAAATGCGACCATCAGGATGCCATTGGCGGTAAACTCAAGGTGTGCCATGACGATACCGCGAAACCATGCAACGGCAGATGGCGGGATAAAGCCTACGACACAGCCTACCGTGATTTGGAGAACTCCTAGGATCAGAGTCCAACGCCGGAGTTTCGCCTTCAAGCTATCGAGGTCGGTTGTCATGGATTTGAACTGTCCTGAGTCTAATGGCAGCGTTCAGCCGGCACGAACGAACAGGTTACTATTGACCCCAGACGCTCTTGAGTGCTCAGTCGCAGCGATTGGTTCTGGTGTTTTGTTGCGTGCATTGACCCGCCGTACAGATCAAGTTCACACCAAGATGTTACCCGACGCAAACCGTCAGCGCAGCATTTGCCCGCGGATAACTATGCCTGGGCGTCGGCGGCAAGAAGGAACGACAGGAGGAAACGTAGAAAACAGAGAAGAATTGCACGGTGTATCGGTTTGCTATCCGGCCTCCTGTTCAATTCCACCACGCACTTTTCGGTCGCAACAAGCTCGAGCTTCAGCACCGCAGAGTTTTCGATGGCGTAACTAATCTAGTATTAGGGGCTCCGTCCGGCGCGAGTTGGTTTCGAACCTAAGTCACCCCGTGCCGATCCATTCGTAACCAGACTCATCCACACGAAACAGAAAACCGGATGCGATTCGGAATTCCGATTCGCATCCGGTCTTTGTGGTTCACTGTGGTTTGCAGTGCGGCGATCCTTATTGGACTTCAACCTGCGGTTCGACGTAAACAGGAGCTGCGTCACAGGGCGGCGCCGTGCAGCCCGCGTCGCAGTTTCCGCCGGCGCATCCGTTGGCGCCGCAAGGGGTGTTGCACGGCTTGGCACACGGGCTTTCTTCCGCAGACCAGCTGTACGCACAGACCGGGCAGGCGGGCATCGAGGACTTCTTGATCACGCGAACCTTTCGGATTCGGGCGCCGTTGTGAACACAGTTGTTGCATCCGGCTCCGCCACACGAATCGCAGCCCGAGCTGCAGCTGTCGCAGCCACCGCCATCGCAGGAACCGCATCCCCGCTTTTTGTGGTGACCGAAGGGCAGCAGACGCTGTCCGGTTTGCCATGGGAAGACGACGCGTGGAATGCAGATCACTTTGTCTTCAACCTCGAAACAGGTTTTTTCGGTTTCGACTTGTTCGGCTTCGAGCTTGCAGACGTATCCGCAAGCCTGGCATCGCTTGCAGCCGGTCTGGTCGAGCAGGCCGTGGTCACGCAGGCCTGCGTGGGCTGATGTGGAGCCGGGCAGTACGCCGAGTGTGGTTAGAACGAGTGCCGCGGCAAGCACTTGTAAAATGTTTTTCAGTTTCATGGGATCCTTCCTGTAAAGTTGCTTGTCGCTGTCAGCGGTGATTGTAGGGTTTCAGGGTGCGGCCTGGCCGGACCACGAATTCGCGGCTGAATTCGTGGCCCGACTGGCCTTTTTGACTCAGCTTAGAAATCGACCATGAAGCGGGCGCCGAAGATGTTGTAGTCACCCGAGTCGAGGGCGAGGGGGCCCGCTACGGTTTCGACGTCTTCGATCCTGCCGTTGATATAGTTGAACTGCATCCGGGCGTTCGGGTTCCAGTACCAGTTCAGTCCGAAGGTAAAGGATTCGCCCTTGCCGCCGAAGATGTCGTCGTCGTTGAAGTCGGCGTAGGAGTAACGCGCGGCGATCTGCCATGCACCCCAGCCGGCTTCGCGGCATCCGTCGCAGCGGTCGACCAACCAGAAGTTCTGGAAGGGAACGATGCGTGCCAGCGTGCCGCTGCTGCGGCTCCACGGCATGTGTTCACCGGTCAGGAAGTAGCTGACGTAGGCATATCCGCCATCGAGGCGAACATCCGACGCTCCGTCTCGATCGACCCATACACTCTGGTATTCACCGACGATCTGAAGCGCGCCGATGTTGACCACGTTTTCAAAACCGATCAACTCATAGTGGTCGGCGTTGTCGATCGGTCCGGTGTTCAACCAATCTTTCTCGCTGCGGGCTTCCGGACGATGATTGAAGTTGGCCAAATTAGGGTTTCTTCCCGAGTCGGCGTGAGACCCCGAGACTGCCCAGTGGGCGTAGCCGCGGCCACCGCTGACATCGTCGTACCAGATCGTGTTGGCCAGACGACCGGCAACCTGCAGGTTCAGGTGATCACCGACAGCTTGCCCGCTGGCCTGGATCAATTCCTGGTTGAAGACCCCGTAACGCCAGTTCCATCGTTGGTCGTCCGAAACGCCATACGCCCCAATCCCGAGACGACGGGCATCCTGGTTGAACGATTCGATCACAAAAGGTCGCTCGAGGAAAACGTTGAACCGCGAGCTGTTGAGGTGATCCAGCCCGTAGGGGCGCTTTTGATTTCCGAGCAGCACTTTTTGCAGCACGGGCAGATGTTTCCAGCCGAGCCAGACATCACGGAATTCAGAATCATTGCCACTGGCAAATTCCATTTCGATTCGATATTCCATGTTGTCCTGGATGTCACCGCGGACACCGAATCGGACGCGGCGGAAACCGAGTCGGTTCTGGGGATCACCCTCGTTGCCATTCATCCGTCCGATCGCGGCACGATCGGCGTCGCTGATGTCGAATCCCCAGGCGTCGGCGTGAACGCGGCCGACGACCTTCATCGTCGATTTGCTCGAACCGCTGACGACGATCGAATCGTTGCCGGCGACTTCGGCGACCTCGTCGAGCGACTCTTCGAATTCCTCCATGCTCTCAACCATTGCATCGAACCGCTCTTCGAGCGACACTTCGCCCGTGGCATCCTCGTCTTCGGCGATCGCCGCCGCCGTGGTGTAGGCGACCGGCTGGATCGTCGGCAATCGCTGCGGAAGTTCCAAGGCTTGCATCAACGGCGAGTCGGCCGCTGAAATGGTTTGGTCGTACGACGTCGAGAAGGTCGCGGCGGCCATGCCAATCGCGACCAACAGCGCGCGACGCGCCATTGGAACTATGTTGTTCATGAGAATAAACCATCCATGGTTTTTACGTTGCATGTCACGTCGCTTGCCGTCCAAGCGAACTGTGACTGACGGTCGATGCGGGAATGCTATTTCATTCGTCCGACGTCGCATCCGATCAAGCTCATCCATGCTTGATGCCGAATCCTTCCGGCTCTACTGGCTTCGTCCAGTTCATTCTCACGCAATTATTAAGAATTGGATTGATTGGCTCCGCTATCGCGTGGCGATGGAAGGTCCGGCACAAACCTCAGGACCGCGCGTGGATGACAACGGCAAGTAGCGACATACCGCTGTGACCAGTAATACCGGTCCATCCCGCAAGAGTTAACATGTGGGGAGTTTGTTGACCGGAGGATTGAACCATCCATCGATTTTTCCCCACACTCGCGTGATCCAACGGAAGCCCGCCATGCATTCGCTCAGTTTTTCCCTGGTTTGCGTCCGAGTCCAGCTGCTGCTTTCCGTGGCCCTCGTGGTGTCGCTGTCGCCTGCACCCGCCAGTGCGGCGCCCCCGAACGTGCTTTTGATCGTGTCGGACGACCAGGGATACAACGATCTCGGCATACTTGGAAACGGGATCATCACGCCGGCACTCGACCGGCTGGCCGCTGAGGGAACGCGACTGACCAACTTTTATGTGGCCTGGCCGGCATGTACGCCGAGCCGCGCCGCATTGCTGACCGGTCGTTATCCTCAACGCAATGGGATCTACGACATGATCCGCAATGAAGCTCCGGATTACGGGCACAAATATTCCACCGCCGAGTACGCCGTCACGTTCGAGCGGATTGGCGGAATGGATTTGCGTGAAATCATGATTCCGCGAATGCTGGCGACGGCCGATTATAAGAGCGCTATTTTTGGCAAGTGGGATCTCGGTTCGCTGCAGCGGTTTCTACCCACGGCAAGGGGATTCGATCGGTTCTACGGTTTCGTCAACACGGGAATCGACTATTACACGCACGAGCGGTACGGCGTCGCGAGCATGTATCGCGGATTGCGGCCGACCGATGAGGACAAGGGCACGTATTGCACCTACCTGTTCGAGCGTGAGTCATTGGATTTTCTGGAATCGCATGCAGGCGAAAATCCCTTTTTTCTGTACGTGGCGTTCAATGCGCCGCACAACTCTTCTGCTCTGCAGCCCGAGATTCGCTCCAGCGTGCAGGCGCCCGAGGAATTCAAACAGATGTACCCCGCGGTCGAACGGGAATTGCGCGACGGCGAAAAATATGGTGAGCCGGCCAAGCTTGTCACGCCCGAAGCGCGCCGCCGCGATTATCGCGCCGCCGTCACGTGCATGGACGCTTCGATTGGAAAAATGATCCAGCTGCTCGAGGAGAAGGAGCTGCTTGATAATACGATCGTGATTTTCTTCTCCGACAATGGTGGCAGCGGAGGCGCGGACAACTCGCCGCTGAGGGGACGAAAAGGACAAACGTGGGAGGGCGGCATCCGTGTCCCGTGTCTGGTTCGATGGCCCGCCGGTGAGATTCCCGCCGGAGCCGTCAATGATGCGTTTCTGACCAGCCTCGAGGTGTTTCCAAGTCTCGCTAGTGCAACTGGTGCCCTCACTCGAAGTGACGTGATGCTTGACGGTTTCGATTGGTGGTCAACGTTGAGGGGAAAAACGGACTCGCCCCGCAGCGAAATGTTCTGGAAACGCCGCGACTCGATTGGCGCTCGCGTTGGCAAATGGAAGTGGGTGAAGATGGGCGATGCCTTGGGCGGACTTTTCAATCTTGAATCCGATCCCGGAGAGTCCAACGACCTGTCGAGTGAGAAGCCGGAGGTGTTGAAGATGGTCCAGGGCCGCTATGCGAACTGGTTGGCTGAAATGGCCGCGACCGCACCTCGAGGGCCTTTCCGTGACTTCTGATCACCGAGAACCTTCGCCTCGAAGAATGCCCCTTCTGCCGCAAGTCGGTTCGACAATCGAGTCGAAGGGTCCGAGTTGCTCTCGACAGATATCACAGCATTCAACGGCGATTGGAAATCGCCCTACTCGATTTTGCCGATCGCGTTTCGTTGTTTCACTTCCTGGTTCGCCTAGGCGGTCTTGCAATGGACGAGTCTAATGAATTGGGCACATTCGAACCATCTTGGACCCGACGATACTGTCGATGGCTATCCCACCCGACTTCATCGATGCTAATTCGCAACGTGTTTGGCATGCGCAGTGGCCGCGTTGGGTCAATACGCTCTTGGCCTACCACTATGTAACCGACGGACTGGCACAGGATACCGACGAAGGCAGAGCCGCAATGGATGCGACGCTGCGCTGGCTTCGCGGTATGGCTTCCGACGATGAGGTCCGCGGGGCGATGCGAGCCGCGTTCGGCGTCTCGCCCGTTCGACTGATGCTCAAGGGAAAAAATGGAAGCCGCCTTGCTCAGTTGGCCGCCAGCGTCGCGGCATGTGCGGTGACCCGACACGAAGACACCGTCCTCGTCTACGCGACCATGTGTATCACCGACAACCAACATTGCGCGAAAATCGCCGCCAAGGTGATCAATTGGATCGATCCGCTGGTGACCGCCGAGGACCAGGGTGTCGCGATGGATCGTATCGAGGAGTTGGGCCTGATGCCCCCGTCGAGCTAGGCACTGTCCCGTAAATGAAGAAAAGCCGATGGTGAGCCGACGGCGCTAGCCGCGGGCCTCATAACTGAACCGTTCTCAACGCGACGCCCGACGCTAGCGCGTTCGGCTCACATTTACGGGACAGTGCCTAGCCTCTGGTGCGCGGACGACTTTGACGATTAACCAAGAGGTCCCGTCGCCAAGCGGCAATCCTGGTTGACGCTATCACTTGTGCCGATCTTACGGGTAAGTGGTTTCTCTACGCATTCCCTGCCTGAGCAAATGCTAGCATTGCGAATCGGATTGTTTGTGACCTTGCTCTTTGGCGGCGGGCTTGCCGCCGCGCAGGATCTGCCGCTGCGAAAAGTCATTGATCCATTGTCAGGGGCTGATGATGTCGCGGTGGGCCAGAGGATGGCCATTCCAGATGAGCCGGAGATTCATCTGCGGGCTTTCGAGGAGCCTGTGACGGCTTCCGAAGCCGGCTTGGACGACCTGCATGAAAGTGACCACGCCGATGGGTACGCGACGCCGAATGTGATTGGATCGTGCACTTGCGGTCGAAAACATTGCCCCGGTGTCTGTCGCGACCCGGGGCGTCCGAAAAAACCGAAATGCACGAAACCGGGCGACGTCGATCGGGGTGATTGCCCGCCTTATCGCTACCAGATTTCGGACCACCATCGAGCGGGCAATCCACATCGCGTCGCTTGTTGGGCCAAGTGTGGCGTGAGCGATAAATACAGTGCGTGGTTTGTCGGTGGCGGTGCCGCGTTTTGTCGCGGGCGTTGCCGAAAACCGACCGAAGGAACCTGGGGGCTGGACTACGACGGTCTCTTCGGCCACGTCAACAATTGGTTGAAGTACACCCGCGGCCGCGAGCAAGGGGGCGAAGGTTCTTACGCCACCGACGGCGAACCGGAATTTGTCAGCCGAATCCACGGTGTATTCGGCCACGGACACTAGTTTCGATCGCGGCGACGAAACGGTTCTACTGTTATTTTTTCCGAGCCTTTCGTTTCGCTTCCAGCAGTCGTTCTGTGTAGGTCGGCCCTTGGGGCTCGGACGAATCCGATTCCGAGATCTTCGGAGTCGTTTTTGCGGGCGTGTCGGAGAGTTCGTCCGATGCGGCTTTCAGGTCGACGGCCGTCGGTTCAAAGCGGACGCTGGCGCGACGTTTCTCGAGTGAATCGTCGATGGATTCTTTGTGTTTCTTGAGCGCGTCGAGCCGTGCAGTTACTTCGGCATCTTTTTCGCTTGCGGTGCCACGCAATTTCATCAACGCGTTGCCAATGAAGGCAAAATTGATTGCGACGCGGCGAATGAAGACGTCTCCGAGAAACAAGCAGCACCCGGCGAGGACGAACCACGGCCACGCGTCGCGGATGCTGCGGGCGAGCGCCAAGCCACCGCGAAACGCGTTGGTGTCGATCAACTCCTCGGTCGCCTGATCCCCCAAAGGCGGTGCCACTTCGCCCGCTTCGCCTCCGGCGGGCTGTGTCGACGCGAGCGCCTGGATCAAGGCGTGATTGGTCTCGCGAACACGGAATTCCTCGCTGTAGGGGACGGTTATTCCGGTGGTCAACGGGGCGGCACCGGGGCCTGGGATTACATTGATAAAGTAGCTGCCCGCAATATCACCAGGAAAGGATCCGACATACCTTCCCGGCGCGGTTTGTCTCATCCGCAACGGGACTGGTTTCAAGTTGGGATCGAGGGCCGAGGCGTTCATGTCCAGAAAATTGAGAAAGCTGTCGTCCTTGCTAAGCGCGTTGACGACCACCTGGACCTCGCCGTCGCGGACCTGGGTTGCGATCGTGAATTTGCCGGTATCGCCGGTCGGTCGCATCAGCCACCGCACAAGTTGGCTGTAGAACTTGTCGTACCCATCCCACTCGGTCCAATCGGATGCCCAACGGGCGCCGGCGTCGGTGGTCAGCACGGCGGTTCTTCCCAGTCCGTAAGTCCAAACGGCGAGCACCGTTGCGTTCTCGGGCGAATCGGGTTTGGGTGATTGCACAAGCACCTGTGCCAGCGGGCTGTCTTTGGTTTGCGTCAGCACAAACCCGCTGATAGGCGGCAGCACGCGGTCAATTCCCTCGAGCATTGCGTGGGGGAAAATCACTTCCGGCACGGCGCCCCCTTCGGGTTCGTAGACCAGCGGGCGGGAAACGCGTCGGGCTTCCCGCTGAAAAATACGCGGAAGTGCCCTGCCGTTGCTGACGGAATAATATTTTCCGCCGGTCGATTGCGCGATCTGTTGCATCAACCTGCTTTCCCGCGTGCCGTGTGATGCGACCGCGACAGTGCTGATGGTGATGTTGTTGGTTTTGAAGGAGTTGATTGTGGCCGGCGACGGATTGCTTGGGTCACCGTCGCTGATGATCACGCAGTGCTTGACTGACGCGGGAGTCCGTACCAGACCGGCGACTGCCATCCGCATGGCCGGGTCGAATTGAGGCATGTCACCGGGCGTCATCCGTCCGATCGCGGCCAACATGGCCTTGCGATTGGGGCCAACCTCAAGCAGACCTGTTTTTCCGCCCCACAACCAGGCGTCACCGCGCATCGTCCAGTGCAATACGCCACCGTAATCCGCGGGGCCGAGTTGTTCGATCGCCGCCTTTGCAATTACTTTCTGCCAATGGTTCCCTTCGGCCATTTCGCTGGCGTGCATGATCAACGCGAGTGCCCCGACGGCCTGGATTTTCGAGTTCTTGATTTTGAAATCGACCGGCATCGCCTTTTCGATTTTGGTGCCGATCCATCCGCCGGCTCCGAACGCCTCCGGTCCGCCAATCATCAACAATCCAGCTCCCAATTGCTGGGTGTTGCTGACCAGCATGTCGATTTGTTCGTCGGAGAATGACGAGATCTGGTCGCTGCTCTCGCCCGTGACGCGAGGCACACCGGCAAGAATGACGGCGTCATAGGCCTGAAGTTCCGCGAGCGAACCGAAGAGTTGATCGCTCGGCTGGGCGACAACTTCGATGTTGGCATCGCGAAGAGCGTCGATCATCAGGTCGAAATTGCCGATCTTTGTGCGGTCTTCGATCATCAGCACGCGGCCCTTGCCACGCACGTAGGTGTAAGCTGTCGCACTGTTGTTTTGTCTCAGCCCGTCGTCGGCCTCGCTGGCGGGAACGAATTCGGCGTCATAGACGTAGGCGGCGGGTTGTTCGATCTGGTGTCGCAAAGGAAAGACGTTCTTCCCCGGATCGAGCGAGATCTCCTCTTCGAGCAAAAGCGTTTCTTCACCGCCAACGTTTTGCTTGACGCGCAGGATCCCTTTGACAGGTTCCGCGGTTCCGTCTTCGGTGTAATTGTTGAGGACGACTCGGGCCTCGAACGGCTGGCCCTGGCGAATGTTCGAGGGCAAGTCAATTTTCTCGACCAACACCTCGCTGCTTGCGTCGAGAACAACTGGTACCACGTCAATTCCAATACCCGACTTGGCGACGCGAGCAGCCAACTTGCGAGCCTGTCCAACGTTTTCGTTGCCATCGGTAACGATCACGATGCGCCGCGCCGTGTTTTCTTCCATCGACGCCTGGGCAAGATTCAACGCCGATTCCAAATTCGTCGCGTCGGACCGTCCCTGCAAACTTTCCAAACGTCTGAGCGCCGGAATGTCATCATCAAAGGGAGGAATCTCGATCGAGGCATCACGGCCGAATACGACGATTCCCGCCCGATCTTCGCGGGTCCGGTCGCGGTGCCGCCGCACGTTTCGGATCACGTAGTCGAGCATCACCTGGCGTTTCGCCTGGGGAATGCTCTCGGATTGGTCCAGCAAATACATCGCCGTCACGCGGTCGCTGACCCAAACCAATTGGACGCCCGCCAGCGCAAAAACGATGGCAGTCCACACCACCGAACGAAACAGCATCGACATGACCTGACGAAACCGTCCCAGAGCCCCAAGCGATTGGTAACCGATCAGCAACAACACCGGCAACGCGAGCAACAACCAGAGATAGCCGGGGTGATCAAAGCCAAGCCGAAACGGAAGCATCTAAAACTCCTGGCCATCGCCTGTTGTCAAACAACCTGTGACTCCGCCGCGATTCTCTCAGCCGGATCGGGGCGTCCGTAAGCGACCGAAGCCGCCACCACCGCCATCATACCGAGTAATCCGAGTCCAAGTATCGCGACCGTGAACGTGATCGCAGGCAATGCCAGAACGTCCGGATCGGGCTCGGGGGCCAACACCACCGCGACGACGCTGATCACATTGTTGACGAAGTGCCCCAACATCGCTGGAAAAAGGGATCCACTTTGCCACGTGATCCAACCTAAAAACAGTCCCAGCGGAAACACGGCGACGATGTGAACCGGATCGAGATGAAAAATCGCAAACAAGAACGACGCCAGACCGATTCCAGCGACCGGTCCAAGCGATCGTGTCAAACGTGTTTGCACGTAACCGCGAAACAATATCTCCTCACAAAACGCCGGCGTCGCACCAATCATGAATGCGAGCGGAAGCAGAAATCCGTTTTGCCCATGATCACGAAAGATTTGCGTCATCTGTTTCAGTGTGTCGCTTTCATCCAGAAACATCCCAACGACGATCCCCGAAATCATTCCGACCAACGGCGTCGCAGCCGCCGCGGCAAACCATGCCCATATCGGCCAGCGGCCCCGAACCAGCCCGAGACGCTCACGCGTCGGAACGGACGACAAGGTCGCCGCAACAATGGCAGGCACCACCAATGCAATTTGCGGCAGCACGACGACAATGAACAAGCCAAGACGAGACGCCGAAACCGCTTCGAGCGTGCGCGGATCTCGCAGCATCTCCGGAGTGAGTGAGCCATGCACGACGACCAACGCGACGACCGCCATGATCGCGCTGGCAACCATGAACACGGCCAGCGACAAACCGCTGATCGCGAGAGGCGTCCACCACCGAGGTTGCTTGGATCGATGCAATGAACTCGATTGCGGCGCGGCGGCGCCGAGGGGATGGTTCGCTATCGGCCGCGCCGCAGCGTACGGTCTCGATTCGGAGATGTCGCTGGCAAACGGGTCGTCCGCGGGTTGGGGACCGGGACGGTTTGTCGGATCAAACGGTTGCTGTGGATCCATGATCGGCTGAACAAGCGGAGGAGAAGAATTCGCATCACCAGTGTAGGCAGTTTTACAGCGATGGTCGCCGTGCCTTTTTTCAAAAAGTCACCTGACACGCCGGAAACTACATCAAACAAGACCGGTTTTGTCGTCGAGGCCGAACATGACATTCATATTCTGGACCGCCGCACCGCTGGCTCCCTTCGCCAGATTGTCAATCGCACAGATCAACACGATCCGATGATCGCAATCCCTCGCTGTCATTTGAACAAAATTAGTACCCGCGACATGTTTCGTTGCAGGTAAATGCTCGACGACGGTGACGAACGCGGCGTCGGCGAAACAGTGTCGCCAACAATCCATCACTTTCCGTGCGGTGCTTCGTGAACGAACGTAAATAGTCGACAGAATCCCGCGGTCCATTGGTGTCAGATGCGGTGTGAATAATGTCGCGACCGGTGTTCCGGAAATGCGGTGTACCAGGTCATTGATTTCAGGCTGGTGGCGATGCACCCCGACGCTGTAAGCAGCGATCGATTCGTTGGTTTCGCAATACAACGTCGCGACTTTCGCACTCCGCCCTGCGCCGCTGACGCCGCTCTTGCTGTCGATAATGATGTCATCGGTTTCAATCAATCCTTCCTTGACCAGGGGTGCCAAGGGCAGAATTGCAGAGCTTGGATAACACCCCGGGTTGGCGACAACGTCGGCATCACGGATTTGGTCCGCAAAAAATTCCGGCATCCCATAAGCTGTGCTGCCGACTCGCTCGGGCCATGGATGTTCGACGTCGTACCATTTCTCGTAGAGCTCGACGTTTGAGAGTCGGAAGTCCGCGCTAAAGTCGATGACCCGCAATCCGCGCGTGACCAGTTGATGAACGGTTTCTGCTGATGCGCCGTGCGGCAGGCAGCACATCGCGACATCGCATTGCCCGGCGATCTTGTCCGCGTCGAACGTATCGATCCGGACGTCACATCGTCCGGCCAACGATGGGTGGATTTCGGCGATCGATTTTCCCGTCTCACCACGGCTCGTCGCGGCGACCACCCGGGCGTGAGGATGCGCGACCAGGATCCTCGCGGCCTCCAAAGCCGTGTAACCGGTGGCACCCACGATTCCGACTCGGATATCTTTCATGTTGTATCCCGGCTGATTCAAAGGAGGTCCTGGTCGACCGACTCGCGCTCGTCGACACTGAGGTCGTACATGTCCCGTATCAATTGCCTGTCACATTCGCGTTGTTCGACTTTTCGACGGGCAAACATACGCTGTTGCGTGTTGATCATGACTTCGGCGGGCAGCAGGGCTTCCTGGCCGAAAAGACGCGCATAGTTGACGTAACTCGGAACGTTCGAGGTGACAAATCCATACATCATGCTGCAGACGCCGATCACCTTGCCAGTGAATATGCTGGTGTTGATCGCGGTCTTTGAATAGTCACCGATGAAGCACCCGAGGAATTGCATTTCGGTGGCCATCTTGGTTTCGCCGTACTGGATATTGATGGTCCCGTAGGTATTCTTCAAATCGCTGTTGCAGGTCCCGGCGCCGAGATTGATCCAGCTGCCGAGGTAGCTGTGGCCCAGGAAACCATGATGTTGTTTGTTGGTGTAAGGTTCGATCACCGACGCTTCGACTTCGCCGCCGATCTTGACGGTGTGTCCAAGTGAGACCCCGTCTTTGAGGGCAGCGTGTTCGATGACGCGGGTGCCCGCACCTGCGTAAACCGGCCCCGACAGATAGCAAAATGGGCCGACCTGGACGTTTTCGTCGAACACGATCGGACCGTCCGACGTGTCGATCACCGCGTAATCGCCAAGCTTGACCCCCTCGCGTACGAACACACCGTCGCGCGTTTCGGTGTAGTCTCCGTGCTCGAGGCGCCAATCCATTGCCGAGGGCATCTCGGACATCTGCCTCGCGATCACTTCGTGCGGCCAATGAAACGCTTCGAGTCGCAATTCGGACTGGGGCAAACCGCGGGCGTGATCCACCAGCGACTGGGGGTCGGAACCGCCCAGCTTTGACATGTCGGCTTCGGTGATGCGCGCCGCCAAAACGCTGTCATCCTGCGGATCGATCACCACGCTCGATTTTTTCGCACCGGCAAGCTGCGTGAGCGTTGATTCGACGGCAACCGTCGGCGCCACGCGGGCGTTGACGATCAGCACGTCGTCGATGCAATCGCTTGCGTGCTCGATTCCGTAATCAAGTCGTTGAATCGTTCGCAAATAGGGCCGGACCAGCCCGATCATGGTGCCGGGGATTCGCCGGAGCCAATCGACCAACTGGAAGCTCGCGCAGGTGATTGCGTAGGCCGGCCGGGCCTGTGTGATGGGCCGCAGTTGGTCGACTCGATCGTCCTCGAACACGATGATCTGCATGGGCGTCGGCCACGTGTGAGCAATGAGGGAGAGGGTTTGTGACGGTGATGCAGTTTACCCGTTTCGTGCTCAGCGTCTTAGCCCCTGATTGACCCTGCCGATTTACGCGTCCTGCTGGGTCCGGACTAGACTCGAGAATCCACGAGATTTGCCACTTGCGCGCCACGAAGGTCCATTGTGAATCCTGTTCCGCCGTTAAGAGTTGTATGCTTGATCGCGATGATCCTTGGCGGCGATCCAACGGCGCTCGACAATGCACACGCGGAGGAATTCGAATCGTTGGTGCATCAGCTCGACGACCCGTCGTTTCATGTTCGATCCCATGCGGCACAACGATTGATTGCCATCGCCGTGGATGGTCCGCCGGGCGATGCGGGCCGAGTGATCGAAACACTGCGGCGAATGCAATCCGACTCGACCGAATCGCGATTGGCCGCGCGCGAAATCCTGCTAGAGATCAGTCAACAGAACCGACACCGCGAAATCAACCGCCTCCTCAATCCGCGAATCACCTCGGACAAAATTCAGCTGGACGGGTGGCGCGCATTCAGGGCATCTGCGGGTGACGACATGTCGGCGCGAAGATTATTCGCCATGCTGTCCCAGCAATACCCACGGTGGCTGCGCCAGATCGAATCCGGCGGGCCCGGCCGCCTCAAACAACTTGACGAACTCGATCCCTTCCATCTGCCTGCGGAGGACGCGATCGGATGGGCGATGCTTTTGTTGCTTGATCTCCACTCGGGCGCTGCTGCTTCGGAGGTTTCAAAAAAAGTTGCGACGACACTGAGTAGTTCGGCCATGGGGCCGAGTGTCACGGCCCGGCGACAAGCAGAAGTCCTGCGCCGTTTGATTGATTCGTGGGTTCGATCGCCCACGAGCAATGTCACCGTGCGTCAGCGTTTGTTGATTGCGATGCGATACAGATGCCGCGATTCGGCAAATCACTTTTGTGAACGCATCTTTGCGCAGCGCGAGGTTCCGGCACCGACATGCGTCACGGCGTTGTTGTGCGCAGCCGCGCTGGGACGTGCCGATGTCGAATCCGAGGCCCGCATTCGACTCGCCGACCGGCGAACGGCTCACGTGTGGCAATTGATCCCCTCGAACCAAACGAGGATCCGGACACAGGTTGCCGATGTCGCGCTGGCGGTCCTGTTGCGTCAACACGGCGTTGATCCAAGAATCGCGGGGTTTGCCGAGACGCAGGCGGATCCGATCCTGGTTTATCGGGCCCACAGCCTCGGGTTTCCCGACGAATCGTCTCGTCGCAGGGCGCAGGAGAAATCTGAAAGCCTGCTGGGAGCGCCATTGTTATTGATTCCAGCGCTCTTCGATCGATGATCGTGTCGGCGTAGACTACGCAACATGGATTCATCGCCAGTTCATGATCCGGCACCAGGCGCCACGACCTACCTGATTGGTGCTGGTGTGGTCGGCCGCGCGATTCTTGCCGCACATGTCGGCGCCGGCGTTTCGGTTTGCATGGCCGACCAACAGGAGGCGGCCGTCCGCGACGCGGTTTCCGAGTTAAGGCTCGATCGCAAGCAGTGGCACGTATCGGAGTTCCTGCGATTGGGCGAACTGGCCGCGATCACAATCTCGCGGAGAGACGCTCCGAAGGCGGAGACGAGGCCTCCCGTTGTGATTGAGTCGATCACCGAGCGCGTCGAAGTAAAGGAGGCATTCTTTACCGACGCGGAACGCCTGCTGGGTGCCGACGCCATCCTTTGCACCAACACGTCGACGCTTCGTGTCTCGCGGCTTGCCCAGTGCCTGTCGCACCCCGAGCGTTTCTGTGCGATGCATTTTTTCATGCCAGTCATCGGGCGCAGAGCGGTTGAGTTGGTACCCGGCGACGCGACGTCCGTCGAGACGATCGAGCGATCCGTCGATCACATCACGCGTCTGGGCAAGGAACCACTGATCGTTGGCGACGGACCGGGATTTCTTGTCAATCGAATGTTGTCGCCCTACTTGAACGAAGCGATGGCGATGCTGTGCCGCGGTGTAGCGGCGGAGCAAATTGAGCGTGCCGCGATTGGTTTCGGAATGCCGGTCTCGCCGCTGGAGTTGATCGATTTGATTGGAGCACAAACTGCTTTTTTGGCTGGGCGAGTCTATTGGCAATCGTTCCCTGCTCGGGTCGATCCCTCACCACTTCTCCCAGCACTGGTCAAGCACAAGCGATTCGGGCGAGCGTCCGGGGCAGGTCTGTACGACTATTGTGAAGACATTCGATCCGACGATCTGGCGCCGCGCAGTGTGGAATTGTGCGATCGATATCGCCGCCACGAAATCTCACTTCGTGACAACGAGGTGATGTTGATACTATCGATCCCCATGTGGATCGAAGCCGCGCTCGCGCATCGGGACGGAATCGTCGGCCACGTCGATCAAATCGACATCGCAATGCGAGACGGGCTCGGTTTCGAGTCGGCGAGATCGTTTCTCGAATTCTTCGATTCGGTCGGCAGCCAGGCGATGCTCGACGCGATCGTTCAATGGGGCGATGACGTCAAGTCGATGCGCGCGCCCGAAGCACTACAATTGGCATTGCGATCCGCTACGCCGCGCGAAGCGTTAATCCAATTCACACAGTCGACTTAGTAGGACAGTGCCACCTTTTCAGGTATAGGCACGTCGCGTCGCTCAAGTGGGAGAATGTGCCAGCGAAAACTTCGTAGGCCGGACCGAGCTTTACGAGTTCCGGCGATCACTCAAAACGATGCCGGAACCCGCGAAAGCTCGGTCCGGCCTACGACTCGCCCATCGTGCTTGTAAAGACGCAGAACACACTCGCTGGCGC
>JAHELS010000122.1 GCA_024644085.1 Rhodopirellula sp.
ATCTGCCCAGGACAAGCCGCTGCTGCATTCGCTGTTCACTGACCACATGGTTTTGCAGCGTGGTATTGAGGCGCCGGTCTGGGGTTGGGCTGGCGCGGGAGACAAAGTGACTGTTTCCATTGCCGGACAGACCGCGACCGCAACCGCGGGTGACGATGGACGCTGGATCGCCAAACTTGGACCGCTGGAAGCGGGCGGGCCGCACGCCTTGCAGGTGAGCGGGCCGCAATCGGTGACGATCACGGACGTTCTGGTCGGCGATGTATGGATTTGTTCGGGACAGTCGAACATGGAGTGGCCGGTTGCCGCGTCAAACGACGCGCAGGACGAAATCGCGTCCGCCAATCATCCGAGCATCCGACTTTACTCGGTTCCAAAACGTATCGCGACTGAGCCGCAGCAGAACATTGCCAGTCAATGGCAAGTCTGCAGTCCGCAAACGATCAGCGGTTTCAGTGCCGTTGGTTACTTCTTTGGACGCGAGTTGAATGGACAACTCGATGTTCCCATCGGACTCATTCATACATCGTGGGGCGGGACGGTCGCCGAAGCTTGGACAAGTGCCGAAGCGCTCTCCACCATGGATGATTTCCGTCCGGCCGTGAATTCGTTTCGAGAAATGGCGAAGGCACAAGAATCTGGTTCGGACAAGTTCGACGAAGCGATGTCAAAGTGGTGGAATGAAAACGATCCGGGATCGAAGCAAGCATGGTTTCAAGGAGACACCGCGACCGATGATTGGAAAACGATGTCGCTGCCCGGTGGCTGGGAGAGTCGCGGGCTCAATGATTTCGATGGCATCGTTTGGTTCCGCACCGAATTCGACCTGCCGCGATCGGCAGCCGGGAAAGAAGCGGTACTGCATCTCGGTGCGATCGACGACCGTGATACGACCTGGGTCAACGGGGTGAAAGTCGGTGCAATGAACGATTGGAACGCACCCCGAAACTACAAGGTAGCCGCCGAGGTCTTGAAACCAGGTCGAAACTCGATCGCCATTCGAGTCCTTGATACCGGCGGTGGTGGTGGTCTACATGGCCAAGCGAATCAAATGTCGCTTGAGATCAAGGGCGACGGGATTTCGTTGGCCGGCGACTGGAAGTATCGAGTCAGCACACCGCTGGCCGGTACCACGCCCGCGCCGCAACCGCTGAGTAACAATCCGAATGTGGTGACGGTCCTTTACAACGGCATGCTCGCGCCGATCGTCCCTTACGGAATCAAAGGGGCGATTTGGTATCAAGGTGAATCAAACGCCGGGCGCGCCCGGCAATATCGAACATTGCTTCCAACCATGATCAGGGATTGGCGCCAGCGTTTTGGCGTCGGCGATTTCCCGTTCTTCATCGTCGAACTCGCGAATTTCATGGCCGTTCAAAAGCAGCCCGTCGAATCGGGTTGGGCCGACCTTCGCGAAGCTCAATGGCTGACCGCCCGCAACGAAAAGAACGTTGGCTTGGCGTCCGCGATCGATATCGGCGACGCGAGTGATATTCACCCGCGGAACAAGCAGGAGGTCGGGCGGCGATTGGCGTTGTCCGCGCTTGGCATCGCTTATGAAAAAGATATCGTTTCCAGCGGCCCCGAGTTCGTCTCTGCGGAGTTCAAAGACGGCAAAGCGTATTTGAAATTCACGCAAGTCGGCGAAGGCATGATGGCCAAAGGCGACGAGTTGATCGGATTTGCAATTGCGGGTGACGACAAAGAATTTGTTTGGGGTGATGCGGAAATTGACGGCGACACCGTCATCGTTTCCTCCTCGCAAGTTGCCAATCCGACAGCAGTCCGCTACGGCTGGGCAAATAACCCCACGTGCAATCTGTATAACAAATCCGGCTTGCCCGCTTCGCCGTTCCGGACCGACGTCGAATGAACATGGGGCGGATCGAGGAGCGATTGCGCCGCTGCTCCGGCATCGTTGTATTGATGCGTTGCATCATTGCCGCAGCCGCGTTGTTGCCACTTCTCGGTCCTGATGGTTCGGTTAACGCACAGGAATCGGATGGCGATCGGTTCTTCACCGAGAAGATCGAGCCGCTGCTGAAGAAGTACTGTCTTGAATGCCATTCGCATGCCAGCGAGATCAGCGGCGGACTGACGCTCGATTCACGTAGCGGATGGGCCGCCGGCGGCGAACACGGCCCGGCGGTCGTTGCCAGTAAGCCGGATGAGAGTTTGCTGATCAAAGCAGTGCGCCGAGAAGATGCCGATCTGCAAATGCCGCCTGACCAGAGGCTGTCGGATGAGTCGATCGGTTTGCTCGTCAAATGGGTCGAACTCGGCGCACCCGACCCCAGAACGATGGAACCTGTCGTGAGCGATCCGCAACAAGACGCGACTCTCTGGTGGTCACTTCGGCCAATCACTCGGTGGCCGATTCCAGGCGATGACGTACAGGACTCAGCCGATGCGATCGATGCTTTCGTATCACGGCGTATGCAGGAGAGCGGATTGTCGCCGGCACCGAGTGCCGATCGTCGCACGCTGATCCGCCGACTTTATTTTGACTTGCACGGATTGCCGCCCTCGCCCGAGGAAGTGGAAGCATTCGTGGATGACCCGGATCCGCTTGCCTACGAAAAACTGATCGATCAATTGCTGGACTCGCCTCGTTACGGCGAGCGCTGGGCGCGACATTGGCTCGACACGGTTCATTTCGCCGATTCCGAAGGCTGTGAACACGATACCTTTCGGCCTCATGCATGGCGTTATCGTGATTATGTGATCGACAGTTTCAATCGTGACACCTCGTGGCCGCGGTTCATCCGCGAGCAGCTCGCTGCGGATCAGTTTTATTCTGACCAGCCGCAGCTCACCGCAGCACTTGGATTCATCGCGGCAGGACCCCAGGAACTGAGTCGTGCCGGCACGGCGCCGCTCACATTCGACTATCTCGATCGCGATGATATGGTGACTCAGACGATCGCAGCGTTCGCCAGCACGACGGCCAACTGTGCACGTTGCCACGATCACAAATTCGATCCGATCCTCCAGGAAGATTACTATTCGCTGCAAGCCGTGTTCGCCGGTATCGGCAAGGGCGACGTCGATTATGACAAAGACGCGAGCGTCGCAGAGGATCGTCGTAAGTGGCACGACTTGCTTGCCGCGGTGAATCAAAACGATACCGCGATCTTGAATGATCCTGCTTACGCGCCGATCGTCAGCGATTGGGAGGCAAGCTTCGCGACCAATGCCGCTGTTTGGGAACCGCTTACGCCCTCAACTTTTATCTCATCCGACGGCGCCGTCTTAAAGCGTCTTGATGACAACTCGCTGCTGGCTGTCGAGACGCGTCCGGAGCAAGACACCTACACGATCACCGCTTCAACTTCCTTGTCAAGGATCACCGCGCTCCGGCTGGACGTTCTCACCGACGAAAGCTTGCCGATGAAGGGGCCCGGTCGCGCGGGCAACGGGAACCTCCACTTGAGCGAATGGGAAGCCTATCTCTTCGATCCCGATTCGACGACATCGGTACCACTCAAATTCGCCAGGGCGGTTGCGGATTGGGACCAGGAAGGTTGGACGATCGCGCATACGTTGGATAAGAACACAAAAACAGCCTGGGGGATCTATCCGAAAGTCGGCGAGTCTCATCACGCCGTGTTTGAGCTGGAGGAGCCGAAGGATTTGAAGCCGTCGAGCCAGATCGCGGTTGTCTTGAAGCAACTCCATGGTGGCGGTCATTTGATTGGGCGCTTCAAGCTCTACGCAACCGATGCGGAAGGGGCCGCAGCGGAGGTGTTGCCGGACCCAATGCTGGCAGCGGTCAAGGTTTCCCGTGCCGAACGATCTGCAGAGCAGCAGTCGGCGATCAACCGATTTGCGATTCAGCTTCATGCCGAGGATCAACTGTCCAACCTCCCCGACTTGCAGACCGTGTTCGCCGTGTCGGATCGATACTCGCGCGCCAAGAAACTCGCAGCCCCCGGCGAGCCGAAAGTGGTGAACGTCCTGCATCGAGGCGACATCAACCAACCGCGCGAAGTCGCCCAGCCTGGCGCGCTTTCCGCCGTCGAATGCCTGTCTGCTCGGTTCGAGCTTGACGACCTTCACCACGAAGGCGCACGGCGCGCGGCGCTGGCGGATTGGTTGTGCGCAAAGCAGAATCCGTTGACGTGGCGCAGCGTTGTCAATCGCGTGTGGCAGTTTCACATCGGACGCGGACTATGTGAAACGCCAAACGATTTCGGGCGGATGGGCGGCGTGCCCTCGCATCCCGAGTTGCTCGATTGGTTGGCCGTCTGGTTCCGTGATGATGCCGGTGGATCGCTGAAGGAATTGCACCGGTTGATTCTCACTTCGGAAACCTATCGGCGATCGTCGATAGGGGACGCGAGATCGCAATCCATCGACCCCGACAATCGTCTGCTGTGGCGGAGAAGTCGGCGGCAGCTCGATGCAGAATCGTACCGCGATGCAGTTCTGCAAATCTCAGGCTGCATCGATTTGACGATGGGCGGACCAGGGATTCAACAGTTCACGCAAACCAAAGGCCCTCAGTCGACACCGAAGTTGGACTACGATGCGTTTGATTGGAGCGCACCGGGCGTCGGCCGGCGCAGCATCTATCGAGTCGTCTGGCGCGGCATTGCCGACCCCTTCATGGAGTCGCTCGATTTTCCCGACCTCGGATTGCTTTCGCCCAAGCGAGGTGCATCCATTTCGCCGCTGCAGTCGCTGACGCTGTTGAATAATGATTTTGTGTTGCACCACAGCCAGGCGATGGCGGACAGGCTGGGATCGGAACATGCAGGTATTGAGGAACAATTGAGGCACGCCTGGCAGTTGGTCCATTTGCGCGACCCCACAGAAAACGAAATGAAGTTGCTTACGCAGTACACGATGAAGCACTCGTTGGCGGCCACTTGTAGAATCCTTTTTAACAGCAACGAATTTTTGTTTATCGATTGATGACTTCTTCGCGACGACAGTTTCTGTGGAACGTTGGCGGCGGCCTGGGTGGGCTGGCCGCGGCACATATGTTTGCGCGGGATGCTCTGGCTGACGAATTTCCCAAGAGCGAATTCAATGGAGGCTTGCACCATCACGCCAAAGTGAAACGCGTCATCCAATTGTTCATGACCGGCGGCGCAAGTCCGATGGACACATTCGATTACAAACCGGAACTCGAACGTTTGCATGGCCAGAAGCTTGGCCCAAAAGAGAAGCCCGAAGGATTCACCGCGCCGCCGGGAGCGATCATGAAGAGTCCGTTCAATTTCAAGCAACATGGAGAAAGTGGTCGTTGGGTCAGCAGCGTCTTTCCTCACCAGGCCAAGGAAGTCGACGAGATGGCTTTTCTGATGGCGATGGCGTCGAAAACCAACGTTCACGGACCGGCAACGTACATGATGAACTCGGGTTTCCTGTTGCCAGGCTTTCCATCCATGGGCGCGTGGATTTCGTATGGCCTTGGAAACCTGACCGATGAGCTGCCGACGTTCGTTGTGCTTCCCGATGCGAAAGGCCTTCCGTACAACCAAAAAGGCCCCTTCTCGTCGGGGTTCCTGCCCGCGGACAATCAAGGCACCGTTATTCACATGCGCAGCGAATCGGCTGTTAGAGACCTGTTTGCGAAATCGAGATATGAGTTTGCAACGCGCGAGGCCGACCGCGACGGGCTGGAGTTGCTTCGGCAACTGAACTCCGATCACGCCGCCACGGACCCCGATGATTCGCGGCTTGACGCGCGCATTCAGTCGTACGAGCTTGCCGCGCGGATGCAGCTGTCGGCTCCCGAAGCGTTCGACGTAGCGAACGAGTCGGCTGCGACCCACAAAGAGTATGGCCTTGAGAACGAGGTCACCGAAGACTTTGGTCGTCGATGTTTGTTGGCACGACGTTTGGTCGAACGTGGCACGCGATTTGTCCAGGTTTGGAGCGGGCCGCAGGGAGCCACCGGCAACTGGGACAATCACGGCAGCATTCCCAACGAACTGCCGCCGATTGCTGCGTCGGTCGATCAACCGATCGCTGCGCTCCTGCGTGATCTGAAAGCACGCGGATTGTTTGAAGACACGCTGTTAATCTGGACCACCGAGTTTGGACGAACGCCGTTTGCGCAAGGAAGCGATGGGCGGGATCACAACGGCGGTTCGTTTGTGACCTGGTTGGCCGGAGCGGGAATCAAGGCGGGAGTCAGCTACGGACAAAGTGACGAGTGGGGCTACAAGGCCGCCGAGGGCAAGACGTACTGTTATGATTTTCACGCAACGATATTGCATCTGATGGGTATCGACCATCAGCGTCTGGTTTACCGGCAAAACGGAATCGACCGGCGTCTGACCGATGTGCACGGGCACGTTGTCAATGAAATCCTGGCATGACTCTGAATCCGGACAACGCACTTCCCGTACGCCAGGACTCAGTAGAAATGGCGTCGTTTGACTGGTCTGAATTTCCCGCTTGAGAGAGCTGTCTTAGTCGACGTCATCGCGATTTCGTAAACACGTTGATGATAACGGCGAGGACCCCCATGATGATTACTCCAGGGAATTGGAAAACGATAATCATCGCGGCCTGTGCATCTCGTATGCTGAATTGCCAAATGGTGGTGACAACGAGTGCCATCAATGCAACGACCAGCAAGGATTTCGCGGGCAAACTTGAGACGAGGCAGCTGACCACGCCAAGGATCAAGTACGGGCAAGCCACCAAGCCCACGAACACCAGTACCCGCCGGTCAGTAACTTCAACGGGGATTCGATCGAGGAGCCACACCGCGATCGCGATACCAATCCCCACCGAGAGCAGACCGATCCAAGCGCCGCTGCGAGCCCACCAGCCCGGTTTGCGGCGCCGATTGGTGCGTCCGTCCAGTTGGTCCGCCAGTGTCGGTATGTAGGGATTGGTTTCCACAACGGGAAAGTGAAAGCATTACGCGTGCCAAGGCTGCGTTTAGCTGGGTTTGAAACGTGGGTTTTCAGCATGGGCCGACCGCGCGTGCACAACAGAGACGACTTCAGGCCCGGAGACGGCTTCACAAATTTCTGCTCGGCTTAATTCGATGGACCGTGATTGGACAACGCGCAGTGAAGAACTGATCGAACACTGTGTCGGCCTGGCACACCGGAGCATCCATAGCGCGCTGGATTGATCGGGCACTCGAAAACATGATCTGATTCATTCATAAGTCACGCCCGCCGACGCGCATTTTGGTGGCCGGGTGGGCGACGGCGGCTGGCGCGGGCGCAGTCCGATCGCCGCCGCCGTTCAGGTTGCTGGCCGATGCGTACACCGCGTATCAGCCACAAGGAGTTCGCAGCAGTATGGACTCGTGCGGACCCTCGTTCACGGCCGCACCTCTCTCCACAATTTCACAATGAGCAAGATTCCCATGGCCACACGTTTCTGTCCCAATTCGCGGGGAGGCGGAAGCCGTCTGTTTAGCGTAGGTCAATTCTCGATTTGATCGATCGTTCTTTGGATGGAATCTTTGAATCGCCCACTGTCTGTCTCGTCCTTCAGTTTTTCTAGCTGAGGCAGCGCTTCTTTTGCAGCAGGACCGACTTTGCCGATCAGAAACATGGCGTAGTAACGAAGACGGCGATCGTCTGATTTCAGTCCCTCTAACAAGACCGGCAGAGCCTCGGGGCCTGCGTCGTCGATCGCTCGTAGTGCACCCCGTGCCGCGTCGCTGTCTTCCTCACTGTCAAGCATTTTGAACAGTACCGGTACCGCCGCCTTCGCTTTGCTTCCAATCTCGGAAATCGCACCAGCTGCATCGCGTCGTACGGTCCAGTCGGAGTCCGAGAGCGCTGCTACCAAAAGCGGGACCGATTTCTCGGCGTCAGGTTGGATCTTGGCCAGGCATTTGATCGCCGCGGCACGAATGCTGACGCGATCGTGCTTCAGCAATTGGATGATGTGCTCGCTGCTATTGCTCGCTTCGGGTCCGATTTCGGCAAGCGATGCAAGTGCAGCTTGTAAAACTGTTTCGTCGCTATCGCTGAGCAGGTTGGATAGCGCGGTGACGACCTCCGCCGGCTGGGCACCGATCGTCCCGATTGCCGTTGCTGCAGCGGCGCGCACCTTTGGGTCACCGTCGCTCAAAAGCGTCGTGAGTGCCGGTGCAGAACTGCGTGCGGCTTCGCCCAGGCCGGCGAGTGCGATTGCAGCACGATAACGAACATCGACGTCTGAATCCGAAAGCGCTGCCGCAATCTCGTTCAAAGCTGGTTTCGCTCGGTCGCCCAACAACCCTAATCCTTGAATCGCGCGACTGCGAACGGCGGGCTCCGTGTCTTGAAGCGACTTGATCACCATCGACACACCATCATCGGTAGAGTCAAGTTTGGCGATCGAGAACACAGCGGCGGCGCGAACGTTGGCGTTTTGATCCCCGGTCATCAACTTCAGCTTGGAAATCAAAGATTCATCGAGCTGCTCGCACTGTCCAAGTGCATTGGCGGCAGCTTCCCGCAGCCTTTCAGAGGCATCATCGAGTCCCGTGCCCAACAGCGTAATCGCGCTCGGTGGGATTGAATCCATTGCTGAGAGCGCACGTGCGGCACTGACCCTTGCGTCGATGGATTCGTCTTGCAGAGCATCAACCAGTGGTCCCGTAGCGCGAGGCCCGATACCCGCCATCGCCATCGCCAAACGATCCGCTGAATGCCCTGCATCGGCCGACGCTCGCAAGAGTGCCGGCACGCTGCGAGGACCGACACGACTGAGTGCCCTGGCGATCGCATCGTCGCTATTTGACTGACGCTTGAGCGCCGCGATAAGCGCGTCGATGGCGCCGTCGGCGCGTGAACCCATCGATCCGATGGCGAATGCAGCAAACGATCGAGTCGACTCGTCGTCGTTTTCCAGCAACTGAATCAGTGTGGGAAGAGCTTGCTGGGCATCATCGCCAAGCTTGCGAAGCGCGAGCACGGCGGCACTCCGCACATTGGGCTCTGAATCGACAGCGGCTTTCGCGATCAAATCGATGATGTCTTCGCGAGGCAAGTCGGAAGCCGCGAGTGCGACGAATGATGCAGCACGAACTTCCGCGCTTCCATCTTTGGTCAACTCAAAGAGTCGTTGACTTGTCGCTTCGGAAACTTTGTCTGCATTTGCCAGCCCGGCGGCCGCAATTGCGCGCACGCTTTCATCGTTGCTGTCTAATGCGATGCCGAGTGCGTCGGCATCTCCCAGTCGCGCGAGGGAGGTTGCAGCTTGTTCGCGAACACGATCATCGTCATCGCTGAGTGCGGACTTGAGGATCGGAGACAATTGATCCACGTTGTCGCTCATCCAGCCCATTGCGTCGAGCGCCGCGACGCGTTGTTGTGACGAATCGTTTTTCGCCGCCTCAGTCAGCGCCGGAATCGCCGACGGCCCGATTCGCGACAGCGCCCATGCGGCGCGGTAGCGACGTTGGTCTTCACGATCAGCAAAGCTTTCAATGAGTTCGGCGATCGCAGGCTCGGCATCCTTTCCAATCTTTGCGATCGCCATCGCTGATTGCATCCAAACTTGGTCGTCGCGATCGTCCAGCCCGGCAATCAATGACTCCAGCGCCGGGAGCGCGTCATGTCCCAGTTTCGCGAGCGCGTAGGCGGCATCGCGGCGTTTGTCCAATTCGACGCTTTTGAGATCAGCGGCAAGTTTCTCGATCGACGCTGGATCATCAGCGAAGGCAGAGGCAGGGAAGGTAAGTAGCAAGAAAGTTAAGACGCGGAGCATTTCACCCTTCCTCCGGGCATTTGTATCGACAAATCTCCGACCCCTCGCGAGCGAGGGTGAAATCTGCGAGCGATGACTTGTGTCGATACTAGGCACTGTCCCGTAAATGAAGAAAAGCCGATGGTGAGCCGACGGCGCTAGCCGCGGGCCTCATAACTGAACCGTTCTCAACGCGCCGCCCGACGCTAGCGCGTTCGGCTCACATTTACGGGACAGTGCTAGTGCCCGCCGGGAGGTTCGAGCGTCCGTTTGACTCAAACCACCAACTCCGAAACCCGGCCCGTGCTGTCACCCATGAATTCAACGGGGGTTCCGAAGCGATCGAGCATCGAAAGGAACAAATTGCACATCGGAGTTTCGGGCCGTACCCGAATGTGTCTGCCGGTGTCGATGCGGCCGCCGGCGTGACCCGCAAGCACGACCGGTAAGTTTTCGTTGTTGTGACGATCGCCGTCGCTGATCGCGCTGCCGTAACAGATCATCGAATTGTCCAACAATGTGCCATCGCCTTCAGGGATCGATTTCAACTTCTCGAGAAAGTAAGCCAGTTGGGCGACATGAAAACGATTGATCTCACGGATCTTGGCATGCTTGTTGGCATCACCGCGGTGGTGGGACAAATCATGGTGACCGTCCGAAACATTGATGTGCCGATAGCTGCGATTGCTGCCCGCGTCGGCCAGCATGAAGGTCGCAATCCGCGTGCGATCGGTTTGAAAAGCCAACACCATCATGTCGCACATCAAACGAATGTGCTCGCCGTAGTCGTCGGGTTGTCCCTTGGGGATCGGATAATCGAGGTCGATCGAAATTTTTGGCTCGTCATCGGTGCGTTGGATTCGCTGTTCGACTTCTCGAACACCGTTCAGGAATTCATCGAGCTTTTGCTGGTCCTGGCCCCCAAGTTTCGATTGCAATCGACGCGCGTCATCGGCTATGAAATCGAGAATGCTTTTTTTCAGTTGGTCACGTCGCACCGCGTTCTTGTCCCGGCCGGCGACATCGCCGTCGCCGAACAGACGCTCGAACACCAGCCGCGGATTCGTTTCTTTTGAAACCGGTGTCGACTCGCCCGACCACGAGACATTCGAAGAATAGGCACAGCTGTATCCACTGTCGCAGTTGCCGGCGCTGCGTCCCGATTCGCAGCCAAGTTCCAAGGATGCGAATCTCGTCGCTCGACCTGCACCTTGCGCGGCAACTTGATCGACCGAGATACCGGACCGAATATTTTCGCCGGCGGTTTTGCGTGGTTGAGCACCGGTTAGAAAAACGGATGCACTGCGGGCGTGGTCGCCGGCGCCGTCGCCGTTCGCTCGTCCTTTGTCGTGGGTCAACCCGCTGATGACCATCACATCATCTTGAACTGCGGCCAACGGGCTGAGGATGTGCGGCAACTCGTATCCATAGCCATATTGTTTCGGCGTCCAATCAGGAAGATGCACACCGTTGGGCACGAACATGAATGCCATCCGCTGGGGCGCGGCTGCATTTGCTTCGGCCGCAATGGTCCGCGGCGCTAATGATTCCATCCAGGGCAGGGCCAACGAGACGCCCAAGCCTCGCAGAACGGTTCTTCGCGTGAGTCTACTTGTTTCGATGCTCATTCTTCCCTCTTTGCTTCCCGCAATGTGAACGGATCGCTTGTGACGATCGCGGTCACCAGCGAAGAGAATCGGTATTCGTTCTTTTCCATTATCGCTACGCAGTCTTTGACGGTACAGCGATCATATGACCCCAGGCCGCGACCGAGTCCATAAACGAGTAACTTTCCGGCCAAACACTTGCAAAACTGGTCTTTCTTTTCATCGACCAGGATTCTCATCAGGTCGGCGGCACCATCAAACGCCTGGCCCCCCGGCAGTTCGCCCGATGCGTCGATCGTGTGCTGTCCATCCTTGTCTCGCCAAGCCCCGATCGCGTCAAAGTTCTCAAGCCCAAAGCCGAGAGCGTCCATCGTTCGATGACAAACCGCGCAAGACTCGTTGGCTCGATGCTGCTCCATTTGTTCGCGCAGCGTTCCCAGCGTCTCGGCGCCTTCCTCCAATTCGGGCACATCCGCCGGTGGTGGTGGCGGCGGTTCGGACAACATGTTGTCCAGAATCCACTTGCCGCGTTTGACCGGGGATGTCCGCGTAGGGTTCGATGTCAGCAACAAGATGCTGGCGTGCGTTAACACGCCACGCCGCTCGCGGCCCAAACTGACTCGCTCAAACTCCTCGCCGGTCACCTCGGGAATCCCGTAATGCCGCGCAAGACGCTCGTTGACATACGTAAAGTCGGCATTCAAAAACTCCAAGACGCTTCGATCTTCGCGAATCATCGTCTCGAAGAACATTTCCGTTTCACGACGCATTGCTGTTCGCAGCTTGCCATCGAAATCTGGAAACTTTGACGGGTCGGGCATCATTTGGGAAAGGTCCCTGAGCTGCAACCACTGGCCGGCAAAGTTATCGACCAGTGCGCGTGATTTTGGATCCCCCAACATTCGCTTCGCTTCCGCGGCCAACACATCGTGCTTGGCCAATTCCCCGGATGCGGCCAGTTCGAACAGTCGCTCGTCCGGCATGCTGCTCCACAGGAAGTACGACAGCCGCGAAGCCAATTCGTAACCGCCAAGTTCGCGGATCCCATCCTGGTCGCTTGGGCCAGGGTCTTGTTCGATTCGGAAAATGAAGTTTGGATTGGCGAGTATCGCCGCGATGACTGTTTTGAAAATATCGGCTTCGCTGTTGTCTCGCTGCCAGGCGAGCCGCATGATCGCGAACAATCGCTCTTGCTCGTCGTCGGTCAACGGACGACGCCACGCTCGAGCGGCAAATTCGTTGACATTTCGGCGAGCGGTTTCGACACGCTGGTCTTCCGATTGCGGGGCGTGCGGGAAGACACGTTTACGTGCGGCCTCATCCTCGTACACTCGCTCCGCAATCGTCTCGGCGGCATTCAGGTACTTCTCCAGCAAGATCGGAGGGATCGAAAGAACGTCACCGATGTTATCGAATCCGTTGCCGACATCATCCGAAGGAAACGCATCGGCAAGCCGCAGGTCGAGTCCTGTTAAATCGCGAATCGTGTTGTCGTACTCAGCCTTGTTCAGCCTCTGAATGGCCACTCGTCCAGGATGTTTTTCGACCGTGCAGTCGAACTTGGCGAGTTGTGTTTCGATCGCTTCGGTGATCGCAATGATCTCGTCCGAGGAGGGCTGAGGTTCATCGGCGGGCGGCATTTGATGCGCATTCACCAGACGAATCACTTTTTCCCATAACTCGTAGTCGCGTTGAATGTTCGCCGACTCGCGCGCCAGCACGATCCCGCCTTCGGGCTCGCCGACATCGTGACAAGCGACGCAGTGTTTCTGCAAAAATGGGGTGACATTCTCAACGAAATGCGCATCGTCGGCATGACACGTGACGGCCATGAGCAAACCGCCAAGTGCCAGCATCACGGCACCTGAAAAACTGACATTCGTTTTAAAGTGAGTTCGGATCAAAGGTCGGACACTCAAGGTTTCGCCAGGCGGTTGGCTTGACTTTCCGAGTCAAGAGTTCACGGCCCAGAGCACCGCGCCACTTTCATTTCACGCCTGATTCGTACTATTTCAACCCGTGACACGTTACTTTGTTCTGCGATTGGAGGAAAACGCAGGGTTATATGCGTTTCTCGATCCGCCGGTCGGGGGGAATCACCGTAGGACAGAGGCTGTTAGTGGCCTGCATCTGATCGCGGCCGGTGAGGAATTTGCACAGAGAATCTCGCGTGCCTAAACCCATCGCGGCTTTTGAGTCGGGCGCTGTAGATGTTTGTCCCGGACCAAAGCACACCCAGGAGGATTCGAACCTCCGACCTACGGAACTCCGTGTTTGCGTGCTTTTCAAACGTTCGACAACGGATGATACGGGATTCGAAAGGGATAGCGGGTGTTCCGAGGCGTGCCACACCGATAGCCTTTCACCATGCCGAATCCTTACGAGCCAGCTACCGACAACGAAGAAACCGCCGCCGCCAACGGCTGGACCACAACGCAGATTTTCGCAGCGATGGTTTTTGCCTTGTTTCTTTGTGCTGTGTTGTTTGCGACGGTGCTCTTTTTTAAGTCTCCTGATCCCGTTGAAAATCAAAAATTCGAGGAGGTGTCCACCGGAATTGCGGCTAACTAGCCGCATCACTGATGTGCCAACTGCGGGGTAACGTCGAGCGCGTCGCCGAAGTGCCCAGGCAATCCTTGCCACAAGCACGCCCAGGAGGATTCGAACCTCCGACCTACGGATTAGAAGTCCGTTGCTCTATCCAGCTGAGCTATGGGCGCGGGGTGGGACTTGGTTGGAGAGCGATTCTAACCCCTTGCGACACTCCTCCACATGTGGCCGTTCGCGGTAAAACCGTGTCGTATTGTCACTGCTTGAATGCAACTGTGCAATTACGCGCGCATTCTGGTGGTTGACGGTCTAGAATCGGCGTTGGAGGGCCTTTGGCATCACAGATGCAAGCCTTCGCTGGCGAAACCGACTCGAACTGTTTTCAGTCGGACCTGCACGATCCCCGCCTGATGAGTTGCCTTGTGTCGGTCGAACCCATTTCCGTGTTGATTGTTGAAGACGACGCGGACTTCCGCGATTCGAGTGCCCGTTGGATGCAACGAAAAGGGCATCATGTTGCCGCTGCCGCCAGTGGTGCCGAGGCGCTGAGTCTTTGTGCGCGTCAGGACTTTGACGTCGGTGTTTTCGACATGAACATGCCCGGCATGTCGGGGATCGAATTGTTGCAGCGGATTCGCGACGAGGCGATCGACATGGAGGTCATCATTCTGACCGGTCAGGGGACGATCGAGACGGCGGTCCAGGCGATGAAGATGGGGGCGAGCGACTATTTGACCAAACCCTGTCCCCTTGGCGATCTCGAGCATCATTGTGATCTGGCTCGTGGTCGCGGCCAACTGCGTAAGGAAAACAAACAACTCAAGGCGATCATATCGCGAGGTCGGAAGGAATCGGATCTGATCGGCGAGTCGCCCGCCATGCGCGAGGTCAAGAAATGGATCGAGCGGATTGCGCCCACCGACAAGCCGGTTCTGATCACTGGGGAAAGCGGGACGGGGAAAGAAGTGGTCGCCAAGGTGATCCAGCAAAAGAGTCAGTTGGCCAACCGGCCATTTGTGACCGTCAACTGCGCGGCTTTGCCGGAACAGCTCGTCGAGAGTGAGTTGTTCGGTCATCAGAAAGGTTCGTTCACCGGTGCCACGTCGGAGAAGCCGGGTTTGTTCGAGGTCGCCGACGGCGGAACGCTGTTCATTGATGAGTTGGGCGAGATGCCGAGCGCACTTCAACCGAAGCTGTTACGAGTTCTCGAAGACGGATCGATGCGAAGGATCGGTTCCCACAAGGAGCGGCATGTGAAGGTTCGGATCATCGCGGCAACCAACCGCGATCTTGCCGAGGACGTCAAAGCGGGAACGTTTCGCGAAGACTTGTTCTATCGGGTCAATGTATTGCCGATCGACTTGCCTCCGCTGCGAGAGCGCGCCGGCGATATCGATTTGTTGATTGACCAATTTCTTCCGCCGCCCTGGC
The DNA here is from genome assembly GCA_024644085.1 of Rhodopirellula sp. GTDB lineage: Bacteria > Planctomycetota > Planctomycetia > Pirellulales > Pirellulaceae > Rubripirellula. Next base: position 15,249 of record JAHELS010000122.1, read on the forward strand.
ATATCGATCCCGATGCTCGTCAGGCAATGAACGCGTATGATTGGCCGGGAAACGTCCGCGAATTGATCAACGTGACACAGCGGGCGACGATTCTGGCGGACGGCGAAGAGGTCACGATGGATGATTTGCCGCGCGAATTGACGCATCGTGCTGCGGCGTCGCCCAACGCAGCGTCGCCCAACGCAGCGTCGCCCAACGCAGCGTCGCCCAGCACTGGGGCATTTGCGCACGCACCGAGCGCCGAGAGCGTGAAGCTTGATGAAGTCCAGAAGGCCCACGTGATCGAGGTCTTGCGACAGCAGGGCGGCAACAAGGCGAAGACAGCGCGGGTGTTGGGGATTCACCGCCGCAAGCTGTATCGATTGCTCGAGCGGTTTGAGACGTCCGCCGATGCAGCGGCCACCGAGAACACCGAGAACACCGAAGTATCCAGCGGTGCCGAGGTGACGTCCTAGACTTTCAGCCCGCCGCGCGGCGGAGCGGGAGTCGTTTTGTCGTCTGTCTCTTCGGTCTTTCCAGCGTCGTCATCATCGACGGGCTTCTGCTGCGGAGTGATTTCGATCGGGACAGAGTCGCGCGGAGTCACGCGTTTCATTTCCTCGACCCTCTCGAAGTGCTGCTTTCGCAACTCTTCGTGACGTTTCAGAATTTCGTCACGTCGATCGAGCATCTCTTGTCGGCGCTTGCGAATCTCGTCGGGCAAAGCGGCCTGCGGTGCCTGGGCTCGGCCGCCGATTTTGATTTCGATTCCCGCGCCGGCACGCTGGTAGGCCTTGTGAGCTTCGGGATCCCGTTTCTTTAGCTCATCGATGTCTTTGTAGTGGGCTTTCTTCTTGACTCCATTCTCGTCCGTTTTTTCGACGTCGATTCCGTCGCTCTTCTTGGCAACGTGAATCTTCTTTCCGTTTTCTTCGATCGTTACTTCCCGATCCCCGTTGGTGATTTTGACCTGGATCTTGATTCGTTGGTTGCCACCGATCGCGCGTCCGAAGATTTGATTTCCCGCCGCGCGATTGCCGAAGATGGGCGCGCGGGGAATCAATGGAAAGGGAGGCAGCATTGCTGGAGCTTCCGCGTTCGCCCGACTCTCGGCTGATTCGAGAACTTTCGACGCTGCGTGCGCCTTGGCGTGGTCGAGCGCCGCGATTTCGCGGAGCGCTGTTTCGGCGGCGTTTTTGAGAACAGCATCCTCGCCACGATGATGCCGCCGCAAGATATCGAGTGCCCGATTGGACGTTTCTACCTGGCCGTCGAGTACGGCCTGCTTGAGTGCCTTGATCGCCGAGACGCCGGAACGTTGAAGCTTGGCGGTCGCTTCGACTCGATCGCTGTAACGGGGCGAGCCGAGCATTTCGATCCAGGTTTCGACTGAATCTTCCGTCGCATCGTCTTGGTCGGCGCGGTCTTGGTTTGCACGGTCCGGAATCGACGATTGTCCCATCGCCGAGTCGATCCACGGAGTCGACAGACCGCCGAGAAGGAGGGCAGCAGCAAAGAACCAAATCAATCGCATGGGAATCCTCGCGATGCGAAACACGGCGCCTGCCATTTGGGAAGTGGCATGCGACGTTGCGGAAAATCGTTCGAACCTGAGAGTATACCAGCGCCTCTCGTTGGATCAGCTGACGAATTTTCACCAGATCGGCCGATCGAGTGAAGGGGCAGATCAACGCATGCCCTCTGCCCGATGGCCCTGTTTCGATATGATTTTCATCTGACGAGCCGGCTTCGCCCTTCGCGACGCATGGCACCGGGGATGAGGGCCACGAGCCGTAAGAGTTGCGACGACCATGAAAACCGACGAGTTACGCGAAAAATACCTCGAATTCTTTGAGAGCAAGGGCTGTGTTCGCCGGCCGAGCGATGTGTTGGTGCCCTCGTGGGATCCGTCGGTGCTGTTCACGCCGGCAGGGATGAACCAATTCAAAGATCATTTTCTCGGCAAGGTGAAGCTCGATTTCACCCGCGCCGCGACCTGCCAAAAGTGCTTGCGCACCGGTGACATCGAGAACGTGGGACGGACGGCGTTTCACCACACGTTCTTTGAAATGCTCGGCAATTTCAGTTTCGGCGATTACTTCAAGGAGGAAGCGATCACGTGGGCATGGGAATTCCTGACCGCCAAGAAGTGGCTCGCAGTCGCGCCGGAGAAACTGAGCGTGACCGTGTACAAGGACGACGACGAAGCGTACGAGATCTGGAAGCAGAAAGTCGGCCTGCCCGATTCGCGGATCGCGCGGATGGACGAGGACGAGAATTTCTGGCCGGCGTCGGCGCCGAGCCAGGGCCCCGACGGCGTCTGCGGTCCATGCAGCGAAATCTACTTCCATCTCGACGACGGCAGCGAAGTGGAAATCTGGAACCTTGTCTTCACGCAGTTCAACCGCGTCGGCAACCCTCCCGACAACCTGCAGCCGTTGCCGAGCAAGAACATTGACACGGGGATGGGATTGGAGCGTACCGCGAGTGTTTTGCAGGGCGTGCCGACCAATTTTCACATCGACATCTTGTATCCGATCGTCGAGGCCGCGGCCGAGGTGACCGGCCGCAGTTACCATTACGACAGCGACGATGGCCGGCGGCTGCGCCGCATTACCGATCACGCCCGCGCATCGGTCTTTGCGATTCACGAAAATGTTTATCCCGGAAACAAGGACGCCCGGTACGTCATCAAGCGGTTGATTCGGCGCGCCGTGCTCGACGGGTACCAGATGAATCTGCGTGAGCCGTTTCTGTTCAAGTTGGTCCAGGCGGTCGCCGATGCGTCGAAGAATCCCTATCCCGAATTGTCGCAAACGACCAAGCGCGTCAGCGAAGTGATCGAAGCCGAGGAAAAGGCTTTCTTTGCGACCATCGACGGAGGCATGAAGCGGATCGAACAGTTGTTCGCGCAGATGCGAGAGGAGTCGGCAGTGATGGTGCCCGGTGACGCCGCGGCCGAGCTGAATTCAACTTACGGGGTCCCGCCGGAATTGCTGCAGACATTGAGCGCCGAACAGAATTTCACATTCGATTGGCACGGCTATCGCAAAGCAATGGATCAACATGCCATCGACAGCGGTGCGGGACAACGTGAATTGTTCCAAACCGGCCCGTTGGAAACGCTGAAAGAGGCGCTGCGCGAGACTCCGTTTCTCGGTTACGAAACGACCGAGGCGACCTCGGTGGTCAAGGGAATCATCACCGGCCAGGGCGGAAAGGGCGAGGACGAAGGCCAATTGCTGAGTCATCTCGATCGGCCGGCCGAAACTCCGATGCGCTTGGTGCTCAGCGAGTCGCCGTTCTATGGCGAGTCGGGCCGTCAGGTGGGTGACACAGGCGTGATCAGCAACGACAACTTTGAATTCGTCGTGACCGATACGCGGAAACACGCTGGATTGATTGTTCACCTCGGCAAGTTGGTTCGGGGC